>JBKECG010000342.1:0-28786 GCA_047974395.1 Pikeienuella sp. | reverse complement strand
CGGCGCCGAAAGCTGCGCCTGCGCCCGCCGCCGCACCTGCTCCCGCACGTCCTGCCGGGGATGCCGCGCGCGAGGAACGCGTGAAGATGACGCGTCTGCGCCAGACCATCGCGCGCCGCCTGAAAGACAGCCAGAACACCGCCGCCATGCTGACCACCTATAACGAGGTGGACATGACCGCGGTCATGGATCTGCGGAACGGGTACAAGGACGAATTCTTCAGGAAGCACGGCGTGAAGCTCGGCTTCATGTCCTTCTTCACCAAGGCCTGCGTCCATGCGCTGCACGAAGTGCCGGCGGTGAACGCGGAGATCGACGGGACCGATATCGTCTACAAGAACTTCGTCCATATGGGCGTCGCCGTCGGCACTCCGACCGGGCTGGTGGTGCCGGTTGTGCGCAACGCGCATGAGATGAGCTTCGCCGCGATCGAGAAGACGATCAACGAGCTGGGCGTGCGCGCCCGCGACGGCAAGCTCTCCATGGCCGACATGCAGGGCGGGACCTTCACGATCTCGAATGGCGGCGTCTACGGCTCGCTGATGTCCTCGCCGATCCTGAACCCGCCGCAATCGGGCATTCTGGGGATGCACAAGATCATGGACCGGCCGATGGTGGTCGGCGGCCAGATCGTCGCCCGGCCGATGATGTATCTGGCGCTCTCCTACGATCACCGGATCGTGGACGGCAAGGAGGCGGTGACCTTCCTCGTCCGGGTGAAGGACGCGCTGGAGGACCCGCGCCGTCTGCTGATGGATCTGTGATCAGGGCGTGGTCCGGGCGCAAGGCCGGAATGGTTGAAGTGGAGGTTCGCTGACATGACGCCCGAACTCACCGCGCTCGCCCTCGCCGGCCTTCTTCAGGGGGCGCAGTTCTTCATCTACGCCGTGCCCGCGACGCTGAGCGCCGGCCCCGCCTGGGCGCTCGGCCCGCGCGATGAGCCGCTGGCGCCGGGGGTGATGTCGCCGCGCACCGCCCGGCTCGGGCGCGCGCTCGACAATCACGCCCATGCGCTGGCGCTTTTCGCCGCCGCGGTGGCGGTGGTGGTTCTTGCGGGTGAGGCGACGGCTTTCACCGCCGTCTGCGCCTGGGTCTATCTGGCGGCGCGCGTGGTCTATGTGCCCGCCTACGCCTGTGGATGGGTCCCGTGGCGGTCGGTGGCCTTCGGGGTCGGGACGGCCGCGACGATGCTGATGTTTATCGCCTCGCTTGTCTGAGGCGCGGAAAGGAATGATTCATGGCCGAATATGATCTGATCGTCATCGGCGGCGGCCCCGGCGGTTATGTCTGCGCCATCCGCGCCGCGCAACTCGGGCTGAAGACCGCTTGCGTCGAAGGGCGCGGCGCTTTGGGCGGCACCTGCCTCAATGTCGGCTGCATCCCGTCGAAGGCGATGCTCCACGCCACCGAGATGCTGCATGAGGCGGAGGCGAATTTCCCGCGGCTCGGCATCGTCGCCAAGTCGGTTTCCGCCGATCTTCCCCAGATGCACAAGCACAAGGCGCAGGTGGTTCTGGCCAACACCAAGGGGATCGAGTTCCTGTTCAAGAAGAACAAGGTCGATTACATTCAGGGCTGGGCCGAGATCACCGCGCCCGGCGAGGTGAGGGTCGGGAAAGAGACCCACAAGGCGAAGAATATCGTCATCGCCACCGGCTCCGAACCCGCGACCCTCCCTTTCCTTGAGATCGACGAGGAGCGGATCGTCTCCTCCACCGGCGCGCTGGAAATTCAGAAAGTTCCGAAAAAACTGGTGGTGATCGGCGGCGGCGTGATCGGGCTAGAGCTCGGCTCGGTCTGGCGGCGGCTCGGGGCCGAGGTCACAGTGATCGAATATCTCGACGAGATCACCCCCGGCGCCGATGGCGAGATCGCGAAGGAGTTCCGCAAGGCGCTGACCAAACAGGGCTTCGCCTTCGAACTCGGCGCCGCCGTCACCGGGGTCGAGAAGCTGAAGACCAAGCTGAAGGTCGCCTACAAGCGCCGCAAGGATGAGAGCGAGCACAGCGTGGACGCCGATATCGTCCTCGTCGCCACCGGCCGGCGCCCCTTTACCGAGGGTCTGGGGCTGGAGGCGCTTGGCGTCGCCACCGAGCGCGGCTTCGTCCTGACCGATGCGCGCTGGAAGACCAATGTCGAGGGGATCTACGCGATCGGCGACGTCACCGAAGGGCCGATGCTCGCCCACAAGGCCGAGGACGAAGGCATGGCCGCCGCCGAGGAGATCGCCGGCCGCCATGGCCATGTGAACTACGCCGTCATCCCCGGCGTGATCTACACCGCGCCGGAGGTCGCCTCCGTCGGCCTGACCGAAGAGGCGCTGAAGGCGCAGGGCCGGGCCTACAAGGCCGGGAAATTCCCCTTCATGGGCAATGGCCGGGCCAAGGCCAATCTCGCCGCCGAAGGCTTCGTGAAACTGCTGGCCGATGCGGAGACCGGGCAGATCCTCGGCGCCCATATCATCGGCCCCGCCGCCGGCGACCTGATCCACGAGATCTGCGTCGGCATGGAGCTGGGCGCGCGCGCAGGCGACATCGCCCTGACCTGCCACGCGCATCCGACCTATTCCGAGGCGGTGCGCGAGGCGGCCCTGGCCCTCGGCGACGGCGCGATCCACGCCTGAACCGCAACGAATCTGAACCGGCCGTGAGGGCTCGGATCCTCGCGGTCGGCTTTGGCCGCGCTCGGCTGAAGAGCCGTGCGTGATAACCCGGCGATCTCCGCCGAAGACCTTCACGCCTGAAAACTCACTCTCGGAAGGGGCCGCCATGGCCTGCTTGCGGCCGATGATGAATGGGCGCCATATTCAGATAATTATCCAATATATGGGGTTGCTTGCAACCATTTCCGGCGGGCCGAAGGTCGTTCTGCGCAATTTCCGCTTTCCTCCGGCGTCCAAAGCCCTAAGATTGGGTTAACCAATAGGGAAATGGTTTGAACTAGTGTCGCCCCCGCCGGACATGTCCGCCAAGGACGCCAATTACGCGCTTGAGGAGTTGCGCCATCTGATCGCCCTGCCGGAATGGGCGAGGGAGGGCGGCAAGCTGCCGACCGAGCGCGCCCTGTCGCAGCGGCTGGGGATCGGCCGCCATGCGTTGCGTCGCGCGCTGGAGGTGCTGGAGGCCGAAGGGCTGATCTGGCGCAAGCAGGGCGCCGGCACATTCATCGGCTGCCGGCGCGAGGCGCTGGCCGAGCAGATTTCCGCCGCCATTCCCCGCGCCACCTGTGACGAGGCGATGGAGGTCCGCCTGCGGCTGGAGCCGCAGATCGCCCAACTGGCCGCGCTGCGGGCCGATGACGCCGATGTGGCGCGGATGACCGAACTCAACCGCCGCAGCATCGAGGCGGCAGACCCCGAAAGCCGCGAGCTGTGGGACGGCGCCTTTCACCGTCAGATCGCCGTGGCCGCCCGCAACCCGATGTTCCTGACCCTGTTCGACATCATGAACCGGGTGCGGCAGGAAAAATCATGGCAGATCGTGCGCGACCTGGCGCGCAGGAGCGTGGGCGCCGCCGCCAGCGTCGATCGTCAGCATCGCGAGATCATCGCGGCCATCGACGCGCGCGATCCGGCGCGCGCCGGCGCGGCCATGCGCGATCATCTGCTGGACATCCAGATGTGGCTGTTGCGCCGTCTCACCGCGCTCGGCCCCGACGGCGCGCCCGCCGACCCGCATTTCCTTATGGAGGACCCCGCGACATGAACTGGAAGACCCTCGCCGCCACCGCGCTCGCCGGAAGCCTGTGCGCCTTCGCCGGCCAGGCCGCCGATCTGCGGATCGCGCTTCAGGACGACCCCGACATGCTGGACCCGGCGCAGTCGCGCTCGTTCGTCGGGCGCATCGTCTACGCTTCGCTCTGCGACAAGCTGGTGGACATCAACGAGAATGTCGAATTCGTCCCGATGCTGGCGACCGACTGGTCGATCTCGGATGACGGGATGAAACTGGTGATGAACCTGCGCGACGGCGTCAGGTTTCATGACGGCGAACCGATGAACGCCGAGGCCGTGGTCTACACCATCACCCGCAACATGACCCTGGCCGAAAGCCGGCGGAAATCGGAACTCGCTTCGGTAGAGAAGGTCGAGGCGACCGGCCCGCTGCAGGTGACCTTCACGCTGAAAAAGCCCGACGCTTCGCTGATCGCGCAGCTTTCGGACCGGGCGGGGATGATCGTGTCGCCCAAGGCGGCCGAGGCGCTCGGGGCGAATTTCGGCTCCAGCCCGGTCTGCGCCGGCCCGTTCAAATTCGTCGAGCGCGTGGCGCAGGACCGGATCGTGCTGGAGAAATTCGCCGATTACTGGGCCGCCGATGAATACCATATCGACCGCGTGACCTTCACCCCGATCCCGGATTCGACCGTGCGCCTGGCCAATCTGCGCTCGGGCGACGTGCAGCTGGTGGACCGGATCGCCGCGACCGACGCTGCGATCGTGCAGGGCGACGCGAGCCTTGGCTACGCCGAGGCGGTGGGTCTCGGCAGCCTCGGCATGTATGTGAATATCGGCAATGGCGAGAATGGCGAGAAGCCGATGGGGCGGTCCAGGGCGCTGCGGCAGGCCTTCTCGCTCGCCATCGACCGCGAGGCGATCAATCAGGTGGTGTTCTCCGGCACCGCGCTGGCCGGGAACCAGCCCTGGCCGCCGACCTCGCCATGGTACAACAAGGAGATCCCGGTACAGCCGCGCGACATCGAAAAGGCGAAGGCGCTGATGGAGGAGGCGGGCGTGGACCGCGTCGCGGTGACGCTGAAGCACCATAACAACCCGGTCGTCACCCAGACCATGCAGATGATCCAGGCGATGGTGGCCGAGGCGGGCTTTGACCTGTCGCTGATCTCGACCGAGTTCGCCACGCTGCTGAACAACCAGTCGACCGGCGATTTCGAGATGACCCGCTCCGACTGGTCGGGCCGCGCAGACCCGGATGGCAATGTGCATCAGTTCTACCATTCCGCAGGCGGGCTGAACGACATGAAATACGCCAATCCCGAGGTGGACGCCCTGCTGGACGAGGCGCGCGCCTCCTCCGACCCGGCGGTGCGCAAGGCCAAATACGACGCCTTCGCCGCGATCGTCACCGATGAGCTTCCGATCATCACCTTCGGGCACCAGAAGTTCCTTTATGGCTTCAGCGCCAAACTGAAGGGATTCGAGGCCTTCCCCGATGCGATGATCCGCCTCAGGGGCGTGACGCTGGACAACTGATCTGACCGCCGCCCCTTCGGGGGCGGCGCCATTCGCGGGACGGGCCCATGCATATTTTCATCGCCAAGCGGCTTCTGGTGGCCATTCCCACGCTGCTGCTGGTTTCCGTCTTCGTCTTCTTCCTGCAAAAGCTCCTGCCCGGCGATCCGGTGCTGGCGCTGGCCGGCGAGGAGCGCGACCCCGTCGTGCTGGAGGAGATGCGCGAGCGCTATGGCTTCAACGACCCGTTGCCGGTGCAATACATGCGCTGGACGACGGCGGCGGCACAGGGCGATCTGGGCGTCTCGCTGCGGACCGGCCAGCCGGTGCTGGAGCTGATCGGACAGAAGCTGCCGGTCACGATCCAGCTGGCGACCATGGCGCTGACCATCGCCTTCGCGCTGGGGGTGCCGGCCGGGATCTACGCTGCGGTGCGCAAGCGACGGCTCGGCGACCACGTGGTCAACTTCATGGCGCTGGCGGCGCTGTCGGTGCCGAATTTCTGGCTGGGGATCATGCTGATCCTGCTGGTTTCGGTGCAGCTGCAATGGCTGCCGGCCTCGGGCTATGTCTCGCTCTGGGAAAATCCCGGCCTGTCGCTGAAGACGATGATCATGCCCGCCGTGGTGCTGGGGACCGGCCTGTCGGCGACGCTGCTCCGGCATACGCGATCATCCATGATGGGCGTGCTGAAATCCGATTATATCCGCACCGCGCGGGCCAAGGGGCTTTCGGGCGGCGCGGTGGTGCTGGGCCACGCCTTTCGCAACGCGGTGCTGCCGGTGATCACCCTGACGGCGCTGCTGTTCGGCGAATTGCTGGCGGGCGCGGTGCTGACCGAGCAGATCTTCACCATTCCCGGTTTCGGCAAGCTGATCGTCGATGCGGTGTTCACCCGCGATTACGCCGTCGTGCAGGGGGTCGTGCTTTGCACGGCGACCGGGTTCATCCTGCTGAACCTGGCGGCCGACACGCTCTATGTCCTGCTCAACCCCCGACTGAGGTCGCAGCTATGACCGACGCCGCCCTTCCCGCCCGCAAAGGGTCCCGCGCATGGCGGTCGCTGCGCCGCAATCCTTCGGCGATCGTCGGGGCGGCGATCGTCATTCCGATCATCCTGCTCGCGCTGCTCGCGCCCGTGCTGCCCATCGCCGACCCCACCGCCACCAGCTGGACCGCGATCCGCCTGCCGCCTTCGGCGGAATACTGGCTGGGCACGGACGAGATCGGGCGGGACATCCTCTCGCGCATGATCTGGGGGGCGCGCGCGTCATTGCTGGCGGGGGTGGTCTCGGTCGTCATCGCGCTGGCGACGGGGGTGCCGCTCGGTTTGCTCGCGGGATATTTCGGCGGCTGGGTCGATATGGCGATCTCCCGCGTCACCGAGGCGTTGCTGGCCATGCCCTTCCTGATCATGGCCATCGCGCTGGCGGCCTTTCTCGGCCCTTCGCTGACCAACGCGATGATCGCCATCGGGCTTTCGGCGATGCCGATCATCATCCGGCTGACCCGCGGTCAGGTGCTGGCGGTCAAGTCCGAGGATTATGTCGAGGGCGCCCGCGCCGTCGGGCTGAACCATCCCGAGATCATGGGCCGTTACATCCTGCCGAATATCGCGCCGCCAATCATCGTACAGGCCACGCTGACCGTGGCGACGGCGATCATCGCCGAGGCTTCGCTGTCCTTTCTCGGCCTCGGCCAGCAGGCGCCGGCGCCCAGTTGGGGCTCGATGCTGAACACGGCCAAGAATTTCCTGACCCAGGCGCCCACTTACGCGCTGTTTCCCGGCCTGGCGATCTTTCTGGTCGTCGTCGGCTTCAACCTGCTCGGCGACGGTCTGCGCGAGGCGCTGGACCCGCGTGAAAACTGACGGACGATATCCATGAACAGCTTCACCACCCGCCCCGAGATCACCGGCTCCTTCGGCGTCGTGACCTCCACCCACTGGATCCCCACCGCGGTGGGCATGTCGATCCTGGAAAAGGGCGGCAACGCCTTTGACGCGGCGGTCGCGACCGCCATGACGCTGATCGTGGTGGAGCCGCATCTGAACGGTCTGGGCGGCGATATGCCGGCACTGATCTATTCGGCGGACAAGGGCGAGGTTCAGGTGATCTGCGGTCAGGGCCCGGCGCCCGCCGGCGCGACAATCGCGCATTACAGGGCCGAGGGGATCGACGTCATCCCCGGCGACGGGCTGCTGGCGACGGTCATTCCCGGCGCTTTCGACGGCTGGATGCTGATGCTGCGCGATTACGGAAGCATGACCCTGCGCGAAGTGCTGGAGCCTGCGATCGGCTACGCCCGCGACGGCCATCCGGTGTTGGGGCGCGTGGTGAACCAGATCAGCGATCTGGCCGATTTCATGCGTCGCGAATGGCCGACCTCATATGAGGTCTGGGTTCCGAACGGCGAGTTGCCGAAGCCGGGCGCGCTGTTCCGCAACCCGGATCTCGCCCGCACCTGGACCCGGATTCTGGAGGCCGCCGAACAGGTTTCCGGCCGCGAGGCGCAGATAGACGCGGCGCGCGACGCCTTCTATCGCGGTTTCGTGGCCGAGGAGATGGCCGAATGGCTGAAGACCGCCGAAGTCATGGACGCCTCGGGCGCGAAGCACAAGGCGGTGCTGACCGCCGCCGACATGGCGGGCTACGCCGCCCATGTCGAGGCGCCGCTGACCTATGATTACGGCGACTGGACGGTCTGCAAGCAGGGCCCCTGGGGGCAGGGGCCGGTTTTCGCGCAGACGCTGGCGCTGCTGAAGCACACGAATATCGCGCAGATGGACCCGATGGGCGAAGAGTTCGTCCATACGATCATCGAGGCGATGAAGCTCGCCTTCGCCGATCGCGAGGTTTACTATGGCGACCCGGATTTCGCGCAGATCCCCATGCGGACGCTGCTCTCCGACGACTACAACCGCGAACGCGCGAAACTGATCGGCCCGCGCGCCTCGCTGGAGCTGCGCCCCGGCGTCGCGCCGGGTCATGAGGATCTGGTCGCGCGCACCATGGAGATGCTCGCCGACCGGACCGGCGGCGCGGTCTATGAGCCGACCATGGCGCATCTCGCGAACGCCGCCGACAAGCCCACCGAAAAACGCGGCGACACCTGTCATCTGGACGTGATCGACCGCTGGGGCAACATGGTGGCGGCGACGCCCTCGGGCGGCTGGCTGCAAAGCTCTCCGATCATTCCGGGCCTCGGCTTCTGCCTGAACAGCCGCGCCCAGATGTTCTGGCTGCAAGAGGGGCTGCCCACCTCGCTGGGGCCGGGCAAGCGGCCGCGCACGACGCTGACCCCCACGATCGCGCTTTTGAACGGCGAGCCGACGCTGGCCTTCGGCACGCCGGGCGGCGATCAGCAGGACCAGTGGCAGATCAGCTTTTTCCTGCGCTATGTCCACCATGCGCTGAACCTGCAACAGGCGGTGGACATGCCGCTGTTCCACAGTTCGCATTTTCCCGGCTCCTTCTTCCCGCGCACGATGGATCCCGGCTCGATGATGATCGAGGATCGCATCGGCGAGGCGGTGATCGAGGGGCTGCGCGCCCGCGGCCACAAGGTGGCGGTCGCCGGTCCCTGGGATATCGGCCGCCTGACCGCCGCGCGCCGCGACGCCGATGGCGTCTTGCGCGCCGCCGCCACGCCGCGCCTGATGCAGGCCTACGCCGCCGGCCGTTGAACCGCGAGGTGAACCCGTGACCCCTCCGATCCTTTCCGTCCGCAACCTGACCACGGCCTTCCGCACCGAGGAGGGCTGGCGCGAGGTGGTGCGCGATATCGGCTTCGACATCCACGCCGGAGAGACCGTGGCGGTGGTCGGGGAATCCGGCTCGGGCAAGTCGGTCGCCTCGCTGTCGATCATGCGGCTGCTGGATCCGCGCCAGTCGCGCATCTCCGGGCGGGTGCTGGTCAACGGGCGCAACCTGCTGGATCTGACCGAAGGCCAGATGCAGGACGTGCGCGGCAACGAGATCGCGATGATCTTTCAGGAGCCGATGACCTCGCTGAACCCGGCCTATACCGTCGGCCGCCAGATCGCCGAGGCGCTGACCCGCCACAAGGGCATGGACAAGGCGGCGGCCCGCCTGGCCGCCATCGACATCATGGAGCGGGTGCGCATCCCGAACCCGGACCGCCGGTTCGACCAGCATCCGCATGAATTTTCCGGCGGGATGCGCCAGCGGGTGATGATCGCCATGGCGCTGGCGGCGCGGCCGAAACTGCTGATCGCCGACGAGCCGACCACGGCGCTGGACGTGACCATTCAGGGCCAGATCCTGGATCTGATCAAGGAATTGCAGGCCGAATACGGCATGGCGGTGCTGTTCATCACCCATGACATGGGCGTGGTGGCCGAAATCGCCGATCGCACCGTGGTGATGTTCCGCGGCGATCAGGTGGAGACCGGCGCGACGGAGCATGTCTTCCGCCGCGCCGATCATCCCTATTCCCGCGCGCTGCTGGCCGCCGTGCCCGCGCTTGGCGCCATGGACGGGCAGGAGCGGCCGCTGCGTTTTCCCCTTGTCGACATGGAAAGCGGCGCCATCGCGCCGCTGCCGCCCATGGCCCGGCCGGTGGACCGCGCCGCGCCGCCGCTTCTGTCGGTGCGGGGCCTTGTCGCCCGGTTTGACGTCAAGGCCGGGCTGCTGAACCGCCCGATCGGCGCCGTTCACGCGGTCGAGGGCGTCAGCTTCGACCTCTGGCCCGGCGAGACCCTGGCGCTGGTGGGCGAATCCGGCTGCGGCAAATCCACGACCGGCCGCTCGATCATGCGGCTGGTCGAACCCCGCGGCGGCGAGGTCGCCTTGCAGGGGCGGGACATACTGGCGCTGGAGGGCGCGCAGATGCAGGCCCTGCGCCGCGACATCCAGATGATTTTCCAGGACCCGTTCTCGTCGCTGAACCCGCGCATGACCGTCGGGCGGGCGGTGGCGGAGCCGCTGGTCAAGCATGGTCTGGCGCGCGGCGGGGCGGCCCGCGCCCGCGCGGCGGAGCTGCTGGAGCAGGTGGGCCTGTCGCCCGCGATGATGGACCGCTATCCGCATGAGTTCTCCGGCGGCCAGCGCCAGCGCGTCGCCATCGCCCGCGTGCTGGGGCTGGAGCCGAAGCTGATCGTCGCCGACGAGTCGGTCTCGGCGCTGGATGTGTCGATCAAGGCGCAGGTCTGCAATCTGCTGATGGATCTGCAGGAACGGCTCGGGATCTCCTTTCTGTTCATCAGCCACGACATGGCGGTGGTCGAGCGCATCAGCCACCGCGTCGCGGTGATGTATCTGGGCGAGATCGTGGAGATCGGCAGCCGCGAAGCGGTGTTCGGCGACCCGCGGCACCCCTATACGCAAAAGCTGATCGCCGCCGTCCCGGTCCCCGATCCCGACCGCCGCCTGCTGCGCCGGAACACGCCCATAGATGAGCTGAAAAGCCCCGTGCGCCCGCTGGGTTACACGCCCCCTCGCCGCGAATGGCGCAGCGTGGGGCCGGATCATCTGGTGATGGCGTCGGAGACGGCCTGAGCACGCCTCTTCGGGCGCTCTCTCAGAAGGCGGCGATCCTCTGGATCATCCAGAACGCCGCAAGGGCGCCTATTCCATAGCTCGCCGACAGGGTTGCCCCCGTCCGCCATCGCCCGATCGCGGGGTAAAGCCGCCTCAGGGCCGCGCCGGTCGCCAGAACCAGGGCGATGAACAGGATCTGGCCGAGTTCGACGCCGATATTGAAGGCGAAGAGCGCCAGCGGGATGTCGGCTTCCGGCAGCCCGATCTCCCGCAGCGCCCCGGCGAAGCCGAGACCGTGGATCAGGCCGAAACCGAAGGAGACCAGCCATGGCCATCGCCCGGCGACCGGATCGCGCCGCTCCTTCGGCAGGGCGAGTTCATGGGCGAGGAACACGATCGACAGCGCGATGACCGCCTCGACAGGCGCGGGCGGAAGGTTCAGCCAGCCCAGCGCCGCCGCCGCCAGCGTCAGGCTGTGGGCGACGGTGAAGGCGGTGATCGCCCAGAGGAGACGCGCGCGGTCCCGGATCAGCAGGAGCAGCGCGAAGACGAAGAGCAGATGATCGACCCCTTCGAGGATATGGGTCACGCCAAGCGTCACATAGGTCTTCAGGATGTCGAAGGCCCCGGCTTCGGGCGGTATGACGAAACCGGTCTCGGAGGCGGTCAGCCTTCGCACGCGGGCCTCGCCCGGTTGCAATTCGTAGCGCACCAGCGTTTCGGTGCGGGTGCGCTCCAGCCCGTCGATCCGGATCTCGCCGCCGGCGAGGCCGCCGGGGCAGGTCGCGATCCAGTTCGCGACCCAGGCGCGCCCGTCGAAGACCGGGGCGGAGGGCTCGCCGCCGCAGGCCGCCGGCGGGATGGCCGCGATCGGCATCGCCCGTCCGCCCACATCCGGCATGCGCCATGTCACGCGCCAGCGATCCTGCCCCATTGCGGTCATTTCCAGATAGCCGGGATCCAGCGCATGGGCGAGGCCCGGCGCGGGGGGCGCCATCCAGAACAGCAGGCCGAGGAGGAAAAGGCGCAGCTTCATTTCGCCAGGATCTCCGCGGCGGCGGGAAGCGCGACCTTGTAGCGGTCGAGAAGGTCCTGTCCGAAGGCTTCGCGCATCTCGCGGGCCCTGGCCGCGCGCCAGTCCTCTTCGACCCGGCTCCTGACTTCGGCGAGGGGCGGGGGGACGGCTTCGCTCCGTTCGGTGAGGCGCACCATGTGCAGCCCATAGCCGCCCTGAACCGGGCCCCGCCAGTCGCCCAGCGGCAGTTCCGCAAGCGCCTCGTGAAAGCCCTTCCCGAACATCTGGTCGATGACGGGCGCGGGCGTCGGGGGGATGCGGGCGGGAAGCATGTTGGACTTGCCGAGCCCCGCAGGGTTGGCGCCGCCCCGAAGCGCGGCCGCTGCGGCCTCGATCCCGTCATCGCCCTCCGGCAGCAGGACCTGCTCGAAGGCGAAACGCGCCGGGGTCTCGAACCGTTCGATATTCGCATCCAGATGGGCCTGAAGCGCCTGATCGTCCGGGATCAGCGCGGCGGCGCCGGATTCCGCCAGGAAGCGCATCTTGAGGCTCAGCCGCTGCCGGATGATCGCGTCGCCCCGGTCGAGACCGAGCGCCAGCGCCTCCCGCACATGGGCCTCGTCCAGCGCCCAGGACCGCATCAGCCCCTCCATCTCCTCCTCGCTCGGCGGGCGGCTCCAGATGGCGGAGAACTGCGCGGCGAGGCGCGCGGCCTCCGCCGGAGAGAGGGTGATCGCATCGGGCGCGGGGGGCGGCGCGTCATCGTTCAGGGCCGCGTGCGCGACGAAAACGAGCGCGCCAAGCGCGAAGAAATGCAGCAGGGGCGACCTGATGAAATTCCGGGCGATCAAGGCGGATCCTTCTTCATTGCGCGCGCGTGAACGCGATCATGACACGCCATTCGGCAGGGCCGCCACCATGATTCCCACCGCCGTCACCCATGATCCGGCGACAGCCCCGGCGATCCGGCCGAGCCGGGCCTGAAGCATGTCGAACCCGCACCAGACGAACAGGACGAAGAGGCCGAGCCCGAGCGAGAGCCCGGCGGCGTTCAGCAGGGCTGTCCTCGGGTCCGCAGGCGCGTCGCCACGAAAGCCGGCGATGATCGCGACGCCGCCCGCCAGAGCGGCGGTCGCAAGGATGGGCAGGGAAAGGCCGGAAAGCGCCAGCGCCCCCAGAAGCGCCATCAGCACGCCGGCGGTTCGCATGCCGAGTTCGGGCGCGGGCAGGGCCTGATGGGCCGCGACCGCAAGGATCCCGGCGAGGATCATGACGATATAGACCGTCCTGACGCGGGCCGCCGGTTGCCGGGCCAGCAGCAGGGCCGCGCCGAACAGCAGCAATCCCTGAACCGGATCGACCATGGGATGCAGCAACCCGCCATAGAACGGGCCGAGATCGCCGAAGGCGTCATGAGCCGGCGCCCGGCCCGGCGTCAGCCAGACCGCAAGGAAGCCCGCCAGCCGGCGCAGGTTCAAATCGCGCCGGTCAGGAAGCCGACCCCGGCCAGCGCGATCAACCCGCCCGCCGCGCGCACCGCCAGCCGCCCGGCGCCGGAGCGCGTCAGCAGGCCGAAGGCGATTCCGCAGAGATGCAGCAGTCCGGTGCCGATCACGAACCCGGCCGCATAGGTCAGCGGACTGGCCGCCTCGGGCATCTCCGCGCCATGGGCGTGGCCGTGGAAGATCGCGAAGAAGGCGACGATGACCGCCGCGACGGCCAGGGGCGGGCGCGCCGCCGTCAGGACGGCGAGTCCGATGACCAGCGCAGAGGCGGCGATCCCGGTTTCAATGCCGGGCAGCGGAACCCCCGCCACGCCCATCGCCCCGCCAAGCGCCATCACCAGCGGAAAGGTCACCGGCAGGAGCCAGATCGCCGGCTGGCCGAGAAAGGCGCCCCAGAGGCCAACCGCGACCATCGCCGCGACATGATCCCAGCCGAGGATCGGGTGCAGGAAGCCGGTGATGAAATCTCCGCCCGCGGCGTCGCCGGTATGGGCGGCGGCGGCGGTCGCCGTCGCGGTCGTCAGCGCAAGCGCGAGCGGGATGCACCTCGGCAGCCTCATTTGATCCTCCTACCGTTCACCTTGCGGGGATGAAGTTCCGCCGGCGTCCGCGCCGCGCTCAGCCGGGCGTGTACCAGATCGGCGAGGTATAGGCGCGTTCCTGCTGGAACTTGCGCTTGCCCTCCGGCACCTCGACGCCGAAGACGACGCTGTCATAGGTCATCCAGCTCGGCGTCGGGATCTCCAGCACGCGAACGTAGTAGAAGGCGCGCTCGGCCGGGTCGAAATCGGGATCCTCCCACCAGGCGTCCAGCAGCGGCGCGCCTATGTCGTTGGTGTAGGTCGCCGTCCCGGTGTCGACGGTGTTCCCGACCGGCGGCAGTTTCCCGTCCGCCCCGGCCTTGCGGTCGCCGGACCAGACCACGTCATGCACCTGTTCCTGCGGCTCGCCATCGGCCGTGGTCCAGCCCTTGACGATCTGGATGCGGTCAAGATTGGCGCCGTCCGCGTCGCGCAGGGCGCGGATCAGGAATTTCGGCGCCGCGCCTTCGGGCGCCGCCGTCAGGTCGCCGCCCATCGGCACGCCGTTCGCATAGCCATGGGCGGCGAAGTCGGAGCGGCTGACATCCGAGGCCTCGAACCCCCAGCCGCCGAAGACCCGCACCCTCATCCGCGTGCCGGTCGTGGCGTAGACCTCCTTGCGCTTCATCGCGTCCCAGAGCGCCTCGCGCGTGTTCTCGCGCGC
Organism: Pikeienuella sp.; assembly: GCA_047974395.1. GTDB lineage: Bacteria > Pseudomonadota > Alphaproteobacteria > Rhodobacterales > Rhodobacteraceae > Pikeienuella. The sequence goes on along the minus strand of JBKECG010000342.1, from coordinate 14,332 downwards.
CCAGACCGCGGCGAGCCCGGCGGCGAGCGCGTCGCCCTGGGTCTGGTCGTCGGAGGGGTCGTCAGGGGTGAAGCGCCCGGTGATCGGCTCGGTGAAACGGATCGGATCGGCGGTCGGCTCCAGCGGCGAGACCTTGCCGAAGAAATTGTCCTCCGTCGCCGTTGACAGCCCGGTATGGGAGTCGGTCGAGCCGACGACGCCGAACTTGAACGGGTTCACGCCCAGCTCCGCCTCATAGCTCAGGCCGCGCTTCCATGCAGCGCGCGCATATTCCTTCGGCAGCATGTCCGGCGTCTTCGGATCGGTGCCGAAGCTGCCCTTGTCCCAAGTGTAATAATCGGCGAATTCGTCGGTCGGCGACAGCAGCGGATGCGCTTCGGCGTCGCCCTTGATCTGGGTGATCTCGTAGAGCGGCTCCCACTCCATCCGGCGGGTGGCGTAATCGGTGGTCAGCGCCTCGCCCGAGAGCGTCGCGTCGTCGAACATCAGGCCGTTCGAGAGATTCCCGCCATGGGAGATGGCCAGCATCCGGCCGCCGGTCTTCTCCTGATAATCGGCCATCCAGCGCCACAGCGTCTCGGGGTCTTCGGCGTCATAGGCGCTGAGCGGGACGATCTGATCGGCTTGCGCCTTGCCGTCGCGGAAGATGACGTTGCGGTGCATGTTCGCGCCGCCCGGCTGCGAGGTCCATTCGAAGCCGATGAAGGCGGTGAAGGCGCCGGGATTGTTGTGCCGCTCCGCGGCTTCGGTCACCCGCTCCCACATGGTCTGGCCGAAGGCGGTGCCGGCCAGCGGATCGTCGCCGGTGTTGACCGCCTCGATCCAGAACTCATAGGCGCTGGTCATGGCCTCGAACGTGCGCGGGGCGTAGATCTCCGCGATCCGCCGGCCCCATTCGTTCTCGACAAGGGCCTCGTCGCCCTGCGACAGCGCGGCGGGCAGGCCGAGATTTTCGGCATGATCCGCCACCACCATGAAATCATAGGGTTTTTGCAGGCGGGCCGGCACGCCATGCGAGGATGTCACCTCCTCGCCCTTGGCGAAACGATAGGCGTCGTCCGGCGTCGTCGTCGCGCCGACAAGACCGGCGTCGGCGGAATAGGAGGTGTGAAGATGAGTGTCGCCGAAAAACACCTGATTGGGATAGTCGTCCTGCGTATAGGGAGAATAGCCCATCTGCGCCTCGGTCGGCGCGGGCGCGTCCTGCGCCAGCGCCGCGCCGGCGACGAGCGGCAGGGCCATGAATACGAAAGCGCCAGTATACTGCATGATCTCTCTCCCCTCGGACGGATGTCGCGCATCTCGAACGCGCTGCGCAATCCGGTTGCAATAGTATCGACTTTTTTACTTAAACGCGAGTCTGCAAGTAACGCCATGCGGTTTTTGTTCGCATGGGCGCTCGCCGCCCCGACACGCTCACGCATGAGGCCGCCCGGAGACGGCGGCGGAAAGGGTCATGCAGAAGGGCATTGAAGCCGGACAGAAATTGGGTTTCTGTTCGGGAACGGAAAGCGTGCTAACGTGATTTGACGCAAAACCCTCAAAATTGACCTGATCAAACAGGCGGATGAGGGGAAGCCAGCACAGGGAGACGTGCGGATCATGGAATATTTCATCCAGCAGTTGATAAACGGGGTGACGCTCGGGTCGATCTACGGATTGATCGCGATCGGCTATACGATGGTTTACGGCATCATCGGCATGATCAACTTCGCCCATGGCGATATTTTCATGATCGGCTCCTTCATCGCGCTCGCGGTGTTCCTGCTGCTGACGGCGGTGTTCGGGGTGACCTTCCTGCCGCTGGTCCTGCTCCTGGTGCTGGTGGCGGCGATGCTCTTCACCTCGGCCTGGGGCTGGACGGTGGAGCGGATCGCCTATCGCCCGCTCAGGGGCTCTTTCCGGCTGGCGCCGCTGATCACCGCCATCGGCATGTCGATCGTGTTGCAGAATTTCGTGCAGATCACCCAGGGCGCGCGGGTGAAGCCGCTGCCGCCGCAGATCCAGGGCGGGGTCACGCTGATGCAGGGCGGCGGCGAGAACGCGATCGCGGTGCAGCTTTCCTACATGCAGATGATCATCATCGTCACCACGGTGCTGCTGATGGGGGGCTTCACGCTCCTGATCTCGCGCACCTCGCTCGGCCGGGCGCAGTGCGCCTGCGAGCAGGACCGGAAGATGGCCTCGCTCCTCGGCGTCGATGTGGACCGCACCATCTCCTTGACCTTCGTCATGGGCGCGGCGCTCGCCGCCGTGGCCGGCTTCATGTTCCTGCTGCTCTACGGGGTGATCGACTTCTATATCGGCTTCGTCGCCGGGGTGAAGGCCTTCACCGCCGCGGTGCTGGGCGGGATCGGCTCGCTTCCGGGCGCGATGCTGGGCGGGTTGCTGATCGGGCTGATCGAGGTGTTCTGGTCCGCCTATTTCACCGTCGAATACAAGGATGTCGCCGCCTTCTCGATCCTCGCCATCGTGCTGATCTTCATGCCCTCCGGGCTGCTCGGCAACCCGGAAGTGGAGATGGTCTGATGGCGGCCGTCGCCTCCGCGCCGCCGATGGGCGGCGCCGGCCCGCTCGGCGCGTTCGACTGGCGGCGGGCGCTGCGCAACGCCGCCATCGTCGCGCTGCTGAGCGCGATCCTCGCGCTCTTCTTCATTGGCATGACCACCGATATCCGGATCGACGGGCTGCAAGTGCTGTTTCGCTGGCGGGCGCTGTTCTACACCGCGCTGATCGCCTTTTTCGGCCGGCTGCTGCTGGAGAGCTTCATCTTCCAGCCGGCGCCCAAGCCGATCCGCGCGCTGGTCGCCGCCGCCGCGGTGATCGCGCTGGTGGCGATGATGGCCGCGGGGGCCGAGGCTTCGATGCTGGGCCAGCGGGCGCTGACCGGCGCGGTTCTGGGGCTGGCGGCGGTGGCCATTCTCGCCCTCGTCGCGCATTTTCGCGCCCGGGGCGGCGGCGGGCTGGCCGCCGCCGCCGGGCGCAGGCCCTGGATCGGCCGCGTCGCCACGCTCGGCCTGCTGGCGGTGGCGCTGACGCTGCCCTTCCTGATCACCAGCTTCTTTCCCGCGCAGCAGCGGCAATATATCGACCTCGCGATCCTGATCATGACCTATATCATGCTCGGCTGGGGGCTGAATATCGTGGTCGGGCTGGCCGGGCTTCTCGACCTCGGCTATGTCGCCTTCTACGCGGTCGGGGCCTATTCCTTCGCGCTGCTCTCGACGCATTTCGCCTATATCGGCTTCTGGACGGCGCTGCCGATGGCCGGGGCGCTGGCGGCGATGTGGGGGCTGATCCTCGGCTTTCCGGTGCTGCGGCTTCGCGGCGATTACCTCGCCATCGTGACGCTGGCCTTCGGAGAGATCATCCGCATCGTGCTTCTGAACTGGTATGAGGTGACCGGCGGGCCGAACGGCATTTCCGGCATTCCGAAACCCACCTTTTTCGGCATCGAATTCTCGCGGGGCGAAGGCGGCTTCGCCGATCTGATGGGGATCGAATACAACACCATCCAGCGTTTCATCTATCTCTACTACATCATCCTCCTGCTGGCGCTGGTCACCAATTTCGTGACGCTGCGCCTGCGCAAGCTGCCGATCGGCAGGGCGTGGGAGGCGTTGCGCGAGGATGAGATCGCCTGCCGTTCGCTCGGCATCAACACCACCAACACCAAGCTCACGGCCTTTTCCATCGGGGCGATGTTCGGCGGCTTCGCCGGGTCCTTCTTCGCGACGCGGCAGGGCTTCATATCGCCGGAGAGCTTCACCTTCATGGAATCGGCGATCATCCTCGCCATCGTCGTGCTGGGCGGGCTCGGCTCGCAGATCGGGGTGGTGGTCGCCTCGGTGGTGATGATCGGGGCGATCGAGATGCTGCGCAATCTCGACTTCCTCGGCAACATCTTTCCGGGGCTCGATCCGGTGCAGTACCGGATGCTGATCTTCGGCCTCGCCATGGTCGCGATCATGGTCTGGAAACCGCGCGGCCTGGTCACGAGGCGCGACCCGTCGGCGGTGCTGAAGGAGCGAAAGCAGATCGGCGCCGATCTGGTCGCGCAGGGGGAGGGACACTGATGGCCGCCCCTGAGACCCCAACCCGCTGGCTGGACGAGCCGATCCTGACCGTCGAGCATCTGACCATGCGTTTCGGCGGCTTGCTGGCGATCAACGATCTTTCCTTCAGCGTCGGGCGCGGCGACATCACCGCGCTGATCGGGCCGAACGGCGCCGGCAAGACAACGGTCTTCAACTGCGTCACCGGCTTCTACAAGCCGACTTCCGGCCGGATCGCCATGCGTCACGGCCCCGGTCGGCGGCAGGACGGGATCGAGGCGCTGACCCTCAGCAACCGCCGCTACGAGATGGCGGAGAAAGACGCGCTCTTCCTGCTGGAGCGCATGCCCGATTTCGAGATCGCGCAGAAGGCGCGGGTGGCGCGCACCTTCCAGAACATCCGCCTTTTCGGCGGCATGACCGTGCTGGAGAACCTTCTGGTCGCGCAGCACAACCCGCTGATGGCCGCCTCCGGCTTCTCCATCGGCGGCATTCTCGGCCTGCCCTCCTATCGGCGGGCGCAGCGCGAGGCGGTGGAAAAGGCCGTCTACTGGCTGGAGCGGGTCGGGCTGATCGACCGCGCCGACGATCCGGCCGGCGATCTCCCCTATGGCGACCAGCGCCGGCTGGAGATCACCCGCGCCATGTGCGCCGGGCCGCAGCTTCTCTGCCTCGACGAGCCGGCCGCGGGCCTCAATCCGCGCGAATCCGAGGAGCTGAACCGGCTCCTGCGCTTCATCCGCGACGAGCATGGCGTCTCGGTGCTGCTGATCGAGCATGACATGGGGGTGGTGATGGAGATCTCCGACCATATCGTGGTGCTCGATTATGGCGAGAAGATCTCCGACGGCTCGGCCGAATTCGTCAGGAACGACCCGAAAGTGATCGCCGCCTATCTCGGCGTCGATGACGAGGCGGAGGCGGCGGAGGAGATCGCGCACGCCCTGTCAGGCGCCGGCGAAGGAGAGAACCCATGAGCGCGCCGCTGCTTTCGGTCGAAGGGGTCGAGACCTATTACGGCAAGATCGTCGCGCTGCGCGGCGTCGATGTCGATGTCCATCAGGGCGAGATCGTCACCCTGATCGGGGCCAATGGCGCCGGCAAATCGACGCTGATGATGACCATCTGCGGCAGCCCGGCGGCGCGGGCCGGGCGCATCAGTTTCGACGGCGCCGACATCACCGCCATGTCCACCCATCAGATCATGCGGCGCGGCATCGCCCAGTCGCCCGAGGGGCGGCGGATCTTTCCGCGCATGACGGTGCTGGAGAATCTCCAGATGGGGGCCTCGCTGGTCTCTCCCGATCATTTCGACGAGGATCTGCGGAAGGTCTATGACCTTTTCCCGCGCCTGAAGGAGCGCGCCGGCCAGCGCGGCGGCACGCTTTCGGGCGGCGAGCAGCAGATGCTGGCCATCGCCCGGGCGCTGATGGGACGGCCGAAGCTCCTGCTGCTGGACGAGCCTTCGCTCGGCCTCGCGCCGCTGATCGTGAAGCAGATCTTCGAGATCATCCGCGAATTGAACCGCGCCCAGGGCCTGACCGTGTTTCTGGTGGAGCAGAACGCCTTCCATTCGCTGAAGCTCGCGCATCGCGGCTATGTCATGGTGAACGGCCGCATCACCATGAGCGGGACCGGCGAGGAATTGTTGAAAAGCGAAGAGGTGCGCGCCGCCTATCTCGAAGGCGGGGCGCATTAGGAGAGCATGATGGAAAAGGAAATGGCCCTGCTCTGGGAAGTCTCGCTCTGGGAATTCCTGTTCGTGACCGTGCTGCTCGCCGGCGGCGCGGCCTGGATGACCGGGCGCAGCGTGGCGCGGGCCTGGGAGAGCGACGCGCGGCTCGTGGTCTTCATCATCCTGCTGACTGCGGCGACACGGTTCATCCATTTCGCGCTCTTCGACGGCACGCTTCTTTCCGTGCAATACGCCATCGTCGATTTCGCGGCGCTGCTGGCGATGGCCTTTCTGGGCAAGCTCCAGACCCGCAGGCGTCAGATGGCGACCCAATACGGCTTCGCCCGGAAGGGCGGGGCCGGCTGAGATCGGAGGGGGCCGCCGGGCGGCGACAAGGCTTGACGCCCCGCGGAAAACCTCTGAACAAGGGTTCACGCGCCGCCGGGCGGCGGGCGAGCCCGGGAAAGAGACGCGCCGGAACCGACACCTTTCCGGATGGCGTCGTCAATGTCTGGTGTCCATGGGGAGTTGCAATGAAAACGACGATGAAGAACGCGCTGCTGGCCAGCGCCGCGATCGGGTTGCTGATGGCGGGCGCCGCCGCGGCCGATATCAAGATCGGCGTCGCCGGCCCGATGACCGGCCAGTACGCCTCCTTCGGCGCCCAGTTCAAGATCGGCGCCGAACAGGCCGTGGCCGATATCAACGCCGCCGGCGGGATCAATGGCGAGCAGGTGGTGCTGGAGGTCGGCGACGACGCCTGCGACCCGAAACAGGCCGTTGCGGTCGCCAACCAGTTCGCCGGCGAGGGCGTCGTCTTCGTCGCCGGCCATTTCTGCTCGGGCTCCTCGATTCCCGCCTCGCAGGTCTACGCCGAGGAAGGCATCGTCCAGATCTCGCCGGGCTCGACCAATCCCGACTTCACCGACAAGCGGCCCGGGCCGGGCGTCTATCGCACCTGCGGGCGCGACGACCAGCAGGGCGACGTGGCCTCGGCCTTCCTTCTGGCCACCTATCCCGGCAAGAAGGTCGCCTTCGTCCATGACAAGACCGCCTATGGCAAGGGTCTGGCCGATGCGACCATGGCCGCCTATGAGGCCGCCGGCGGCGAGCCGACGCTCTACGAGGCCTACACCGCCGGCGAGAAGGACTACACCGCGCTGGTCTCCAAGCTGAAATCCGAGGGCGTCGACGTGCTCTATGTCGGCGGCTATCACACCGAGGCCGGGCTGATGCTGCGCCAGATGCGCGAGCAGGGCATGAGCACCGTGCTGATGTCGGGCGACGCGCTGGTGACGGCGGAATACTGGGCGATCACCGGCGACGCCGGCGAGGGCACGGTGATGACCTTCTCGCCCGATCCGCGCAAGAACGAGGCCGCCTCGGGCGTGGTGGAGCGTTTCCGCGCCGCGGGCGTCGAGCCCGAAGGCTACGTGCTCTACACCTACGCCGCCATCCAGGCCTGGGCCGACGCCGCCAAGGCCGCCGGCTCGATTGATTTCGACCCGGTGGTGAAGGCGCTGGACGACAACGCCTTCGACACGGTCCTCGGTTCGCTGGACTTCGACGAGAAGGGCGACGTCACGCTGCCCGGCTATGTCGTCTATGAGTGGAAGAGCGGCGCCTACGATTACTACGCCCAGTAATCGCGAGCGCGATGCGTAAAGGCAGGCGGGTTGCGGTCGCCCGGGAAATGGCGATCGCGGCCCGCCTGTTTCTTTTGGGGGAGCGCGCGCCCGGTCACTCCGCAGCTTCGCGGCGCTGCGGATCGGTGCAGATGCAGATCACTTCGGCCTCGCCCGCGCCCGCGTTCACATAGGCGTGGCCCATCGTGCTGTCGAGATAGACGCCTTCGCCGCGCAGAAGCGTGACCGGCGCGTAGAACTCGGTATGGACGGTCACGGACCCTTCCAGCACGAACAGGAACTCTTCGCCGCCATGGCGCTCCAGCGGACCGAATTCGCGCGGGCCGCCCGCCTTGATACGCGCGCGGATCGGGACCATGCGTTTGCCCTTCAGATCCGCGCAGAGATAATTGTATTCGTAATTCCGCGTGTCGATCACTATCCCATCCCCGGCCCGGACCGGCAGAAGGCGGCTGTTGGGCCGGGGCGCGGCCCCGTCCTGATCGGTTTCGATGATGAACCGGCCCAGGGTCATCTCCAGCCCCTGGGCGAGGCGCTGAACCTTGTCCAGTGTCGGTGAGAGCGCGCCGTTCTCGATCTTGGAGATGGTCGAGACCGCGACGCCGGACCGGCGCGACAGATCCTGAAGCGTCAGGCGGCGCGACTTGCGCAGGTTTCGTAGGCGAGGGCCCAGATTCCGGGGCTTGGTCATGGCGCTTCACACCTTGTTGCGGGGGCGGCCCAAGCTATTCGATTTTGCGCGGAACGGAAGTTTTTTCCTAAACGAAAATTATATTGTATTCTGAAAAATCCACTGTAGCCTGCCCGGCCATAACCAACCGCAAGAAAACGCAGGGACGGGTGAAATGGGGGCGGCCGCGGAGCGCGCTGACGTCATCGTGATCGGGGCCGGCATCGCCGGCGCTTCGGTCGCGTCGGAACTCGCCGCGTCATCCCGCGTTCTGCTGATCGAGGCGGAAAGCCAGCCCGGTTATCACACCACCGGGCGTTCGGCCGCGACTTTCGCGCCCAGCTACGGCCCTGACGGGGTGCGCGCGCTGACGCGGGCGTCGCATGATTTCCTCGACGCGCCCCCAAATGGTTTCGCCGCGACGCCGCTCCTCAGCCCGCGCGGCATCCTGATGATCGCGCGGGAGGATCAGCGCGAGGCGCTTGAGGCGCTCATCGACGCCGTGTCGCATGAAACCGCGACGCGGCGTATGGGCGCGGAGGAGGCGCTTCGGCTCCAGCCGCTCCTGCGCAGAGGCTATGCGGCGGAGGGCATGTTCGACGGCGGCGGGCGGGATATCGACGTCGCCGCGCTGCATCAGGGCTATCTCCGCCATTTCAGGGCCAATGGCGGGAGGCTCCTGACCGACGCGCCGGTCGAGGCGCTGGAGCGGAGCGCCGGGGGATGGGAGGCGCGGACCCGTCAGGGATGCTTCGAAGCGCCGGTGGTGGTGAACGCGGCCGGGGCCTGGGCCGATCAGCTCGGCCGAATGGCGGGGGCGGAGACCATCGGCCTGACGCCGAAGCGGCGGACCGCGCTGGTCGTGGCGGAGCCTGAGGGCTTCACCGGCCGCGACGCGCCGATCACCATTGATATCGACGAGGCGTTCTATCTGAAGCCCGACGCGGGTAGGTTGCTGATCTCGCCCGCAGACGAGACCCCCTCCGCGCCCTGCGACGCCCAGCCCGAAGAGCTTGACGTCGCGATCTGCATCGACCGGATCACCACCGCCTTCGATCTGGAGATCCGGCGGATCGACAACAAATGGGCCGGCCTGCGCAGCTTCGTCCCCGACAAGGAGCCGGTGATCGGCTATTCGGCCGTCGCGCCTGGCTTTTTCTGGATGGCGGGTCAGGGCGGCTATGGCGTCCAGACCGCGCCGGTGGCGAGCCGGCTGGCCGCGGCGCTGATCCGGCGTCGCCCGGTTCCCGACCCGATCTCCGATCACGGGTTCGATCCGGCCCTGGTCGCACCCGAACGTCTGCGGGCCGGCGCGTGATCTGGCTGGTTCCCATCCTCGCCGGGCTGCTGCTCGCCGCCGGGCTGGCGCTGGCCTATGTCATCGGCGGCTCGGCGGTTCTCGCCTTCATCCTCACGGACAACACGCGCTATCTGGCGGTGCTGCCGCAAAAGGTGTTTTCGCAGATCAGCGTCTTTTCGCTGCTGGCGATGCCGCTCTTCATCCTCGCCGGCGAGGTTATGAACCGCGGCGGCGTGACCAGGGCGCTGATCGACGTCTCCATGGCGCTGATCGGGCGGATCAGGGGCGGGCTCGGCCATGTGAACATCCTGACCTCCGTGTTTTTCGCCGGGATATCGGGTTCGGCCGTCGCCGACGCGGCGGCGCTTTCGAACACGCTTGTGCCGGCGATGCGCGAGCGTGGCTACAGCGCCGCTTATGCCGGCGCGATCACGGCCGCCTCCTCGATCATCGGGCCGATCGTGCCGCCCTCGATCATCCTGATCTTCTATGGCGCGGTGATGCAGACCTCGGTCGCGGCGCTGTTCGTGGCCGGAATCCTGCCGGGGCTGGTGCTGGCGGCGGCGCTTTTCATCGTCAACGGCTGGTACGCCTGGCGCGAGGATCATCCCCGCCTCGCCAGGGGCGAGGCCCCGCCGCTGCATCTGGCGCTCGGCCGGGCGCTGCCCGCGCTTTCGCTGCCGCTGATCATCGTCGGTGGCATCGTGCTCGGCTGGATGACCCCGACCGAGGCGGCGGCGGCGGCCGTTTTCGCCGCCGCCGGCGTCGCCTGGTTCTACGAGGGGCTGAATCTCCGCGATATCTGGGAAAGCCTGAGCCGGACCGCGGTGCTGACCGGTTCGATCTTCATGATTCTCTGCGCCGTCGCCGCCTTCGGCCATCTGGCGGCGCTGGAGCGGATTCCGCAGGCCATCGCCCTTCTGGTGGAGCGGATGGGCCTCGGGCCGGTCGGCTTCCTGATCATGATGAACGTGATCTTCATCTTCGCCGGGATGGTGCTGGACATCACCGTGGCGCTGGCCCTGCTGGTGCCGCTTCTGGCGCCGGTGGCGCTGGCGAACGGCGCCGATCCGGTGCATCTCGGGATCGTCATCTGTTTCAACCTGTCGATCGGGCTGGTCTCGCCGCCGCTCGGCGGGTGTCTCTTGATCGTCTCGACGGTCACCGGGGTCGGCTACTGGGCGCTGGCGCGCAAGGTGATCCCCTTCGTCATCGCCGAGATCATGGTGCTGGCGATCCTGATCGCCTTCCCCGAAATCAGTCTGGTCCTGCCGCGCGCGATGGGACTCTGGGAATGAAAACCGGAACAACCGGCCTTGAAAGGGAAAGCTTCAAATGAAGATATCGGCATGTCTCGCGGCTTCGGCTCTCATCGCGGCGCTGGCGCTTCCGGCCGAGGCGCAGGTCGTCAAGATCGCGCTCGATTCGGCCCCGGATCTCGAACAGTCAGGGACCTATGTCTGGGCGCACGCCTTCGGCGAATATCTCAACGCCAACGGCGTCGAGGCCGAGGAGTTCGAACGCAACGCGCTCGGCGAGGAGGCCGAGCGGCTCGATCAGGTCAGCCAGGGCCTGCTGGAGATATCCATGTCCGACGCCAAGTCGCCGGGCATGCTGGACGGCACCATATTCGGCGCGCTGATGCCCTATTTCTTCGACAGCGCCGAGCAGCTTGACGAGGCCCTGGACAAGGGCGGGATGCTGGAGCGGATCAACGCCGGCACCACGCCCAAGGGCGTGCGCGTGCTCGATATCGTCTATCTCGGCCTGCCCACCGGCATTTTCACCACGACGAAACCGGTCCGCAGCTTTGATGACATGGCCGGCATGAGGATGCGCGCGCTTGACGAGGTGCAGATCAGCGCCTTCGAGAAATGGGGCGCGAAGGGCACGATCGTCTCCTGGTCGGAAGTGCCGAACGCGCTTCAGACCGGCGTCGCCGAGGGCTATATCAACCCGCCCTTCGTGCCGCTGATGTATGGACACACCTCCTTCATCAAGTTCTTCACCGATGCGAGAATGTCGAATTCCGTGCGCGTCGCCATCGCCTCGGAGGACTGGTATCAGAGCCTCTCGGATGAGGAGCGCGCGACGGTCGATGCGGCGGCGAAAGCGGCGCATGACGCCAACAGGAGCTTCCTCAAGGCGCGCGAGACGGTCTTCGCCGATCTCGAAAAGGCCGGGATCGAGGTGATCCGGCTGAGCGAGGAGGAGCGCGCCAGGTTCCGCGAGGCCTCGCAGGCGATCTATGAAACGGTGGAGATGCCCGAAGGCGCGCTCGAAGCCTGGTCGAAGGCCATCGGCAGGTGACGGCGCTGCGGCGGCTCGCCCGGGGGCTGGGCCTCGCCTCGGTCTGGCTCAACCGGATCTCGCTGGCGGTGGCGGCGCTCGCGGTGGTGGTCATGCTGGCTGCGGCCGGCTGGCAGATCATCGCGCGCTATCTTCTGGCGCAGCCGCCGATCTGGACCGAGGAGCTGTCGCGCTACTCGATGGTGTGGGGCGGCCTGATGGGCGCCTCATGCGCCTATTTCCTCAAACGCGATCCGACGCTCTTCCCCGAGGCGCTGGCCGTGCGGGGCGCGCGCGGGCGCATCCTCGCGCTGATCCGCGCCGGCGGCGTGCTGCTGCTGGCGCTGGCCGCGATCTGGTGCAGTCTATTCGGGCCGGGCATGAATTTCGCGCGCGGCTATCTCGCCCGGCTGGCCGGGCGGCAGGCCGAGACCATGGATATTCCGATGCTTGTCTTCGGCGTCGCCATTCCGGTCGCCTTCTCGATCATCGTGATACATGTGATGGCGGATCTGGGGCGCGCCTTTTTCGACGACCCGGCGCCGGATGAGAACGGGGGATCTCTCCAATGAAGCTCTTCATCGCCTCGCTGGCGACCGAGACCAATTCCTTTTCGCCGATTCCGACCGGCTGGAGCGGCTTCAAGGGGGAGTTCTACTCAAGGACCGCCTCGCGCGGGGGGGCCGGGCTTTATGCGACGGCGCTCGCGGTCTGGCGGGGCCGGGCCGAGGCGCTGAGCTGGGAGGTCGCCGAGGGGCTTTCCGCCTCCGCCCAGCCGGCCGGGCCGACGGTGCGCGAGGTCTATGAGACCATGCGCGACGACATCCTCGCCGACCTGAAGGCGGCGGGGCCGGTGGATGTGGCGCTTTTCTCCATGCATGGCGCGATGATCGCGGAGGGCTATGACGATTGCGAGGGCGACATGCTGACCCGCGCGCGGGAGATCCTCGGGCCCGGGGCCGTCATCGGGCTGGAGATCGACCCGCATTGCCATCTGACCGAGGCGATGCTCGCCGCCGCGACGGCGATCATCTGCTACAAGGAGTATCCGCATATCGACATCGCCGCGCGGGCGGATGACCTTTTCACCCTCTGCGCCGACGCGGCCGCAGGGCGCACGCGCCCGGTGATGCGCGATTACGACTGCCGGATGATGGCGATGTATCACACGCCCTTCGAGCCGGTGCGCGCCTATGTCGACCGAATGTCGGCGATGGAGGGAAAGGACGGCGTTCTTTCGGTTTCGCTGGCGCATGGCTTTCCCTGGGGCGACAGCCCGCGCGTCGGAACCCGGACGCTGGTGATCACCGATGGCGACGCTGATCTGGCCGCCGCGCGGGCGCAGGCGCTGGGCGAGGAACTGTGGGCGATGCGCGAGCAGCTTCGCGTCTATCCCGATATCGGGACCGGGCTCGACCGCGCGCTCAGGGTCGAGGGCGGGCCGGTGGTGCTGGCTGATTTCGCCGACAACGCCGGGGGAGGCGCGCCTTCGGATTCGACTTTCGTCCTCCGGGCCGTGCTGGATCGCGGGCTGCGCGACGTCGCCTTCGGCATATTCTGGGATCCGGTGCTGACGGGGATGTGCCTCGACGCCGGGATCGGGGCGGAGATGGATGTGCGCGTCGGCGGCAAGATCGGCCCGATGTCAGGCGATCCGGTCGATCTGCGGGTCCGGGTGCGCGGCTTTCGCCGCGACGCCGTGCAGCATCTCGGCCCGGCCGAGATGCTCGCTGGCGATTGCGTCTGGCTGGAGGCTGCGGGCCTGCATCTGCTGGTCAACACCCGGCGCACCCAGACGTTCCATCCGGAGATTTTCGCTCAGGTCGGGCTCGACTTGAGCGCGATGCGCCTGATCGTGGTGAAATCCTCGCAGCATTTCTACGATGGTTTCGCGCCGATCGCCGCCGAGGTGATCCATCTGGCGACGCCGGGCGCGATCACCCCGGATTACACGATCATCCCCTATACAAGGCGCGATGATGATTTCTGGCCCAAAATCCCCAATCCCTTCGCCTGACGAGAGCTGACATGACCCATGACCTGCTGATCCGCAACGGACGGGTGATCGACCCCGAAACCGGTTTCGACGAAATCTGCGATCTCGCCGTCGATGGCGACAGCATCGCCGCGATCGGAACCGATCTCGGCGCCGCGCGGCGCGAGATCGACGCGACCGGCCTGGTCGTCGCGCCCGGCTTCATCGACATTCACGCGCATGGCCAGTCGGTCGCGGCGGACCGGATGCAGGCCTTCGACGGCGTGACCACAGCGCTTGAGCTGGAGGTCGGCGCGCTGCCGGTGGCCGAATGGTACGCCGCGCAGGCGGAGACGCCCCGCGTGCTCCATTACGGAACCGCGGCGGGCTGGATCTTCGCCCGCCGCGCCGCTTTCGGCGGGTTCGAACTGGACGGGCGGGGCCATCCGGTCGAGCAGATGGGCCGGAGCGGCGACGACCGGCGCTGGTCGGTGGATGCGGCGGACCCGGCCCAGACCGATGAACTGGTCGCGATGACGCGGCGCGGGCTGGAGGAGGGCGCGATCGGCATCGGCCTTCCCTATGGCTACGCGCCGGGCGCCGGGCTCAAGGAAATGTCGCGGATCTGCGATCTCGCCGCCGAATTCGGCTGCCCGACCTATACGCATATCGCCTATGCCGGCAATATCGACCCGAAAAGCTCCGTGGAGAGCTATATCTGG
>JBKECG010000286.1:0-2189 GCA_047974395.1 Pikeienuella sp. | reverse complement strand
TGCGGTTGCGGGTGCGGTTGCGGTTGCGGTTGCGGTTGCGGTTGCGGTGGCGGGTGCGGTTGCGGTTGCGGTTGCGGTTGCGGTTGCGGTTGCGGTTGCGGTTGCGGTGAATGGCGCTCTCGCGCGGGGATGTCCAGATCCACCGGCGACAAGAGCCTCTGATCGGTTTCCGGCAGGGCGGCGCTGACGATGACAAGATCGCCGGGCAGCACCATCGCGCCGGGTTCGGCCTCGAATCGCTCGATCCCGCCGACCGTGTTGCGCGCGATCATGACCGAGAAACGCAGCCCCGAGCCCGAAGGCGTCAGGCCGACCTCGAACATCGACAGCTCGACGTCGAGCGTGATCCGCCGGCCGGCGAGATCGGCCGCCGCCTCCGACAGGTCGCGCAGCTCGACGGCCAGGCTCCGGCGCCATTCGCTGTCCTCGACCTCCAGCCGCTGCCGGGCCGCGTTCCTGTCGCTGCGCACCTGAAGATAGGATTTTTGCAGATCGACCATTCCCCGCTCGGCGGCGATCATGTTGAAACTGTTGTTGTCGAGCCGGTTGGTCGGGGCCAGCCCGCGCTCTCTCAGCGCCAGCAACTCCTCCTGCCGTTGGGATAATTCGCGGTACTGGCCCTCGACCTTGACGATCATCTCGCCGATCTCGCGCTCCAGATCGTCGAGATCCCGCAGATGCGCCTCCTGCCCGCTGCGGCGCAGCCTGGCGGCGTCCACTTCGGCGACGAGGGCGATCTCCTCGCTGCTCAGCCGGCCGGCGCCGAGCGCGCCGATGATCGCCGCGCGATCCTCCTCGGCGAGATCAAGCGCGGGGCGCTGACGCGACAGCGCCTCGACCCGGGCGGTCTTCAGCAGCAGGCCGAGCCGCGCCCGCTCCATCTCCGCCTTCCGGGCCTGAAGGCCGATATAGTGCTGGGCGTCCTGAATGCCGCCATCGGCCGGGCTGCCGGCCAGGGCCAGAAGCCGCTCGACCGACATGCCCGGCTCATAGGCGTAGCCGCCGGGCGCGCGGACGGCGCCGCGAATGGTCGCCGGGGGGCGCTGTTCGAAGCTCGCGCTGACCTGAGGCGCGGTCCTGTTCGCCTCATACATGCGATTGGCCGCCATCGCCTCGATGCATTCGAGAGGCGCCCCGATCACCGGAATGCGCCCGGCGAGCGGCAGCGAGATCGCGCCATCCGCGCCGACATCATAGTAGCCGGACAGGTCGAGCCGCTCATAGGCGATCTCGGCGAGTTCATCATCCTCGGCCCCGCCGGCGGCGCCCAGCACGGTCTTCACGAAGAAGCGCAGCCGCAACCGGTCCCCGATGACGGCGCCCGCGGCGGCCGGCGCGGGGCGGGCGCAGGCCTCGGGAACCGCATCCGGGGCCGCGTCGCTTTGCATGACCTGCGCGAAGACGGCCGAACGCGCCTGCGGCGCGGTGGAGCCCTCGGCGACGGTATCCCTGACCGGCTCGGGTTCAAACCAGGCCGTCAGCAGCCCCCCCAGCCCGCCTGATTGCGAATCGAAACCGCCGGAGCGAATCACGCTGGAAACCTGAGCGGCGCCGACAATGCCGGCGCCGGCGGCGAGAGCGAGAACCCCAAACACGACTTTATTGAAATTGCCCTGTTTCAAGACCAACACCTGCGTACATACACCATGACGAGCCTCGAATCTCCCGAGGCGCGCCATCCACTTGTAAAACCTACCTCAAAAGAGGTAATAATTCAATGGATTATGGCCTTGTGCGTGGAATCAGGCGAAACTTCAAGTGTGACTGACGCAATGTCTTGTACAATTTTTATTGATAACTATCGGGAAATCAAACCTGTCATTTCGGTAAAAGCGAAAACGCGGCGCGGATTCGCTCATGAAACGGCGCTCGGGATTGCGCGCGGAGCGCGCGCGGGCCTTCTCGCTTGCGCCTTCCTCTCCGGCTTCACCGGCGCCGCAGCCGCAGCCTGCCGCGACGGCGCGCCAGCGCCCGAGGCCCGCACCATCATCGGCCTTTACGACAGCCGGGAGGAGCCGGACCCGCGCGACACCCGCCTGCATCATTTCCTTGAACTGCCGCTCAACCATCTCGGCTATATCATTGAATATCACGATATCGCGGCCGGCGCGCCCCCTGCCCGGCTGAGCGCCGACACCGCCGCCGTCGCGACCTGGTTTCAGGCCCCGCTCGCCAATGTCGCGGCCTAT
>JBKECG010000283.1:0-6787 GCA_047974395.1 Pikeienuella sp. | reverse complement strand
GGCGCAGGAAGGTCCGCTCTGACATTGGGTCAGAAGTCTGACGGAAAGCCAGAAATATCTGACAGACGATAACAGCCAGATTGGTCGGAGCGAGAGGATTCGAACCTCCGACCCTCTGGTCCCAAACCAGATGCGCTACCAGGCTGCGCTACGCTCCGACCCAAGCATGGTTGACGATATGCTTGATGATCGGAGGCTCTACAGCCGGCCGGTGAGGAACGCAAGGCCAACGGCGGGGTCCGAAATGAACGGGGATGCCCGTCCCCCGCCACAGGCGTCGCGTCGATCCCCGCCCTCGTCATCCCGAGCCCGCCCGGCGAAAGGGCTCAAGCCTTGAAGTAGATATCGTGCAGGTCGAGCTGATAGAATGGATGCACGGTCGCGTTCTCCAGCTTGCCGTTGGAATGGTTGAATATCGACCGCCAATAGGGCTGGATGATCACGCCTTCATCCTGAAGGATCTTCTGCATCTTCATCATGATTTCGCGCCGGGCGTCGGCGTCGGCGATCGAAAGCCCCTGTTCGAGCAGGGCGTCGAATTCCGCATTGGCGAAGCCGGTCTCGTTCCAGGTCGCGCCCGACTTGTAGGCGAGCGTCATGGCCTGGATGCCCAGGGGCCGCGGCCCCCATTCCGTCGCCGAGAACGGATATGTGGTCCAGCCGTTCCAGAAGGTCGCGCCGGGCAGGATGCTGAGCTTGACCTTGACGCCGGCGTCCCTGAGTTGCGCGGCCACCGCTTCGCAGGTGTTCGACTGCCATTCGGTGTCGAGCGCGATCAGTTCGAATTCGGTATCGGCCTGTCCCGCCGCTTCGAGCATCTCTTTCGCCTTCGCCGGGTTCACCTCCATCGGCGGCAGTTCCGCATATTCCGGGTGAACGGGGCAGACATGGTGATTTTCACCGACAAGACCATGGCCGGAGATCGCAAGCTCCAGCACCGCCGCGTTGTCGACCGCCATTTGCAGGGCGCGGCGGACATCGCGATTGTCATAGGGGGCGCTGTTCTGGTTGAAGCGCACCGCAATGGTGCTTGAGGTCACGACCTCGGTCCGCTCCCAGCCCATGCTGTCGAAGGGCTCGACAAAATCCCCGTCGGTCCGATAGGTCAGGTCGATTTCGCCTGAATCGGCGGCGGCCAGCACCGCGGCCTGATCCGTGCCAAGGTCGATGAATTCGATCCGGTCAAGCCAGCCGCCTTCACGCCAATAGGCATGGTCGGGATTCCTTTCCAGAACCTGGCGGACGCCGACCTCGTTCTCGACGGGCAGATACGCGCCGGTGCCGATCGGGTTGAGCGACGGATCGCCGCCATCATAGCTGCGATGCACGACCGCCGCCGGAAAGTCCGAGACGCCGGCCATGATGCTGATATCCGACATGGCGAGGTTCAGCCGCAGGGTGTGATCGTCCACGATCTCGATTCCGCCTTCGCGGAGCTTTTTCGTTTCCGGGTCCTGCAACGAGCCGACGCGGGCGGTCATCGAATTGCCTTCGACGGTCCCGTCCGCCCAGCGTTCGAAATTGAAGCGCACGTCTTCGGCGATGAAATCATCGCCATTGTTCCACTTCACCCCCTTGCGGAGGTGGAGCGTATATTGATCGGCGACGTCATTGACCTCCCAACGCTCCACAAGGCTGCCGGTCACCGTGCCGTCGCGGTTGAACAGCGTCAGATAATCGAGCCAGCCGCGGCAGAAATTGGACATCTCCGACCAGTCCCAGAGGCGCGGATCCCTCAGCGCCTTGATCTCCATGTTCACGCGCAGGGTTCCGCCGGGCGCCGGCTGGGCGGCCGCCGGCGCTGGCGCGGAGATGCCGATGAGGCCATAGGCGCCGCCGGCCGAAAGGCCGAGCATGGTCGCTCTGGACAGAAACTCCCGCCGGCTGATTTTCCCGGCGCGACATTCCTTCGCGAAAAGCGCCGCCCCCGGATGGGCCCGTTCATCGGTCATCGTCTTCACTCCCCTGATATCGCCGCGTTGTTGCTTCCGGCCGTCATGTCGATCAATGGACACTATTGTCTATAATTTTACTCGATTCTCGACGCCTGATCAATCTGGAGCAAGAGCAGCCTGCGCCAAAGGCGAGGATTCAGACGGTTTCATCGCATGACGGGTTCGGGAAACGCGCCCTTCCCGCGTCGGGCAGGGCGCGCGCCGCCGCAGGAAAGGCCGGGTCAGAGCCCGGCCAGCCAGGTCTCGAACAACGCCGCGCCACGGGCCTTGTTGGCCGACCAGTCGGCGGCGGCGGCCTCATCGGCGGCGTCGGTCACGTATTTGAGGCAGCGGAACGGTAGGCCGGCGCGGAGCGCGGCCTTGGCCAGGGCGTAGGCCTCCATATCCACCAGATCGCAGGGCAGTTCGGGGCGCGCTGCGGCGAAACTGTCGCCGGAGCCGACCACCGGCCCTTCGGCCCAGCGCAACACCGGGGGTTCGGCGTCGCCCCAGGTCACGCCGAGATCCATTCCCAGGGCGCGCAGATCCATGTCGCGCTGCGCCGCGCCGCCGCATTCGATCAGGCCCGAAAGCCCCGGCGCGACCGCCCCCGCGGTGCCGTAATTGACCGCGAGCGCGGGACGGCGGCGGGCGAAGGCCGCCGCGGCGGCCAGCGCGGCGTTGACCTTGCCGACGCCGGTATAGACCACCTCGAAGGAACGGGCCGGGTCGGGGGGCAACTCGTCTTCGAGCGCCACGAACACGATCAGATCCTTCATCTTCCCTCCCATAGCGCCGCCGCCTCCCGCTCCGCCGTCGCCAGATCCCCGGCCCCCGCGACATGGAGCGCGGCGCCGGCGGTGGCGATGATCACGGCGCGGGCGAACCCGTCATCCGCTTCGCCGGACCAGAGATCGGCGAGCGTGGCCGGGACAAGCGCGTCGTCATCCTTCATCCGCCTTGGCGCGATCTCCTCCCGCGCCGGCATGGCGTGGTCGAAATCGCCGGCGGGGCGATAGCCGAACAGCTCCACCGCTTTCCCCGGATGGCGCTCGAACTCGCCGCCGCCGCCCTTGATCACGCCAACCGCCCCCTGCCCCAGCAGCTGCGCGACCTCGGCCTGAAGCGCGCGATAGGGCGGGTGAAAGACGCCCTGCACGCTCGCCGGCGCAAGCGCGGGATTGAGCGCGCGCAGCGCGGTGTTGAGCGGGGAGCGCAGGCCCAGCACCTCCCGCAACCGCAGGAGCCGCAGCAATTCGGGATCAAGCGCCTCCAGCGGGACATAGACGAGGCCCGCCCCCGAGAGCGCCGCCCGCGCCGCCGCCGGATCGCGCGCGACGGGGATCGACAGCGCCTCCACCCCGGCGATGGTGGAGACCGGGTGCGTCAGATGCGAATTCCAGCCATGGATCAGCACCGGCCGCCCCGAAGCCGCGACCAGCTTCGCCGCCAGCAGAAACAGCGGCAAACCGCGTGAGCGCCCGGCGGCGTAGGACGGCCAGTCGAGCGCCGCGCCGATCCCGGCCCAACCGGTCAGGCGCGCGCGCATCGCCTCGACGAAACCGGCGACCTCCCCGGCGCTTTCGCCGCGATAGCGCATCAGCATGAGAAGCGCGCCGACCGCCTCCGGCGCCGCTTCGCCGGCGAGAATGGCGTGGAGCGCGTCCCGCGCCTCCTCCCGCGTCAGGCCGCGCCCGCGCGAGGGGCCGCGCGCCATCGCGCGGACCTGGGCCGCGATCGCGTCCCCGGTCATTCGCAGGGCCAGACCGGATCGAGGATCGCCGGATGGCGCGCCGGGGCGCCGCGCTTCAACCCGCGCGCCGCCGCCTCGCCCGCGTTCAGCTCCAGCACCACCTGCGCTGCGCAGCCGGAAGGGATCTCATCGGTCGAGAAGGGCGTTGTCGCCTCGGCGATGGAGCAGATCACCCCGCGCCGGTTGAAGAAGATGATATCGAGCGAAAGCGGCGTGTTCTTCATCCAGAACGCCATGCGCTCCGCCGCGTCATAGATGAAGAGCATGCCTGCGTCGCGGGCCATCTCCTCGCGATACATCAGCCCGCGGGCGCGTTCCTCTGGCGTATCGGCGATCTCTATGACGAAGGCGGAGACGCCCTCCACGCCCCGGATCTCGATCCGGTCGGCGCGACAGCTCCCGGCCGCGGCCGGCGCCGCCGCGAGAGCCGTCAGAAGGGCGATGACGAGCCTTGTCTTCAGGACGCGCCGGCCTCGCCGTCGCCGGGATCGGCGGCCATGAGATCCCAGGACCTCACCTCCGCCGCCATGCGGCCGCGGGGGCCGTCGGCGATGCGGACCGCCACCGCCTCTCCGGGCGCGAGATCGGGCAGGCCGGCGGCGCGCAATGTCTCCATATGCAGGAAAACGTCGGCCTCATCGCCGAAGATATTGACGAATCCGAACCCTTTCGCCCGGTCGAACCATTTGACCCGCGCGGCGAACCACCCTTCGGCCACGGCCAGGGCCGAAACAATCTCGGTCGGTTTTACGGGCGGGACGGGCGGCGCGGGCATGGGCCCCGGCGCGGGCTGCTCGGCCTCGGGCGTGTCGATCCGCAGAACCTGCACCGCCTGACGCCCGCGATCGCCGCGCACCGCCTCCAGCAGCACGCGCGCGCCTTCGGGGGCCTGAGTCAGACCGGACCGGCGCAGGCAATTGGCGTGAAGAAGCACATCCCCGGCGCCGTCATCAGCGACGACAAAGCCATAGCCCTTGCCGGTGTCGTACCACTTGACGCGCCCCTCGACGGCATGCGCCTCGCTCATGTCAGTCATACTCAAAACCGGACCCCACGGGAGGATAACCTGTTAAAACGATCACTATGCATTCGCCCCTCGCGACCGCCTCGTTCATGGCGAATATATGGCAAAATTATCATATCTGCTAAAGGTGGCGTCAAGTCCTTGCAATGCGGAGCGAAACAATTGAATCGAGAAATATCGCAAATCATGCTGGTTCTCGCCATTGCGATTCCCTCACTGGTTGTATCCGCCTGTGTCGGCTCAGCGCCTATAGAAGGTCTTTCCGGCCCTTCTGAGGCGGATCTGGCGCGAATCGCCGCGCCGGCCTATCCGCCGACCCTGGTCGCGACCGACGCCGCCGGCGCGCGGATGGCCGCACGGGGCGCGGCCACGGCCTCTTCGGCGCGGTTCAACGCGCTCCCCGGTTCGAAAATGGTGGAGATTTCGGCCATTCCGTGGCTCCGGGCCTCGCCCGAGGGCGAGATATTTCTGGCCACCAGCTTCCCGCGCGCCCTCGCCCGCGGCGCGCCGGCGGCCAGTTGCCCGGCGGCGGCGCCCTCGGCGTTCGGGCCGGAGCCGGCGCGATCCCGTTCCGAAGCGGCGGAAACCGCGCTCAGCGCCTGTCTTGCGATTCTGGAGCGGCGCGGCGCCCCCGCATCCTGCGGTTGCCGACTGGTGGCGGTGGACGACGCGCTGCTGGCGCCGCAGGGCGATTTCAGCTTCGCCCCGGCGGTCTCGGCGCTGCTGATCGGCCCGGAGGGGCCGCGACGGCTGGTCGCAGAGTCCCTTCGCCCGCTCATGGGCGCGGAGCTGGTGACGCTGCGCGACGCCCGCGGCGAGGTGGCGCGGGTCGCGCTGCTCGATGATCAGGCCGAACTGATGCTGCCGAGCGGCGCCCGTTTCGCCGGGCGAAGGGAAACCTTCGGCTATCGGCGCGGCCGGCTGGCCGAGCGGCTGGTGCTCACCGGCCCTTCGGGCGAGGACATGACGGTGCTGATCGGCGTCGAGGCGCGCGACGCTTTCAAGGGCTGATCTACGGGCTTGCGCCCGGCGCGCAGCCCGTGAAAAGCAGCCGGTGAATATCTGCGCCAACCCCGGAGGTCGAACCCATGTTTCAGGATTTCAGCGCCCCGCGCGCCGGCGCGCCCGGAGCCGAACGGCTCGCCGCCTTCCGCGCGGAGTTGAAGCGGCGCGGCGTGGAGGGCGCACTGATCCCGCGCGCCGACGCGCATCAGGGCGAATATGTGCCCGAGGCCGACGCGCGGCTCGCGCATATGACCGGCTTCACCGGCTCGGCCGGGATCGCCGCCGTCGCCGCGGACGCCGCGGCGCTTTTCGTCGACGGGCGCTACACCTTGCAGGCGGCGCAGCAGACCGACCCCGCATGCTGGGAGATCAAACCCCTGCTCGAAGCGCCGGTCGGCGCATGGCTGGCGGAGCGGGCGGCGCCCGGCGCAGGGATCGGCTTCGATCCCTGGCTGCATGGCAAGGCCGAGATCGACCTTGTCGCGCGGGCGCTGGAAAAGACCGGGGGACGCGCCGTCGCGCTCGACTCCAACCCGGTGGACGCGATCTGGCGCGACCAGCCGGCGCCGCCCGCCGCGCCGATCCGCCCCTATCCCGCGAGCCATGCCGGCGAGGACGCAGCCGCGAAACGCGCCCGCATCGGCCGGGCCGTCGCCGAAGCCGGCGCGGCGGCGGCCGCGCTGACCCTGCCGGACAGCATCGCCTGGCTGCTCAACATTCGGGGCGGCGACATTCCGCGCAATCCGGTGCCGCTCTGCTTCGCCATCCTGCGGGCGGACGGTGCGGCGACGCTGTTCATCCGCCCCGGACAGGACGCCGATCCAGCGCTGAAGGCGCATCTCGGCCCCGATGTCGCGCTTGCGCCGAGAGAAGACTTCCTCTCCGCGCTCGCCGGGATCGAAGGGGGCGTGCTGCTCGACCGGCGCACATCGCCGCTCGCGCTCGCCAACGCGCTGGAGACCGCCGGGCGGCGGATCGTCTGGGGCGAGGATCCCTGCATCCTGCCGAAGGCGATCAAGAACCCGGCCGAGATCGAGGGCGCCCGCGCCGCGCATCTGCGCGACGGCGCCG
>JBKECG010000236.1:0-13106 GCA_047974395.1 Pikeienuella sp. | reverse complement strand
CAGCTCGTCCATGCCTTCCTTGCCGGCGCCGGAGACCGACTGATAGGTGGAGACGACGACGCGCCTGATCGTCGCCCGATCATGCAGCGGCTTCAGCGCCACCACCATCTGCGCGGTGGAGCAGTTCGGATTGGCGATGATGTTCTTCTTCGCATAGCCCTCGACCGCATCCGGGTTCACCTCCGGCACGATCAGCGGCACGTCCGGGTCGTAGCGATAGAGCGAGGAGTTGTCGATCACCACGCAGCCGGCCGCCGCCGCTTTCGGCGCGTATTTCTTCGTCGCCTCGGAGCCGATGGCGAAGAGGGCGATGTCGAAACCCTTGAAATCGAACGTGTCGAGATCGCGCGCCTTCAGCGTCCTGTCGCCATAGGCGCAATCCTGGCCCTGCGATTTGCGGCTGGCCAGCGCCACCACCTCATCGGCCGGGAATTCCCGGTCGGCGAGAATGTTGAGCATTTCGCGGCCGACATTCCCGGTCGCGCCGACGACGGCGATTCTGTAGCCCATGATCTTCTCTCCGTGCCAATTCCGGGCGCTCTTACTCCCTCGGCCGACCCGGCGCCAGCCGGGGGGCGGAAAACGGAGATCAAGACAGCCTGATGATCCCGGCCAATCCTTGCGGCGCTATTTCAGGCCGCGTTCGCCAATGGTGACGAGCAGTTTGACCTTGCGCAGCGCCTCCGAGACGACGCGAGGCGGGATATCGGCGAAGCTGGCCTCGGGGCCGGCAAGGAAAAACGATCCGGTTTCGCCCTCGCCGCCGGCGCCGGGATAGACCCGCACCCCGGCGTCGAACATGAATCTGCGGCCGCCGAGCGTAAGATGCAATTCGCTCTCGTAACCCAGCCGCCATCCGGAGACGCGGGCGAGCCCGATCAGCGGCGTCGCCGCCACCGGACAGCCGGCGAACATCGCGGTCCGGTTGGTGGCGCGTTCGGCGGCGGATGGCGGATATGTTTCACGCATCGCCTGCAAAAAGGGCTGCTGAACGCCCTGTCGTTCAAGAACGCCGCGCCATGCGCGGGACAGTTCCGCCGGGGTGTCGGCGGGATGCCAGAGGCGGATCAGGTCCGCATCGGAATAATCATGCAGCTTCCCGTTGCAATCGCGCCAACCGCCATCAGGGCCGGGCAAGGCCGTATAGGCGGCGCCATTTCCGGCGGGCGCAACCTGCCAGACCAGATCTTTCGCCAGCGCCCAGCCCTCCTTGCGGCCGGGGCCAAAGCGGGCGCTCCAGACGGTGGCCGGCATGGATTCCGGCTGGCTCAGCAGCGCTTCGACGGCGATGGCGAAAGGCTTGAGCATATCCTTGGCCAGCGGCGTCGCCGGGTCCAGCGACAGCATCCGTTCCGGCATGGCGACCAATGCGCTGCGCGCCGCGCCGCGCGCCCGCTTCAGCTTCTTGGCGACCCCGGCATGGCGGCAGGCCGCCGCGGCGGCGTCCAGCGCCCGCAGGGCTTCGGGCCGGGGCTCTGTCGCCGCGGCGTTGGCGAAGCGGATCGAGAGCGATTGCGACGGCATCGTCTTCGCCTTGGGGTCAGGCGCCTGAACCGCCATCAGCCAGAGCGGCTCCAGCGCATCGAGGCACCAGCCGGCGTTGCGGGCCAGCCCCCAAAGCACCGCGCGTTCGATCACCGCGCAATCCTCCACTGGAAATGCGCCATCCGCCCGATAGGCCGTCCGCTTCCCGGCGATGGCGGATAACCGCGCGCGGGCGATGGCGACGACCTTCGGCGCGAATTCGCGATAGAAGGGCGTCTCATCCAGAAACCGCATCTGCGCGGCGTGATGATCGGCGGGTTCGGCGTCCACGTCCCGACCTTCGTTCAGAACCACCCAGTCGCGTAGCGCCAGCGGCGGCAGGGTCAGGAACAGCCCCCATTCTTCAACGGCGAGATCGCCTTTGAGATCAGCCAGAAGCCGATCAACAGCCTCCTGCCGGACCTCGGGCAGACCCGCAAAGCCGGCGGCGGCGACCATGCGCGCGTGACCGCCGCCTGGCTCGGAATCCAACAGCGGCAACAGGGAGCGCAGCCCCTTGACGGCCTCCGCCGCCGGCAAGGCCTCGGCGCATCTCGCAAGCCGCCACAGGCGAAGCCCAATCCGGTGATCACGAACCTCATCGGCGCTGTATCCCGCCATATGCGGCGGCGGGGTTTCGCCGGGGCGGCTGCGTATATCCTGCAGCGCCGCGATCGCGTCAGCCAAGGCGGCGGGCGAAATTCGCGTGGGATGACGCAGGTTGTCAATCTGGCCTGCAAGCTGATGCAGGTGCGGAGAACCCGTCCCCGGATCGTTCTCAAGCCGCCAGACGACGGGCAACAGATCGCCCCGCTCGGATGGCGTCAATCCCGCCACCAGCGATTCAATGGCCCGCCAGGAATCGGGGGGAGGAATGCGCCCGTCAAGCATCGCTCTGACCCGGCCCGGCAAATCTTCGGTCATGTGGATGGAGCTCCTCGCAACGGTCCACGCCCTCGTGGCGACCAAACTGAGTTTGCGATCACCCCGCTGGCCAAGGCGCATATCAATGGCGCATCCAATGTTTGCGACACAACCCGAAAACCGCAATAACCGGGTGGCGGCGGGCGCGCTTCGGGGTATCGTCAGCCCGTCAGCTTTTCGCAATGGAGCCCGCCATGACCAAATTCGGCGTCAGCCAGCCCGTTCGCCGCAAGGAAGATGTGAGGTTCCTGACCGGAACCGGGCGATATCTTGACGATGTGAAGGGCAAGGGCGCCGCGACGGCGCTGTTTCTCCGCAGCCCGGTCGCCCATGCGGAGATCGCCGCCATTGATGTGACGGAAGCAAAAGCGGCCCCCGGCGTGATCGGGGTCTGGACCGGCGCGGATATGGACGAGCGGACCACGAATTCGCTGAATTTCGCCGTGGTTGACAACCGGGACGGCAGCCAGGGCGTCGCCGGGCGGCGGCCCTGCCTCGCTTCGGGCCGCGTGCGCCATGTCGGCGAAGCGGTGGCGATGGTGGTCGCCGAGACGCCGGCTCAGGCCCGCGACGCGCTGGAGCTGATCGAGGTCGAGTACGAGGACCTGCCGGTGGTGCGCGACACCGACCGCGCGCTGGCGCCGGGCGCCGAACAGATCCACCCGGAGGCGCCGGGCAATCTTTCCTTCGACTGGGCGCGGGGCGATGACGCGGCGGTGCAGGCGGCCTTCGCCAGGGCGGCGCACAAGGTCAGCCTCGATATCGTTGACAACAAGGTGATCGCCCATTCCATGGAGACGCGGGGCTGCATGGCCTCCTGGGACGGAACGGATCTGCGGATCAATTACGGCGGCCAAGGGCCCTGGGGCGTGCGCGACGAGATCGCGGAGATCCTCGGGCTGGATACTGCGCATGTGCATGTCAGGCACCCGGATGTCGGCGGCGGTTTCGGCACCAAGAACTTCATCCACCCCGAATATCCCCCGATCGCGCTGGCGGCGAAGGAGACCGGGCGCGACGTGATATGGATCGCGGAGCGTTCCGAGGGCGCGCTTTCCGATGTGATGGGGCGCGACCATTACACGAAATGCGAAGCCTCCTTCGATGCGGATCTGAAGCTGACCGCGCTCCGTTTCGACTGTCTCGCCGGGATGGGCGCCTATTGCTCCTCCTTCGCGCAGATGATCCCCTCGGAACTGGCGCTGAAGGTGCTGACCGGGGTCTATGACATCCAGACCGTCTATTTCGCCTGCCGGGGCGTCTTCTCCAACACCACGCCGATCGACGCCTATCGCGGCGCCGGACGACCCGAGCAGATCTACGCGCTGGAGCGGCTGATGGACCATGCGGCGCGCGAGATCGGCTGCGACCCCATCGAGTTGCGGCGGCGGAATTTCATTCGCGAATTCCCCTACCAGACCGCTTCGGGCGAGCATTACGACGTCGGCGATTTCGACCGGGTGCTGGACCGCGCGCTGAAGGAGGCCGACCATGCCGGCTTCGCCGCGCGCAAGGCGGACTCGGCGGCGGCCGGCAAGGTTCGCGGGCTCGGGCTCTGTTACTATATCGAGTCGATCCTCGGCGATCAGACCGAGGGCGCGCATATCGAATTCGCCGAAGATGGCGGCGTGAACCTCCATGTCGGCACCAAATCCACCGGACAGGGGCATGAGACGGTCTTCGCCCAGATCCTGCACAGCCGCACCGGCATCCCCTTCGAGAAGATCCGCATGATCGAGGGCGACACCGACCGCATCGCCAAGGGCGGCGGCACCGGCGGTTCGCGCTCGGTGACGATGCAGGGGAGCGCGATCAACGTCGTCTCCGACCGGATGCTGGACGCCTTCCGCCCGCTGGCCGAGGAGGAGCTGGAGGTCGGCGCCGCCGATATCGTCTTCGAGGAGGGCGCCTTCCGCGTCGCCGGCACCGACAGGACGGTCGGGGTGATGACGCTGGCGGAGAAAGCGCGGCGCGCGGGCAGGACGGAGCTTCTGAACCATCGGGGCGAGAACACCGTCCCCTCCCGCTCCTTCCCCAATGGCTGCCATATCGCCGAGGTCGAGGTCGATCCCGAGACCGGCTGGATGCAGGTGGTGAAATACACCGTCACCGACGATTTCGGCATCCTGATGAATCCGATGCTGGCCGAGGGTCAGGTCCATGGCGGCGTCGCCCAGGGCCTTGGACAGGCCATCCTGGAGCGCGTCGCCTATGACGAGGACGGCCAGCCGCTGATGACTAGCTTCATGGATTACGCCATGCCGCGGGCGGGCGATTTGACCAATATCGTCTTCACCCATGAAGGCACGCCCTCCACCGCCAACCCGATCGGGATGAAGGGCTGCGGCGAGGCCGGCACCATCGGCGCGCTGGCCGCGGTCACCAACGCCGGGCTGGACGCGCTGAAGACGCTCGGCGTCGATCATGTCGACATGCCGATGACCCCGATCCGGGTCTGGGAATGGATCGAGGCGGCGAAGGCGAGAAAGGTCGCCTGAGCGATAGGGGGCCGCGCGACGCGGGCGGGATCATGTATTTCGCCTGCGCCGGCGCCCGCGATCATCCCGCGCAGGTATCCATGTTCCCGCGCTAACGCCTTGAACCACATGTCAAAAGCATATTGACTGAAAGCCGGATTCAGGGCAGGATAAGCGATTGAAGAACCAGCTTGCATTCTGATGTCAGCCAGTCCGCCACGGAAATGAAAGGCTGAACAGACACCTGTATCGCAAGCGGGATTCCTGGTGTTTCCGCAAAGAGACGGCATCCGGCGCGTTTCCGCCATTGGCGTGAGGCGCGGCTTTCCGGTTTCCTCCCCGCCCCTGCGACGCAGAAAACCGCCATCCGGCCGGCCTGCATCCCCGTGGAGCCAGTTTCGACGAAGCGACTCGCGCGCCCTTCCGGGCGGCGATCGGTGTTTGCAGATGACGTCCACGGGAGATCCGGCCGATGTCCGACGATAATTGCATCCGCAAACCCTCGGCCGCGGCCGGGGGATGGGGCGCGCTGAAAAGCGTCGGCAGGCGGCTGATGGGCAGCGGTCAGCCGGTGCGCGGCGCCAGGACGCTGCTGAGCCTCAATCAGGCGGACGGGTTCGATTGCCCGGGCTGCGCCTGGGGCGACCCGGAGCACGGGTCCTCCTTTGAATTCTGCGAAAACGGCGTGAAGGCCGTGGCGTGGGAGGCGACCCGCGCCCGCGTCACACCCGCGTTCTTCGCCGAACACACCGTAGGCGAATTGCGGGGCTGGAGCGATCACGATCTGGAGCATCAGGGCCGGCTGACGCATCCGATCCGTTACAACGCCGAAACCGACCGCTATGAGCCCGTCGGCTGGGACGAGGCCTTCGCCGGCATCGCGGCGGCGCTCAACGCGCTGGACCACCCCGATCAGGCGGAGTTCTACACCTCCGGCCGGGCCAGCAACGAGGCGGCGTTTCTCTATCAGCTCTTCGTCCGGCTCTACGGCACCAACAACTTCCCCGATGGCTCCAACATGTGCCACGAGGCCAGCGGCGTGGCCCTCGGAGAGGCCATCGGCATCGGCAAGGGCACGGTGCTGCTGGAGGATTTCGAGAAATGCGATCTGGTCTATTGCGTCGGTCAGAACCCCGGCACCAACCATCCGCGCATGCTGGGCGCGCTGCGCGAGGTGATCGAGCGCGGCGCGAAGGTCTGCGTCATCAACACGCTGAAGGAAAAGGGGCTGCACCGTTTCGCCGATCCGCAAAACAAGCTGGAGATGATCCGCGGCGGATCCGAGCCGACCTCCACCGCCTATTACCGCCCGCGCCTCGGCGGCGACATGGCGGTGTTCCGCGGCATGTCGAAACTGGTGATCGCCGCCGATGACGAAGCCCGCGCCGCTGGCCGCGCCCCGGTGATCGACGATGATTTCATCGCCGAACACACCGCGGGCTTCGATGGCTGGCGCGACATGGTCCGCGCCACCTCCTGGGATCTGATCGAGGCGCAATCGGGCCTCGACCGCGCCGAGATCGCTGAAATGGCGGACATGTACATGGCCGCCGAGCGGGTGATCACCACCTGGGCCATGGGCATAACCCAGCACCTGCATTCGGTGCAGACCATCCGCGAGATCGCCAGCTTCATGCTGCTGCGCGGCAATATCGGGCGCGAGGGCGCAGGGCTCTGCCCGGTGCGCGGCCATTCCAACGTGCAGGGCGACCGCACGGTCGGGATCAATGAAAAGGCCCCGAAACCGCTGATCGACGCGCTGGAGAAGGAGCTTGGCGTCAGCCTGCCGCGCGCGCCGGGCCACAACGTCGCCCAGACCATCGGCGCGATGCTGGAGGGCTCGGCCCGTGCCTTTTTCGCGCTTGGCGGCAATTTCGCCCGCGCCGTCCCCGACAGCACGCTGGTCGCCGACGCCTTTCGCCATCTCGACCTGACGGTGAACATCGCGACCAAGCTGAACCATGGGCATTTGACGCCCGGCAAGCTTTCCTACGTCCTGCCCTGCCTCGGCCGGACCGAGATCGACCGCAACGCGAAGGGCGAGCGTCAGATGATCACGGTCGAGGATTCGATGTCGATGGTCCATGGCTCGGCCGGGATCAACCCGCCGGCGTCAAGGGAGCTGCGCTCCGAAGTGGCGATCATCGCCGGCGTCGCCCGCGCGACGCTGGGCGACGCGCTGGTGGATTGGGACGGGTTGAAGGAGGATTACGACCTGATCCGCGACATGATCGCCCGCGTGCTGCCGATCTATGGCGATTTCAACCGCGAGGTGCGCAAGCCGCGCGGCTTCTGGCTGCGCAACCCGGCGGCGGAGCGGGAATGGAACACGCCGACCCGCCGGGCGAATTTCGGCATGGACGATCTGCGCGACCAGACCGAATGGCAGGAGATTCAGGGGCAGGAGCGGAAATTCGTGCTCCAGACCTTTCGCTCCCATGACCAGTACAACACCACGATCTACGGGATGGACGACCGTTATCGCGGCGTCTATGGCGCGCGGAACGTGGTGTTCATCAACCCGGACGATCTCGCCGGGCTGGAGGCCAAAGCCGGCGATCTGGTCGATGTGATCGGCTGCCACGAGGATGGGCGGCGGCGCGAATGCCGGGGCTTCCGGCTGGCGCCTTACGACATCCCTCTGGGCTGTCTGGCCGGTTATTACCCCGAGATGAACGAGTTGGTGCCGCATCAGGCCGTCGGCGACAAGAGCCATACGCCAACCTCCAAATCGGTGATCGTCCGGATCGAGCCGCATCAGGCATGAGCGCCGACGAGGAGGCGCTCTGGTCGCTCAGCGAGACGGCGGCGGCCTCGGGGGCGGCGTTCCTCACGCCGCTGGGGCCGATGATCATGGCGGCGGCGCGTCTGGGCGCCGCCTCGGACAGCCGCGGCTTCGCGCGGCGCTTCGGGGTGGCCCATGCGCTGGTGATCCGCGAATGCGTCAGCCTCGCCGAGGATCTGGGCCTCATCGCCATCGAGGATCGGGGCGGAAAATCGCAGCGGCTGTTCTTTGAACTGACCGAACGGGGGCGAAGACTGTGCGGCGAGCACTGAACCCCGCGTCTCCCCACTTCACGCCCGGGCGACAAGGCGATAGACAGACGCAAAGTCGCAAGGAGGATGTCATGAGACTGAAGGGCAAGCGCGCGCTGGTGACGGCGGCGGGTCAGGGAATCGGGCGGGCCTGCGCCGAGGCTTTCGCCGCCGAGGGCGCGGAGGTGTTCGCCACCGATCTCAAGGCAGATCTTCTGACCGGGTTCACCGCCGGGGAGGCATTCGCGCTGGATGCGCTCGACCCGGCCTCGATCAGGGCGGGGGTGGAGCGGGCGCGGCCCGACGTGGTGCTGAACGCCGCCGGTTTCGTCCATGCCGGCACCATCCTCGATGCGACCGAGGAGGAATGGGAATTCGCCTTCAACCTCAATGTCCGCTCGCAGTTCCGGGTGATGAAGGCGGCGATCCCCGGCATGATCGAGCGCGGCGGCGGCGCCTTCGTCAATATCGGCTCGGCCGCCGGCGTTCATGTCGCGGCGCCGAACCGGGCGATCTATGGCGCGACCAAGGCGGCGATCGAGGGGCTTTCGGCCGCGGTCGCCCGCGATCACATCACGCAAGGGATCCGCGTCAACATCATCTGCCCCGGCACGGTGGACACGCCCTCGCTGCATGAGCGGCTCCGCGCCACCGGCGATTACGAGCAGGCGATGAAGGATTTCGTCGCCCGCCAGCCGATGGGCCGGATCGCCGGGCCGAAGGAGATCGCCAAGCTCGCGGTCTATCTCGCCTCGGATGAGAGCCAGTTCGTCACCGGGCAGGCGCATCTGATCGACGGGGGGTGGAGCCTGTGAACCAGTATGATCTGAAGGGCCGCAAGGCCGTCGTCACCGGGGGGGCGCAGGGCATCGGGCGCGCCATCGCCGAACGGTTCATCGCCTCCGGCGCAAGCGTCACCATCTGGGATGTGGATCGCGCCCGCGCCGAGGCGATGTGCGAAGAGACCGGGGCCAGCTTCGTCTCCCCCGATCTCGCCGATTGGGAGGCGGTCAAATCCGCCACCGCGCGCACGCAGGCGGAAATGGGCGGGATCGACATCCTTGTCTGCAGCGCCGGCATCGCCGGCATGAACGCCACTGTCGCCGATTACCCGGTGGAGGAATGGCGCCGGATCATCGACATCAATCTCAACGGCGTCTTCCATTGCTGCAAGGCGGTGAGCCCGATCATGGCCGAGGCCGGCTATGGCCGCATCGTCAACATCGCCTCCATCGCCGGGAAGGAGGGGAACCCGAACGCCTCCGCCTATTCGGCCTCCAAGGCCGGCGTGATCGCGCTGACCAAATCGCTGGGCAAGGAGCTGGCGGACAGGAATGTCGCGGTGAACTGCATCACCCCGGCGGCGGCGAAGACGGCGATCTTCGACCAGATGACCCAGACCCATATCGACTTCATGCTCTCCAAGATTCCGCGCGGGCGGTTCCTGCTGGTGGAGGAGGTCGCTGCGATGGTGAGCTGGCTCTGCTCCGAGGAGAACAGCTTCACCACGGGCGGCGTCTTCGACATTTCCGGCGGGCGCGCGACCTATTGAGCGTGGCGGCTCTCACCCATGCTTGGCGATCTCACGACTGCGGGAGACATTCGATGAAACCAGGCCCGCTTATCCGCGCGGCCGCGCTGGTCGCGCCTTTCCTCGCTTTCATGGCGGACGGCGCCGAGGCGGCGGGGCGGCGGGGGCCGATCGCCTGCGGCGCGCCCTACACCGTGCTGCGCGGCGACACGCTGCAAAGAATCGCCGAGCGGACATACGGCCCCGACGCCTCCTATCGTCAGGTGCAGGAGGCCAATCGCGCCCTGATCGGGCGCAACCCTTCGGCCATCGAGGTCGGCATGCGGCTGAACCTGCCCGGCCCCGATGGAACCGGGATTTCGCCGCGCGCGGAGCTCGCCGCGCCCCCCGCCGCCGCGACCGAAACCACCGATGGGCGACGCGGGCCAATCGCCTGCGGCGCGCCCTATATCGTGCTGCGCGGCGACACGCTGCAAAGGATCGCCGAGCGGACCTATGGCCCCGACGCCTCCTATCGGCGGGTGCGGGACGCCAATCGCGCCCTGATCGGGCGCAACCCTTCGGCCATCGAGGTCGGCATGCGGCTGAACCTGCCCTGCCCCGAGACCGGCGCCGACGGGATCGAGGCGGCGGCGGGCTCCGCGCCGGATACCCAGCTTCTGATCCTCGCCGGGGCCGGCGACGCGCAGGGCGGCCTCCTGGCGGAGATTCTCACTACGGCGCTGAATCGCATCCATTTTTCAGGAGATTACCGGATCGAGTTCAGCGGTGACTCGATCGAGAATCCTGGTCGGGGCGATGGTCTCTCGCTGGCTTGGCGCCGGCCCGGCTGCGACTGGGACGAGACCGACGCGCAGCGCCTCTGCGAAGGGTTCTCCTGGTCGGCGCCGGTCCTTGAGCGGGTCGTGAGCTATTACACCCGCGCGGCGGACGCGCCGCCGGCCGATCATCGCGCGCTCATGGGCAAGACGATCTGCCGCCCCGCGGGAACCTCAACCTTCGCAATGGAGAAGGTCGCCCTCCTGCCCCCGAATATCGAGCTGGTTCGCCCGGCCACGCCGGCGGATTGCTTCGCCATGCTGCTGCGCGGCGAAGCGGACGCGGCGGCCATGGCCACCACCGATGCGGATGAGGCGTTGACCGGGCTGGCCCGGATGGACGGCGCCGATCTGATCGCCGAGCAACCGCAACTGGCGACGATTACGACGCTGCACGCTGTCGCGCCGACCGGCGATTCCGGCAGGGAGGCGGATCTGGCCCTGCTCGACCGGGGGCTGCGCATGATCCGTCAGGATGGAAGCTGGTATGACATCATCCAGAAGCACCTGCGCGCCCATGCCCAAAGGCTGATGGAGGAAGATTGAGGATCAATCCTCATCCAGAAGATCAAGAAACACCTTTGCCGCATTGAAATCTATATACTTCAATG
This sequence comes from Pikeienuella sp., assembly GCA_047974395.1. Classification (GTDB taxonomy): domain Bacteria; phylum Pseudomonadota; class Alphaproteobacteria; order Rhodobacterales; family Rhodobacteraceae; genus Pikeienuella. Next base: position 2,185 of record JBKECG010000236.1, on the reverse strand, counting down.
CAGCAAGACTGGCGGCCTCCTCGTCATGGCCCCACTGCTCTTCCTGCCAGATCTCGTCGATCCGGCTGAGCCGCCATCCCTCCTCCACGCCCAGCCGGCCGCCGGCCACCGCCAGCGCGATGACCAGCGAGCCCGACAGCGCGGTCAGGTCGTAAAGCGCGGTGAGGCGAAAAGCGTCATGCGCCGCCACCGCCGCGCGCAACCGTTGCTGGCCGTCTTCGGGCTGCAAGGCGTGCATCACCCCTGTCGTGGCGATCAGCTTCGCGCCATGGGTCGCCTCCGCCCAAGCGATCAGCGGATCCCAACCCTCGGCCTGCCGCCGCCGTAACTCCGCAGGGGCCTCGGCGCGATAGGAGACGAGGTCGGAGCCGCCATAGCCGGCGACCATCTCCACCACCGCCGCATGCTCGGGCCCGGTGCGGTCGATGGCGGTGTTGACGGCGCGGGTGATCGGCATCGAGGCGGGCTTGATCTCCCGTTCCTGCGCCATCCATTCGGCGGCGGCGGCCTCCGCCAGCGCCCGGCCCGGCGTCAGGAACCCGGCCCTGGCCGGGGTGCGGATCGGCTTGCCGTCCAGCGCGACGGTCCAGCCGCCCTGCGCCTCCTGCGCCGCCGCCAGCTTGTAGAACCTCTTCATCCGCGCCCCGTTTCCCGTCGGCGCCCGAAGCGCCCCGGGGCGATATAGCGGCGCGGCGCGGGCGATGCGAGCCTGCGCGGCCTCAGGCGCCGCCGGCGCGCCGCTCGCCGCGACGGCGCCCGGCATAGGCGGGCTCGAACTCGAACCCGTAATCGAGAGACGCCAGCGGCCATGGCGACAGCGCATAGGTCGCGTCGCGCAGATAATCCATCAGCGCGGCCGGATCGGCGGCGATCTTGCGGATCAGCGCCGCAGGCAACGGCTCGCCGACCGTCGCGCCGACAGCCCCGCCGACGCGGGCGCCGAATTCCTTGATCAGCAGCGCAAGGCGCAGCGTCGCGTGCAGATGGCTCGCGATCTGGAACAACCGGCTGTTCGCGCCGTGAAAGAAGACCGGCGTCACCTGGGCGCCGGAGCGCGCCACCAGTCGCGCGGTGAAGCTCCGCCACATCGGGTCCATCGCCTGCCCGAACGGGGTCCTTGCGGTGGAGACCGTGCCCCCCGGAAAGATCCCGATCGCGCCGCCCGAGGCGAGATAATCGAGCGCGCGGCGGCGCGTCTCGACATTCAGCGCGCGGGCTTCCCGGGTCTCGGCGAAATCAATCGGCAGGATCACCTCCTCCAGTTCGCGGGCGCGATGGAAGACGCTGTTGGCGATGATGCGGAAATGTGGCCGGCGGGCGGAGAGAATCCGCCCCATCGCCATGCCGTCGAGAATGCCGAAAGGATGGTTGGCGACCACGACCAGCGGCCCTTCGGCCGGGATACGCGCCAGCCCGTCGGGGCCGAGATCGAGCGACACGCGATAGCGTTCGGTCATCACCTCCCAGAAATCGCGCCCGGCCCGCACCTCCTCCTCATAGCCGAAGGCCATGCGCAACAGCCGGTGGCGGCCGGTGAGGTTCTCGATGGAGCGAATCATCGCCCTGCCCGCCCGCGAACGCGCGCTGGAGGCGTAGGAAACATCGGCAGGAGTGCGGCCCGCATCGCGCATATGGCCCTGATAATGCGCTTTCGCGACGGCGAACAGGGATTCGCATGACGGAAGGATGAAATCCGCCCGCAGCAGACACGGATCGGGTAATGTGACGGAATTGAAGGTTGCATTGCCGAGCCCAAGGCCCTATCTGCGCCCTTCCACAGGGTCGCCGATCCCATCTTCGATCATATCGGGGGGGCGCTAAGGGACCTCTGGGCTTGGTATTTTTGGTTGGAGGGATGCGCATGAACAGCGCCCACCTTGTCCGACTGGGGACCGACCTGGAACAAGGCGCCACCCATGAGGAAGCTGATCGCCGCGGCGGCGAAGTCGTGTCTTTCGATCGGAACGTTCCGCACGCCGATCTTTTCGACGAAGCGCGCGAAGATCATTTCATCCGCCGCGACGGCAAGGTCTTCGCCGGCACGCATCTCATTCTGGAGGTGGTGAACGGCGAAGGGCTGGACGATCAGGAACGGATCGAGACCGCGCTTCGCGATTGCGTCGACGCCTGCGGCGCGACGCTGCTGCATATCCACACCCACAAGTTCACTCCGCAGGGCGTCTCC
>JBKECG010000222.1:0-11927 GCA_047974395.1 Pikeienuella sp. | reverse complement strand
AGCAGGTCGAAGGCCCCGGCCGCCTGCGCGGTCGCGGCCGCCGACTGGTCGGCGCCGGCCGGGGCGGCCAGCAGCAGCGCCGCCGCCGCGCCGCATAGCGCGAGACGCCTGTTCATCAAATGCATCATCCCGGCCTCCTGGGCTCATTTCCGATTGGCTGTCTTCACGCTGATCCGCGCATTGTATTCGGTTTCCATCGTGGTGTCGTAATTGTTCTTCTTGTATTCCGACCCGTTGTAAAGCCGTGCGAAAGCGGCCCAGTCCTTCTTGATGATCGCGTTTTTCATGCCGCTATCGGCCGCGACAAAGGACACGAAGGCGTCAAGCTGGTTGGACTGGGACCCGATCATCGCCTCGACAAAGGCGCTCACCATCCCATAGCCCGCCTTGCTGTGATTGAAGCCCATGATCTGGAACGCACCCCATGATGCGGATTTGAGCGCGGCGTCCTCATCCAGCATGGCGGCGCGGCGAAGCTTGCCGTATTGCGCGCTGAAGCGGCCATATCCGCCTTGCGGGCCGGAAATGTCGGGATGGGTCGCATTATAGGCGCCGCCGGTGAATTTGCGGAACTTGTGCCGTTCGAAAAGAATGGTCGGGCGGCCGAGTTCGTCATTGGCCTGTCGTCTGGTTTCGACGATCGCGACCGCCTGGATCGCCTCCTTTTCGCATCCCAGCCTTTTCGCGGCGGCCTTGAAGTCGCCATCCGTCAGGGCGGGGCCGGGATTCCAGCAGATATTCATGAAGACCTTGTGCCTCGGACCGGGGATCGAGGCCAGGTTCAGGCGCTTCAGCGTGAAGCCGTTCGGATCCACACGGCCATCCGGCCGCGCCATCGCGCAGGCGGTTTCCTGAAACTTCGTGATGGCGGCGGCGAGAATATCCTCGGTCAAGGTCGCGTTGCTCAGATCAGATCCCGCCCATCGCTGGTGGCGGGCCAGGAGCGAGCGAATGATTTCGACATCGGCGGGGTCGTTCCTGCCGCCCTTGCCGACGCTGTTTGCGATTTCCATGAAAAATACGCCTTATCAAACCACAGGAATGCCCCGACCGATGCTGGAGGCGGTTCTGGCGACATCGGGAATTTTGTAGCTATGCAGATCGGAGCGAAGGATCAAGCGAGGACTGCATCACATAAAACGGGTAATTATTGCAGTCTATTATCCCGCGCGACGCCTTTTGCTCCGCCTTGTCAATAATGCGGCGGGCGGGCGTCGGGGTCGGGGGCGTCCTCGGGTTCGGCGGCCATCGCCTCCAGCGTGCGGATCAGCTTTCCGACCTCGCGTTTCAGCGCCTCGATCTCATTCCATTGCGCGCGGCAGGTGTCGGACAGATCGGCGATCTCGGCTTCGGCATGGGCGAGGGCGATCTCCAGCGTCTCGATGCGGTCAGAGCCCATAGAGCGCCCCGAACTTGGCTTCGAGATGATCGAGAAGCGGCGCGGCCGAGGGCGCCTCCCCCGTCGCCGTCTCGATCAGCGCCGAGGCCTCCATCATCCGGCCCTTGTCGAAGATGCGGCTCCGCAGCCAGTCGAGCGCCGGCCCGGTCTCGGCTCGCGCCGCCATCCGGTCGCGATCCGGCAGGTCGCGCCGCATCGCGAGGTCGAGACAGGCGGCGTAGATATTGCCGAGCGCATAGGTGGGGAAATAACCGAAAAGCCCGGCCGACCAGTGCACGTCCTGGAGGACGCCCCGCGCCGCGTCGGGCGGCGCGACGCCGAAATCGCGCAGGAAGCGGGCGTTCCATTCGCTCTCCAGCGCCTCCACCTCCAGCGCGCCGGAGATCAGGTCGCGCTCCAGCTCGAAACGCAACAGGATATGAAGGTTGTAATGCGCCTCATCCGCCTCGGTGCGGATGAAGCCGGTCTCGACCCGGTTGGCGGCCCTGTAAAGCGCCTCCGGCCCGTCGATCCCGAAATCGCCGAAAACCTCGCGCATCGCCGGGTGGAGCCATTCGGCGAAAGGGCGCGAGCGGCCGATCCAGTTCTCCCAGAACCGCGACTGGCTTTCGTGAACCGCCATCGAGCAGTACTCGGCCGCCGGCAGCAGCGGGTCGGGCGCGCCCTGCGCATAGAGCGCGTGGCCGGTCTCGTGAATGGTCGAGTAGAGGCAGTTGAACGGGTCGGCCTCGTCCGTCCGCGTGGTGATCCGCACATCGCCCGCCGTTCCCGAGCAGAACGGGTGGGCCACGATGTCGATCCGCCCGGCCTCCATGTCATAGCCGAGCCTGCGGGCGACCCGCTCCGCCAGAAGCATCTGTTTTTCATGCGGGAAAAGGCCGGCCATGGCTTTCGGCGCCGGCTTCTCCGCGATCGCCGCCCTGAGCGCCGAGAGGCGTGGGCGCATCCCCTCCAGCATCGGGCCGATCTCGGCGGTCTTCGCGCCGGGCTCGAACTGGTCGAGGAGCGCGTCATAGAGCGCCTCCGGGCCGGTCCCTTCGGCGAGACAGGCGGCCTCCTCCCGCTTCAGCGTCAGAATCTGCGTCAGCGCGGGGGCGAAGGCCTTGAAGTCACTGGCCGCGCGCGCCGCCGCCCAGATCTGCTGGCCGGCGGAAGCCGCTTTCGCGCTCTCCTCCGCCAGCCTTGCGGGGATGCGGGTGGCGAGCCGATGGGCGCGTTCGGCTTCGCGCAGATTCGCGGCGTCGAAATCCGAAAGCCCGGCGCGGTCGATGGCGGCGATCCATTCGGGAATGCGCGGATCGCTCCGCCGCTCGTGGATCACGGCGGCGAGGGCCCCGGCCTGCTCGGCGCGCTGGGCCGCGCCCTTCGGCGGCATCATCGTCTCCTGATCCCAGGAGATCACGCCGGCCGCCTGCTCCAGCGCGGCGGTCTGGCGAAGATGGGAGAGAAGGGCGGAAAGCGGCATTTCGGGCTCCTGAACCGGGGTCGCCCCCGCATACGCCCATTCCCGCGCCGGGGCAAAGCCCGCCTTGCCTCCCCACGCCCCGCCCGATATATGCGCGCCAGACCCAAGCATGCTTCCGATCCGAGAGAGATTCATGAAGATCAACGGCAATGAAATCCGCCCGGGCAACATTATCGAACATAATGACGGCCTCTGGATCGCGGTGAAGACGGCCCATGTGAAGCCGGGCAAGGGCGGCGCCTTCGCGCAGGTGGAGCTGAAGAACCTGCGCAACGGCTCCAAGCTCAACGAGCGGTTCCGCTCGGTTGACAAGGTCGAGCGGGTGCGATTGGAGCAGAAGGATCAGCAGTTCCTCTATCAGTCCGACGACATGCTGGTGTTCATGGACAGCGAGACCTTCGAGCAGATCGAACTGCCGGCCGACATCCTCGGCGACCGGCGCCCATTCTTGCAGGACGGGATGACCGTGACCATGGAATATTACGAGGCGGAGGCGCTTTCCTGCACGCTCCCGGAAAAGGTGATCTGCGAGATCACCGAGACCGAGCCGGTGGTGAAGGGGCAGACCGCCGCCAACAGTTTCAAGCCGGCGGTGCTGGATAATGGCGTCCGCGTCCTGGTGCCGCCTTTCGTCGGAACCGGCGAGAAGATCGTCGTCAACACGGAGACTGGTGAATATGTCGAACGCGCATGAAGCAGCCAAGGCCGAGACCATGGTCGACAATGACCGGGTCCGGGTGACGAAATGGTCCTTCGCCCCGGGCGCGGCCACGGGGTTCCACACCCATGAATATGATTACGTCATCACCCCGGTGATCGGCTCGGCGGTGACCGTCGTCGCAAAGGACGGCGAGGAGATGGCGACCGAGATGGTTCCGGGCCTTTCCTATTTCCGCGAGGCGGGCGTCTCCCATGACGTGATCAATTCCGGCGCGGGCGAACTGGTCTTCGTCGAGACCGAGCTGAAAGAGCCGAAAAGGTGAGCGCAGGCTCGGCCAATCTGAACGTGATGATCAAGGCCGCGCGCCGCGCCGCGCGCGGCCTTGTCCGTGATTTCGGCGAGATCGAGAATCTTCAGGTCTCGATGAAGGGCGCGGGCGATTTCGTCTCGCGCGCCGACGTGAAGGCCGAGCAGGTGATCCGCGAGACGCTGATGGAGGCCCGCCCCGCCTATGGCTGGCTGGGCGAGGAGAGCGAAGCCGCGGAAAGCGCCGACGGCATGCATCGCTGGATCGTCGATCCGCTGGACGGCACCACCAATTTCCTCCACGGCCTGCCGCACTGGGCGATCTCCATCGCGCTGGAGCGCAAGGGAGAGATCACCGCCGCCGTGGTGTTCGATCCGGCAAAGGACGAGTTGTTCGCCGCCGAGAAGGGCGCGGGCGCCTGGATGAACGACCGGCGGCTGCGCGTCTCCGGCCGGCGCGAGATGATCGAGATGATCTTCGGCACCGGCGTGCCCTTCGCCGGCTCGAAACATCTGCCGAAGACGATCCGCGAGATCAGCCTGCTGATGCCCCGCTGCGCCGGGCTGCGCCGCTATGGCGCGGCGGCGCTGGATCTGGCCTATGTCGCCGCCGGGCGGCTGGACGGGTATTGGGAGCGGGGGGTGAAACCCTGGGACGTCGCCGCCGGCGCACTGCTGGTGCGCGAGGCGGGGGGCTTCACCGGCCCGCTGGACGGTCCGGGCGATCCGATCGGGGAAGGACGGATCGTCGCCGCCAACGCCGAGGTTTTCGAACGGCTGAACGAGATCCTGGCGGCGGCCTGAGATAGTGACGGTTTCGCCGCACTCAGCGAATTGCATATTTTGCAATGCAGCATTGACTTGCGATATGGGCGGAGCTCCCTAATATCCTTAGGGTGCGCCGCAATAGAACGGTGCGGCGTTGAAAAACGCGAAGGGAGGGCGCCATAGCAGGAGACCCTTCATGACGCCCCGAACCAGACCCTATTACACTTCCATCTCCGATCAGGCCGACGCGGCCGCGATCACCCAGGCCGAAATCCGCGCGGCCGCGGCCATCGCCTCGCGGATGCGCGCCGAATACATGGCTGACGGCTTTGCGCGCCTTGTCCATGCGCTGTCGCGGCCGTTCGCCCGTCGCGCGGCCGACGCGGAATTCGCCCAGACCGGGGCGCGCGCCTGTCCCGACGCCGATCAGGAGCAGCGCCTGACCGGCCGCGCGCGGGTGGAAAGCGCGGCCTGAGATGGCGCGCCCGGCGGCGCGGGCCGAAGGCCGGGACGGTCCGCCGGAAATCCGTTATCTCTCGGCCGCGGACGGCGCCGCCATCGCCGCGCATCTGATGCGGCTTTCGCCGGAGGACCGGCGGTTCCGCTTCTTCTGCGCGGTCGGGGACGCCGGGATCAGGATGCATTGCGGGGCGCTCCGCGCCCCGCGCCTGGCGCTGATCGGCGCCTTTCGCGCCGGCCGGCTGATCGGTTTCGGGGAACTGGCCCTGCCGCGGCTTTTCGGGCCGGGCGGTGCGGAGTTCGCGCTCTCGATTGATGAAGGCGAGCGCCGCCGCGGAACCGGGGCGCTGTTGCTGGCGACGGCGCTGGCGATCGCGCGCAACCGCATCGCGCGGCGGGTGGCGCTGCGTTGCCTTGGCGACAATCACGCGATGCTGGGCCTTGCCCGCCGATCGGGCGCGAGGCTCCGCTGCGCGCAGGGAGAGGTCGAGGCCGCGCTGCGCGCGCCCGGACCGAACCTGCGCAGCCTTCTGGCCGAGGCGAGGCTGACCTTCGGCGCGCTGACCGGGGCGTTCAGGCGGCTTTCCGGCCGGCCCGGACTGACGCGGCCGGGAATGCCCGCAACCTGAACACCTTGCGGCCCGGCGCGCCGCGGCCCATGATGCCCCGCGACGACAGGCGTGAGCGCCGAAGTCGCGGGGGGACGGGCATGGTCGCGATCAACCGGACGAAAGTGGAGTTCGAGCAGCCGGTCAGGCAGATCCTGGCGATGCTCGGCGCGCTCGTCGCGATCGGCGTCGCCGCCTATTTCCTCTACAAGCCCATCGAGACGGTGTTCCTCGCCAATGTCGGCCTCAACGGGCTGATCGGCGCGGTTTTCGTCATCGGCTTGATGGCGACCTTCTGGCAGGTGATCTCGCTGATCCGGGCGGTGAGCTGGATCGAGGGTTTCGCCATCGACCGGCCCGGCCATGAATTCGTCGAGCCGCCCCGGCTCCTGCGTTCGCTTTCCAGCATGCTGCGCGACCAGCGCGCGCGCAAGGCGCTGACGGCGAGCTCGACCCGTTCGATCCTCGACACCGTGGCGACCAGGATCGACGAGAGCCGGGACATCACCCGCTATATCATCAATCTCCTGATCTTCCTCGGCCTGCTGGGCACGTTCTGGGGGCTGTCGCTGACCGTGCCGGAGGTGGTGAACACGATCCGCTCGCTGAAGCCCGACGCCGGCGGCGGGATCAATTTCGATGAGTTGATGACCGGGCTGGAAAGCCAGCTTGGCGGCATGGGCACCGCCTTCGCCTCCTCGCTTCTCGGCCTCGCCGGATCTCTGGTCGTGGGCTTGCAGGAGCTGTTCGCCTCGCGCGCGCAGAACCAGTTCTTTCGCGAGCTGGAGGACTGGCTGGCCACGATCACCCGGATCACCATCGCCGGCGAGGCGGGGGATGGCGACCAGATCGGCATGGCGGCGGCGCTGGTCGAGCAGAATTCGGCGCAGATCGCGGATCTGGCCGGCGTCGTCTCCGATCTGCTCGCGCGGATGGAGGCCATGACCGCCGATCCGGCGCTGGACACGGGCGAGGCGGCGCGCCAGACCGCGCTTCTGACCCGGATCGCCGAGCGGCTGGAGGGGCCGTCCCCCGCCGCGCCCGGCGGCTTCGACGAGGAGACCCAGGCCCGGATCCGCAATATCGACCGCCAGCTTCTGCGCCTCGGCGAGGAACTGGCCGCCGGACGACAGGACGCGGTTGGCGAGCTGCGCGCGGAGATCGGCGGGCTGACCCGCACGCTGGCGCAATTCGCCGAACGGGTCGGGAGGGGTTGAGCCATGGCGGTCGGGCGTCTTTCCGACCGGGCGCGGACCAGCGCCGCGATCTGGCCGGGTTTCGTCGATGCGATGACGGCGCTCCTGCTGGTGCTGATGTTCGTGCTCTCGATCTTCATGCTGGTGCAGTTCGTGCTGCGCACCCAGCTTACCGGGCAGGAGACCGTGATCGAGGCGCAGGAGGACCGGATCGGCGCGCTGAACGCGCAATTATCATCGCTTTCCAACGTGCTGGCGATGGAGGTGACGCGGGGCGAGGAGCTTGACCGCGAACTGGAGGTCGCGCGGGCGACGCTCCTTGACCGGCAGGGCGAGGTCGAGGCGCTTCAGGGCCGGGTCGCCAGCTTCGAGGCGCAGGTCGCCTCGCTTCTGGCGGAGCGGACCGGCTTGCAGGAGAATGTCGCCGCGCTGGAGGCGGCGCGCGACCGGGAGATCGACGCGAAGGCCGCGCTCGATCTGGCGCTGGCCAGGGCGCGCGAGGAGATCGACGCCGGGGCCGAGGCCGCCCGCCGCGCCGCCGCCGAACGCGAGGCGCTGGAGGCGCTGATCGCCAGCCTGCGCGACGAGAAGGCGGCGGGCGAGACCGCGATTTCCGACATGAAGCGCGAGGAGGCCGCCAATCTGGCCCTGATCGCCGCGCTGGAGGGCGCGCGCGACGAGGGGCTGGAGCGGATCCGGGCGCTGGAGGGGGATCTGAGCGAGGAGGAACGGCTCCGCCTCGCCTCCCTCGCCGCGGCCGAGGCGTTGCGCGCGCGGCTCCGCGAGGCGGATTCGGAGCTTGGCGCGATGACCCTGGTGCTGGAGGAGAAGCGCCGCGAGGCCGAGGAGACCCTGACCCTGCTCGCCGCCGCCGAGGCCGCGAGAGAGGAGGCGGAGGCGGCGCGCGCCGATCTCGACGCCTCGCTCGGCGCCGAGGAACAGGCGAAGGCGCGGGAGGCGGCGCTGCTGGCTATCGCCCGCTCGCGGCTGGACGAGCGGGAAAGGGAGGTTTCCGAACAGGCGAAGGCGCTGGCGCTCCTGAACGAACAGGCGGCGGAGCTTCGCGCCCAGCTTGGCCAGCTTTCGGCGCAGCTTGACGCGTCCGAGACGAAAGACCGCGAATCCGAAGCCGAGATCGCCAATCTCGGCTCGCGCCTCAACGCCGCGCTGGCGCGCGAGGTGCAGCTGAAGGCGCGCGAAGCCGAGCGGCTGAAGGCGGAGAAGGAGAGCCTTGAGGGCTACCGTTCCGAATTCTTCGGCGAGATGCGCAAGGTGCTGGAGGGCAGGAGCGATATCCGCGTCGTCGGCGATCGCTTCATCTTCCAGTCGGAAGTGCTCTTCGCCACCGGCTCCGCCCGGCTTGGCTTCGATGGGCGGGCCGGGCTCTCCGATCTCGCCGGCGCGCTCCGCGAGGTGATCGCCCGCATTCCCGCCGGGATCGACTGGCTGCTGGTCGTCGAGGGCCATACCGACGACGTGCCGATCTCCAGCGGGCGTTTTCGCGACAACTGGGAGTTGAGCCAGGCGCGCGCGCTCTCGGTCGTGCGTTTCCTCACCGAGGCCGAGGGCCTGCCGGCCGAACGGCTCGCCGCGCTCGGCTATGGCGAATTCCAGCCCATCGACCCGGCCGACACGCAGGAGGCGCGGGCGCGCAACCGCCGGATCGAACTGAAATTCGCCGAGCGCCCGGAACGCGGCGAGTAGAGCGTTTCCCGTTCAGACTGGATCGCCAGTCAGGTCGGAAACCGCTCTGTGCGTCTCAGGCGTAGATATATCCGCCGGAGACGATGATGTTCTCGCCGGTCATGTAGGTGTTCTTCGGCCCGCCGGCCATCAGCACCCATTCCGCCATCTCGCGCGGCTCGCCGCCGCGGCCGAGCGGGCTGGCCCTGGCCAACTCGTCGAGAAAGCCAAGCTCGCGGGCCTTCTCCGTGGCCATGCCCGCCGGCGCGACCGAGTTGATCAGGACGCCGTCGGGCGCGACCGCATGGGCGAGGCTCCTGGTCAGCGAGACCAGCGCGGCCTTGGTCGCGGCGTAATGGGCGTTCTGCGGATGCGCCTTGAAGGCGTCCACCGAGGTGATGTTGACGATCCGGCCGCGAACCGGGCCTTCGGGCTGTTGGGTCCGCATCCGCCGGATGGCGGCGACCATCATGTGATAGGCGCCCTTGATGTTGATCGCGTTGGAGGCGTCCCAGTCGGCGTCGGTGATCTCCAGCACCGGCTTGCGCGGATAGATCGCGGCCGAGTTCACCAGCGTATCCACCCGGCCGAGCGTCTCCGCCACCCTGTCGAAGGCGGCGTGGGCGGCGTCGGCGGTGCGGATGTCGCAGGCGGCGAAGGCGGTGGGCAGCCCGGCCGCGCGGGCGGGGGCGAGCGCGGCCTCCGCCGCCGCGCCGTTCAGGTCGATGATCCCGAGCGCGCCGGCGCCCGCCTCCACCGCCATCTTCGCGATCAGGGCGCCAAGCCCCGCGCCGCCGCCGCTGATCACAACGGAAAGTCCCTGCATCTCAGCTGTCTTTCTTCTGCAGGCCGGTCGCGGTGGCCTGGCGGGTGGGAAGGATGTCGAACCTGGCGACATCCGCATGATCGGGCAGGTTCAGGACCGCGAGAACCATCGCGGCCACATCCTCCGGCTGCACGGCCGAGGCCCCGGCGTACATCGCCGCCCGCGCTTCGGGCGAAAGCAGCTCCTTGTAGAGGCCGCTCTCCACCCGGCCGGCGACGATCTCGGTCACGCGGACGCCATGCGGAGAGAGGTCGAGGCGGAGCGCCTGGGCGAAGCCGCCGATCGCCGCCTTGGTCGCGCAGTAAAGCGCCAGCCCGGCGAAAGGGGCGTGGCCGGCGGTCGAGCCGGTGAAGAAGACATGGCCCCTTCGGCGCGCGCGCATGCCGGGGGTGACGGCGCGGGTCGCATGCAGCGCCGCATTCAGGTTGACGGTCAGCGCGCGGTCGATCTCATCGGGCGGCAGGTCGCAGACATCGCCCATCGGCGGCATCTTGCCGGCGGTGTTCACCAGAATGTCGAAGGCGCGCTCCTCCAGCGCCGCCGCGGTCGCGGCGGGGTCGCCGAGGTCGCAGGGCAGGGGGGCGATCCCCCGCGCCGAGAGATCGGCCAGCGCGGCCGCGTCGCGACCGAGCGCGGCGACCTCATGCCCGGCTTCATGCAGGGCGATGGCGATGGCGCGGCCTATGCCGCTGGTGGCGCCGGTGACGAGGGCCTTGAGCATGTCTCTCTCTCAGAATTCGCGCGCGGGAAGGGTCCAGTCCTCGGTCTCCACCCAGGCGCAGAAGGCGGAGATGGCCCGGACGCGGCGATGCGCGCGGGGCAGGACCAGATAGAAACCGGGCACCTCCTCGGGCGCCATCGCCGCCAGCGCGCCGCGCCCGAGCGGCGCGACGAGGCGGCCGAGTTTCAGGTCCTCCTCGGCGTCGATGGTGGAGACCAGCCCGACGCCAAGCCCGGCCAGCGCCGCCCGGCGCATCGTCGCCGCGTCCTGGAACTGAAGATCGCGCCCGGCGGGGATGGCGCCGCCGACCCCGAGATGCGCCAGCACCTTCCGCCAGAACTCCGCCGACAGGACCGGATGCAGCAGCGGCAGATTCAGAAGATCCGCCGGCGCGCCGATCTTTCCCGCCAGATCCGGCGTGCAGCAGATTTCCTTGTGATCGCGCACGAGCAGTGTGGAATCCAGACCTTTCCAGCCGCCGAAACCCCATTGGATGGCGACATCGACATCGTCGGAGACGAAATCCGGCAGGTTGACCATCGTCGTCAGCCGCAGATCGGCGTCGGGCGCGGTTTCGTGAAACCGGCCGATCCGGTCCAGAAGGTAGCGGGTGGCGAAATACGGGCTGGCGTTGACGTTGATCCGGTTGCGCGCGCTTCCCTTCGCGACCCGGCGCACGCCCTCGTGCAATTCGTCGAAGCCGGCCTGAACGAAATGGGCGAGCAGGATCGCCTGTTCGTTCGGCTCGATCGCGCGGCCCTTGCGCAGGAACAGCTCGACGCCGAGCGCCTCCTCCAGCAGCTTGATCTGCTGGCTGACGGCCTGGGGCGTCACGCTCAATTCGCTCGCGGCGCTGCGGAAGGAGCGGTGCTGCACCACGGTGTGAAAGACCCGCAGCGCGTTCAGCGGCGGCAGACGGGGAGGGCGCCCGTTCACGCCGGCCCCGCGCGCATGTCAGATCACCGCCTTTTCGAGGAAGGGGCGGTTCTCCATGATGCGCTCATAGCCGACCTCGCTCAGGTCGAGCGTGCGGAAACCGCCATGGACGATCAGTTCGGCGACGGCCCTGCCGGCGGCGGGGCCCTGTTGCAGCCCATGGCCGGAAAAGCCGTTGGCGAAGATGAAGTTGTCCACCTCGGGATGCCGGCCGACGATCAGGTTATGGTCGAGCCGGTTGAAATCGTAATGCCCGGCCCATTGGTTCACCAGTTTGATCGCCTCGAAAGCCGGGGCGCGCGCGGCCAGGGCCGGCCAGATGATCTCCTCGAATTCCTCGTAACGCGGTTCGAAATCGTCCCAGTCCACGGCCGGGTCTTCGACCGGCGGCGCGCCGGAGAGGAAATAGCGCCCTTCGGGTCGGCAGAAGACGCCGCCCGGGTCGATCATCAGCGGCAGGCGGCCCTGATTGACCGCGGCGCTCCCCTCGGGGCTTTGGGCGCAGGCGAAGACGAAGGAGGTGCGCTTGCGCGGCTCGACCGGCGCGTCCAGCCCGGCCATGCGCGCGGTCAGCGCCGCGCGCGGGCCGGAGGCGTTGACGATGGTTCCGGCGCCGATCGTCGCCCCGGATTTCAGCGTGACGGAAGCGACCCGCGCGCCCTCGCGGGCGATGGCGACCACCTCGTCCTTGAGCCAGGTCGCGCCCAACTCGCGCGCCTTGGCCCTGAACCCGTTCATCAGCCCGGTATTGCTGAACCAGCCCTCGCCGGAGCGTCCATAGGAGGCGAGGCGGATATCGTCGGTGTTGAGATGCGGGAAGGCGCGGGCCAGTTCCTCCCTGTCCCAGAGAACCACATCGGCGCCGCAGGCGCGCTGCACATCGTGATTCTCGCGCAGGA
>JBKECG010000203.1:0-10257 GCA_047974395.1 Pikeienuella sp. | reverse complement strand
CTGGAGCTGGCGGGGTTCGGCGGCGTCTTCACGGCGACGGAGGATATCCGCATCGCCCTGACCGGGGCGGTCATGCGCGCGACGCTCGACGGCGCGCCGCTGCGCTGGAACGCCGCGCATCTGCTGCGCGCCGGGGCCGCGCTGAATATCGGCGCGGCCGAGACGGGCAATTACGGCTATCTCTCCCTTGGCGGCGGCATCGCGACGCCGATGCGGCTCGGCGCGCGGAGCGCCCATATCGGGGCCGGGGTCGGCGGCCCGGTGGCGGCGGGGGATGAATTGCCGGTCGCGCCGGATGCGAGCGGGCGCGTCGGCGTCCTGATCGAGCCGGTGGACCGTTTCGAGCCGAAGACGCTCCGCATCACCCAAGGCGTCCATGCAGGCCTCTTCTCGGATGAACTGCTGGCGCGGTTCGAGGCCACCGTCTTCTCTCGCGACCTTCGCGGCAACCGCATGGGCGTGAAGATGAATTTCGAAGGCGAAGGCTTCGCTCCGCCCGATGCGCGCTCCATCGTCTCGGAAATCGTCATGCCGGGCGATATCCAGATCACCGGCGACGGCACGCCCTATATGCTGATGATGGAATGCCAGTCCATGGGCGGATATCCGCGCATCGGCACGCTGCCGCCCTCGGAGATCGCCGCCTTCGCCCAGGCCCGCGCCGGGGCGCCCCTGCGGTTCCGCTTCGTCGGCGTCGAAGAGGGGATCGAGGTCGAACGGGCGCGGCGGGCGGAGTTGGCGAAGCTCAGCCACCGGGTCCGGCCGCTCGTCCGCCGGCCGGAGGATATTCCCGATCTCCTGTCCTATCAATTTGTCAGCGGCGTGGTGAACGCGCAAACCGGAGACATGTCATGACCCTTCGCATCGACCTGAACTCGGATCTCGGCGAAAGCTTCGGCCCCTGGCGCATGGGAGAGGACGAGGCGCTCCTGAACATCGTCAGCTCGGCCAATGTCGCCTGCGGCATGCATGCCGGCGACTGGGACGAGATGGCGGTCGCCATGGGGCGCGCCGTCGCGCGGGACGTCGGCATCGGGGCGCATCCGGGTTTCCCCGATCTTCAGGGTTTCGGCCGGCGGCCGATGCGCATGGCCCCCGCAAGCGCGGGCCGGCTGGTCCAGTATCAGATCGGCGCCGCGCAGGCGATGGCGCGCGCCGCCGGCGGGCGGGTGCGGCACCTGAAGCTGCATGGCGCGCTGGGCAACATGGCCGCGCAGGACCTGCCGCTCGCCCGCGCCTGTTTCACGGCGGCGCTGGCGGCCGCGCCGGATCTGATCCTGCTGGTTCAGGCCGCCTCCGCCCAGGTCGAGGCCGCGCGCGAGCTTGGCGCCCCCGCCGCCTGCGAGATCTTCGCCGACCGCGCCTATAACGAGGACGGATCGCTGGTCGACCGGCGCGAGGAAGGCGCGGTGATCCACGACGCCGATATCGCCGCCGGACGGGTGGCGGAGATGATCGCCGCCGGCGCGATCATCACCCGTTCGGGCAAGCGCCTGCCGACAAGGATCGACACGGTCTGCCTCCACGCCGATACGCCGGGCGCCGCCGAAGCCGCCAGACGCATCCGGGACAACCTGACCGGCCGCAGCGTCGAAGTGCGACAGTTCGAGGGTGAGCCGATCTGACCGGCCAGGATGACATGACTAAGCGGGGCGGGTAATTGTGACGAAAGGCGCGGGCTGCGCCGACCCCGCGAAAGCGTGTCTGGCGGCCCATCCGGAGCGGGCGGGATCGAAATGGCGAAACAGAGGCTTCAGACCGGGCTCAAGGATGCGGCCGAGATCGAGGCCAGATCGCCGAGTTGCCTGCAGGCATCGTCATAGCCGACACCGCCTATGACAGCGGCGTCCTGCGCCGGATCATCGCCGAAAAGGCGGCCCTCGCTGTCATCCCCAACAATCCGTCTCGGGCCCTGAAATATCCACTCGACCGCGAACTCTACGCCTGGAGGCGTCTGATCGAGTTCCTCTTCTCCAGACTCAAGTGGTTTCTGAAAGTCGCAGCCCGATGCGAGAAAACGGCGGGAAACCACCTCACCGTCATCACCATCGACGCAATCACCCGCTGGAGCGGGTGGGCGCCCACACAGCCTACCGCCCGAACCCCGCCGAATAGGGCAGCCAGGTCGCCAGCGGCGGGACCATGAAGAGGATCAGCAGCCCGAGCAGCATCAGCCCGACATAGGGCGCGGCGCCGCGCACGACCTCGGTCAGCGGGGCGTCGGTGATGCCCTTGATGACGAAGAGATTCATCCCCACCGGCGGGGTGATCAGCGCCAGCTCCAGATTGATCATCAGCAGGACACCGAACCACACCAGGTCGATCTCCAGCGCGATCATCGTCGGCAGCAGGATCGGCGTGGTGATCAGGATGATGGCGATGGTCTCGAAGAACATGCCCATCACGAAGATCAGCCCCATGACGATCAGGATGAAGCTGGTCGGGCCGAGCCCCATCGCCGCCACCGCCTCGGTCACGCCGACCGGCAGGCGGATGATGGTGATCGCATGGCCGAACATCGCCGCCCCGGCGATGATGGCGAAGACCATCATCGAGGTGCGCATCGAGGCGAAGGCGCATTCCCAGAGATCGCGAAGCCCGAAATTCCGGTAGACCAGCATCGCCACCAGCAGCGCATAAAGCGCGCCGGCCGCCGCAGCCTCGGAGGCGGTGAAGACGCCGAGATAGATGCCGCCCATCACCACCGGGGGCGCCATCACCGCCCAGAAGGAGCGCCGGAAGGCGGCGGCGACCTTGCCCCAGCCGACCCATTCCGGCGTCTCGGTCAGGCGCCGGCGGCGCGCCTCCGCCATGCAGTAAAGCGAGAAGATCAGCGCCATCAGCAGGCCCGGCGCGATCCCGGCCAGAAACAGCGCGCCGATCGAGACCTCGGAGACGATCGCATAGAGGATCATCGGCCCCGAAGGCGGAATGAGAATGCCAAGCGTGCCCCCCGCAGCGATCACGCCGAGCGCGTCGCGCTCCGGGTAGCCGAAACGCTTCATCTGCGGGATCGCGCTCGACCCGATGGAAAGCGCGGTGGCGACGGAGGAGCCGGAGATCGCGGCGAAGATGGTGCAGGACAGCACCGTCGCGACGCCCAGCCCGCCCCGGATATGGCCGACCACAGCATGGGCCATGTCATAGAGATCGTCGATCACCTTCGCGCGCATCATCACCTGCGCCATGAAGACGAAAAGCGGGATCGCCATCAGGATCGACTTGTTGAGATGGGCGAAGACCGTATCGGCGACCGAGCCGATCCCGCCCTCGAAAATCAGCAGGATCAGGGTTGCGGCGAGGCCGAGCGCGGCGAAGACCGGCATCCCGGTCAGCAGCAGCAGGATCAGCCCCGCGAAGACGAGAACCATGGTCATCGCCCGCCCCCCGCGACCAGCCGGTCGGCGAGCTTCGCCAGCGCGACAAGACCGAGCAGCGCGGCGCCCGCCACCAGCGGCGTCTGCAATATCCAGGTCTCGATCACGATATGGCCGGTCGTGTACATGCCGAAGCCCCGCGCGAAGGCGATCGCCTCCCAGGCGCTGATCCCGACGACGAGGGCGAAGCCCAGCACCGCGAGATCGGAGACGCAGCCCACCGGAACCCGCCAGACCGCGCCCAGCCGCATGGTGATCAGGTCGATGGCGATATGGTCGCCGCGCCGATAGGCCTCGGCCATGCCCAGCATCACCGCGGCGATCAGCACCCAGCCGGAGACCTCGTCGGTGAACTGTATCGGCTTCTCCAGCACATAGCGGCGGAACACCGCCACCACCATCAGCCCGAAAACGCCGAGGATCAGCACCGTCGCCAGCGCGCCCCCCGCCCAGGAGAGCGGGGCCGCGACCCGGCGCATCAGGAAGGAGCCGGGGGCGGCCGAAGCCGCCTCCGCATCGCCATGCGCGGACATGTTCAGAGCTTGCGAACGAGTTCGATCAGCGTCTTCGCGTCCTCGTCTTCGCCGAAGGCTTCGTCGAAGGCCGGGCGCATGATCGCCTCGATCGCCGCATTCTCCTCATCGGTGGCGATATGGACGTTGACGCCCTTGGCGCGCAGCTCATCCGGCGCGGCGGCGGCGGCCTCGACCGAGGCTTCGACCGCCCAGACGGCGGCGTCGGCCTTGGCCTTCTCCAGCGCCTCCTTCGACTTGTCGGAAAGCCCGTCATAGAAGCGCGGGTTGAGATAGCCGTGGAGATAGGCGGAGAGCACCGGCGTCACCACGAAATGGTCCTGCACCTCGAAATATTTGCGGCTGACGGCGGCGGCGACATCCGTCACCGCGGCGTCAACCACGCCGGTGGCGAGGGCCTGATAGACCTCCGAACCCGGCAGGGTCGCCGTGGTCGCGCCAAGCTCGCTCAGGCCGGCGTCGAAGGAGGGGACCAGCCCGCGCATCTTCACGCCCCTGAAATCCTCGGGCGTCAGCAGGAACTTGCCGTTGGAGGTGAAGACGGAAGTGTTGGTCTGGAACATCCAGACGACATTCTTCACGCCCTTCTCCAGCAGTTTCTCATCGAGAAAGGCCGCCGCTTCCGACTTGTGCCAGTTCCGCCAGATATCGAGATCGGCGAAGGCGTAGGGCGCGATGGTCACGTTCATGATCGGCAGCGTCTTGCCCCACTGGAAATTCAGCGAGAAGGCGCATTCGATATCGCCCTTGGCGGTGGCGACGATATTCTCGCGCGCGCCGACAAGGCTGTCGGCGCCGAAGACCTGAACGTCGATATCGCCCTCGGAATATTCCTCCACCGCCGCGGCCCAGCGATCGACGACCTTGGCGATGTGATGGGCGGGGGGCAGCTGATGCGAGCAGCGCATCACCTCGACCGCGCCGGCGGGGGCGGCGAGCGCGCCGAGAGCGATGGCGGCGAGCGCCGGTTTCACGAGATTCATGCCGTTTCCTCCACAGGGGTTCTGATTATCGCGACTTGAGTGTCAAAGTCGCCATTCGGTCAAGGGCGGGCCGGCTTTCGCCAGCGCGCCATGGAAGCTCTCGCCGGGCATGGCGGCTTCGGCGATCTCGCGCGCGGCGTTGAGCGCGGGAAGATCGACGCCGGTCCGGAAACCCATGGTTTCAGCCAGGAACACCAGATCCTCGAAGACGACATTGCCGGAGGCGCCGGGCGCGAAAGGGCAGCCGCCAAGCCCGCCAAGCGCGCCGTCCAGCACCCTCGCCCCCGCATCCAGCGCCGCGGCGGCGTTGGCGACGCCCATGCCGCGGGTGTCATGGAGGTGAACGACCAACGGGACAGGCCCGCAGAGCTTCGCCGCCCGGGCGGTGAGCGCGCCGACCTGTTTCGGCCCGGCGAAACCCACGGTGTCGGCGAGGCCGATCACATCGGCGCCCGTCTCCCGCAGCGCCTTGACAAGGCGGATCACCTCGTCATGCGCGACCTCGCCGGCGATGGAGCAGCCGAAGGCCATGGAGATTCCGGCGTTGACGATCGGCCGCCCCGGCGCTTCCCGCGCGGCCTCCACCGCGCGCGCGACCAGCGCGACGGCGCTTTCGCGCGAGCGGCGCATGTTCGCCTCCGAATGCGCCTCGGTGGAGGAGACGACGCAGGCGAGTTCCGCGACATCGGTCTGAAGCGCGTTCTCGATCCCGCGCTCGTTCATGGTCAGCGCGGCGGAATGCAGGCCCTGCTCATGCGCGGCGGCGATCAATTCGCGCAGATCCGCGAATTGCGGCATCCGGGCGACGGGGAGGAAGGAGCCAAGCTCGAAATGGCGGACCCCGGCGGCGGCCTCGCGGGCGAGCCATTCGAGCTTCTGATCGGTCGCGGGCCAGGATTTCACCAGTTGCAGCCCGTCGCGAAGGCCGACCTCGCGCAACGTGACGCGGCTTTCGGGGTAGATGGCGGCGGCGCGGCTCATCTTGCCGTCTCCTTCGCGCGGCCGGCGGCGGCGGCGATGGCTTCGGGGGAAAGCCCGGCGGCGGCGAGCACCTCGTCGGTATGGTCGCCGACACCGGGCACGTCGAGCGCCGCCGGCGCGGCGACGGCGCCGTCCACCTCGAAGGGAAAGACCGGGGCGCGAAAGCTCCCGCCCTCGGGGAGCGCGGAATGGGACAGGCCGCCGGGGCGGGTCACATGCGGATCGTCATACATCTCCGCGGGGCGGCGGATCGGCGCGAAGGGAATGCCGGCCTCCTCGCATTTCGCGCACAGATCATCGAACCCGCGCGTCCTGACCGCGGCGGCGAAGATTGGAATGGTGCGGTCGCGCGCCTCGATCTGGTCCATGCGCTTTTGCAGCTTCGGATCATCCAGCAGCGCATCGAGCCCCAGCAACCGGCAGAGCACCGCCCATTGCCCCTCCGTCACCGCGCCGAGGAAGATCTGCCGGCCGTCCTTCGTCTCGAATATATCGTAGACCGGCCAGGAGAATTCGCGCTCCGGCATCGGCGGCGCCTCGCGCCCCTCGATATCGAACTGGACCATGTGTTGGGCGACCAGCAGCAGGCAATTCTCGAACAGCCCGATGCGAAGCGCCCTGCCCTCGCCGCCCGCCTTGCGCTCCAGCAGCGCGGCGAGCACCGCGAAGGCGCCGAAAAGCCCGCCCATGATGTCATTGGCCGAGGAGCCGATCCTGAGCGGCCGCCCGGTCGGCCCGGTCATGTAGGCCATGCCGGTCATCATCTGCACGACCTCGTCCATCGCCGTGCGGTTCTCATAGGGGCCGTGCAGGAACCCCTTGCAGGAGGCGATGATCAGCTTCGGCCAGCGGGCGCGGAGCTGATCCGGCGCGTAGCCCATCTTCGCCAGCGACTGGTCGCGGAAATTCTCGACAAAGACATCGGCGTCTTCGAGCAGCGCGTCCAGCGCCCCTCTCCCGATCTCGGACTTCAGGTCCAGCGTCACGGATTTCTTGCCCCGGTTGAAGGTCGGGAAAAAGCCCCGCCCCATGCCGGTCAGCGCGCGGGTCTTGTCGCCCTCGGGCGGCTCGACCTTGATCACCTCCGCCCCGAGCATCGCCAGGAACTGGCCGCAGGACGGGCCCATGATCATATGCGTCATCTCGACGACGCGCACGCCGTCGAGCGGGCGGAACTCCGAAGCCATCGCGTTTCCTCTCTTGTCGGGCGGGGAGATTACGCGAGGCGAACCGATCTGAAAATTATAAATATGAGAAGATCACTTTCTGTTATTGAGAACGCATGGACGAAAGACAGCTCCGATATTTCGCAGCGATCTACGAGGAAGGCGCCCTCGCCCGCGCCGCCCTGCGCGAGCGGGTCGCGGTCTCGGCGCTCAGCCGGCATCTGGCCAATCTGGAGGCGGAGACCGGCGCCCGGCTCTTTGAGCGCGAGCCGCGCGGCGTGCGCCCCACCGCCTCGGGCAAGCGGCTCTACAGCCATGCCCGCGCCATCCTGCGCGCCCTGGCGGCGGCGGAGGCGGATTTCCGCCATGCGCCGGGCGAGATCGCCGGCGAAGTCTCCATCGGCATGGCCTTCTCGGCGGTCAAGGCGATCGGCGTGACCCTGATGCGGCGGGTGATGGAGGATCACCCGAAGCTGAAGCTGATCCTGTCCGAGAGCCTTTCCGGCTCCACCCTCATGCATCTGATGATCTCCGAAGTCGATCTGGCGCTGGTCTACAACCCGCCCGTCGATCCGCGCCTTCGCACCCTGCCCGTGCTTGAGGAAAGCATGGCGCTGGTCGGGCGGGAGGAGATCATCGGCGCGCCGGAGACGCCGATCCCCTTCGAGGCGCTTCTCGATCTGCCGATGATCCTGCTGCGTCAGGGCGCTTCGGCGCGGGCGCTGATGGACGATGGCGGATTGCAGAAACGGCTGGAGGCGCGGGCGCGGTTGCAGATGAACTCGGTCAACGCCATCGCCGGCTCGCTCATCGCCGGGCTCGGCTGCACCATCGGCACGCGGCTGTTCATGCAGGAGCAGATCGAAAGCGGCCAGCTTGCCGCCCGCCCCATCGTCGAACCGGAGATGAAGCGCACGCTGCACATGTGCCAACTCATCGACCGGCCCGCGACGCTGGCGCTGGAGACGGTCCGCGACCTCGCCATCCGTCTCGCCCTGGAGGCGGTGACCGAGGGCCGATGGGAGGCGCGGCCGGTCGCCTCGGCCCGCGGGCGTGGGCGCGGCTGAAACCGGACAATCGGCCGGATCATGGCGCGGCGATGCGATCGCCAGAATATCGCGAAAATATTACTGATTGAATTTGTTATTTATAACAGATATTTTATCATTAATATTTCACTATAGCGTTGTGGCAATGACCTGTATCTACACGAAAAATCGGGCCGCCGCCGGCAGGAAAACTGCGGCCAGATCGCGAATCATGGGCGCGGCGCATGCCGGACGGACGGGTCTGTTGACGCTCATGGCGGCGGCGGCCGCGGCGCTCCCAGCCGAAGAAGCGCAGGCCCGATGCGTCGACAGTTTGCGCGCGATGGCCACCGATGGCTCCACCTGTACGGCCGTCAAGACGGAATACAGTTCCGATGGGGCCTCGCCGGTTCTGGCCGAACGCGGAACCACGCTCACCCTCACCGCCGATCAGGTCCTGGTCCTGTCGGACGGGCGTGTAAGCAGAACCGTCAGGACGGATGGCGCCGTCATCACCTTCATGGGCGACGCCACGATCAGACAGGCGTCCAGCAGGCTCAGGAACCATACCGCGATCGACTCGCATCTTCCCGGCGCCGACCTCATCTTCAGGGGCGACCTGACCGTCATCGGAACGATCAACAACAGCGACGGCGCGCATGTCGGCTCCGAAGGGCGGATGACCGTCCACGGCGACGCGATCTTCGACGTGACGGACGAAGGCGTCACCTCCACCACGGTCAACGAGGGCCGGTCCGACGATCCGGGTTCGTCGCTGATCAGGTTCTCCAACCTCTCGATCCTGTCGAAGGACAACGCCCTGCGCGCCCAGGGTGCGCTCGGCAACGGCGTCATCATCACCGGCGGCGAGGTCTCGCTGAGAACGACGGATGACAACGGTCTGGGCGTCGCCGCGCTGGAGGGCGGCAAGATCTTCATCAACGCCAATGGCGGGGACATCACCGCAGACGCGAACGCCTTCGTCGCGCTTGAGACCCCCGGCGCCATCGTGGAGACCGAAGGCGACAGGGCGCTCGGCCTCGTCGCCCGCACCAGCGCCGGCGACGCCCGCGTCGAGATGAGCGGCGGCAAGGTCGTCACCGGCGCGGATGGCGCGGCGGAAAGCGCCGAGGGCGTATTCTCCTTCGTGACCGGGGGCGCGGGATCGGCCTCCATCCTCTTCTCCGGCGGCGTGGTCGAAACCAACGGGCTCGACTCGGACGGGCTCATCGCCGATGTCAGCGACGGCTCGATCCTGTCGTCGATCGACGGCGACGCCGCCATGGTGATGACCGGGGGCAGCGTCGCCACCACCGGCGACGATTCCGCCGGGATCGTCGCGCAGACCGATATCTCGATCTTCTCCCTTTCCACCGGTTCGGCCCGCGTCACGCAAAGCGGCGGCTCGATCACCACCAGCGGCGGCTCGGAGAGCTTCGTGCAAGGCAGCTACGGCGCGCTGGCCCTGGCCGGCGGCTCGGGCGAGGCCGCCTTCACCCAGACCGGCGGAAGCATCGTCACCACCGGCGCGGACGCGCATGGCGCCTATGTCGTCTCCGAATTCGGCGCCGCCATGGTCAACCAGGGCGAGGACGGGCGCATCGAGGCGAAGGGCGCGAACGCCTCCGGCGTCTACGCCAGCGCGGCCACGACATTCGACATCGACCTCGCCGGCGCCATCTCCGGCGGATCGGGCGCGGGCGCGGGCGTTTACAGCGTCGGCGATTCGGGAACGCTCGACATTGCGGCCGCCGCGAGGCTCAGGGCCGATTCCGGCGTCGCCATCATCGACGGGCGCGGCGCGATCGCCATCACCAGCCAGGGCGCGATCATCGGCGATGTGCGGACCAACGCCGGCGACGACACGTTCTCGCTCCTCGGCGGCTCGCTCGAAGGCGCGGTCGATATGGGCGAGGGCGCCGACAAGGTGACCGTCGCCGGACCCGCCAGCCTCGGCGCCTCCCGCTTCGGCGGCGGGACTTCCACGGCTCCCATCCTCATCGGCATGCCGATTCCGCGCGGAGAGGTCGCCGCCGCCCCCCTGTCCAACGCCGACACCTCCATCGACGTTCTGACCTTCAGCGGCGGGGCGCGGTCCTTTGACGGCGCGTCGCTGACCCATTGGGAGCGGGTTGTGCTCGACGACGGCGTGGATTTCCGTCTTGGCGGGGCGCTTCTGACCGGGGCCG
>JBKECG010000178.1:0-2053 GCA_047974395.1 Pikeienuella sp. | reverse complement strand
TTAGTTCTTTGATTGAAACATTGTTTCAATCTTCTAATGATGTAAGTTTATTTTTAAACTCTTTAATAACTTCTATGTTTTCTAAAGCAAATGCTTTAGGCTCTTCTTCTATAGAATAGTCCTCTACAAATAACTTAACCAACTCTTTAATTTCTATACCTTCTTTTAGTTGTGGTTGGAAAGCTTTAAAGATTTCCATTTTTTGATTATCATTAAGATCGATGTCATTAACGAATGGACTTAAGAAGTCTCATAACTTGTTATCATCTAATAATTTTATATAATGGTTGTTTGTTCATAACAACTTATTAATATCAAAGTAAGATGGCGCTTTAGATAATCTAGATTCATCAAATATCTCTATAAGTTTTTCTTTAGTAAATATCTCTTCTTCACCTACTGGTGATCAACCTAATAAACTTAAGAAGTTAAATATAGCTTCAGGTAGGTAACCTCTTTCTTTATATAGATGTATAAATTGAAGGGTTGTTTCATCTCTTTTAGATAGTTTCTTACCATCCTTCTGTGTAATTATAGATAGATGATAGAACTTAGGTTTTTCTCAACCTAGTTTATTATATAAATCTATCTGTTTAGGAGTATTACTTATATGTTCTTCTCCACGAAGAACATCTGTTATTTCCATTAAGTAATCATCAATAACTACAGCAAAGTTATATGTAGGTATTCCATTAGATTTTCTTATTACTCAATCTCCTACATCCTTACCAGGGAATGATATATTACCTCTAACTCCATCATCCCAAGTAAATTCTTCTTCAGGATCTATATGTACTCTAATAGAAGGAGTCATTCCTTCTTTAGGTTCTGGATTGTGTAGACATTTACCTGAGTATCTAGGAGATACTATCCCTCTACTCTTTTGTTCTTCTCTTTCTTGTTCTAATTCTTCACTAGTACATCAACATTCATAACCTAAACCTTTTTCTAATAGTTCATCTATATATTTGTTATATAGATCTAATCTCTCTGTTTGTCTATATGGACCATAGTTACCACCTTTAATAGCATCTTCATCGGTAATAACACCTAATCAATCTAGATTATCTATTTGATTAGCTTCTCCGCCTTCTACATTTCTATCTACATCTGTATCTTCTGTTCTTAATATAAAGTCACCACCATGGTGTTTAGCTATAAGATAGTTAAATAGAGCTGTTCTAGCTCCTCCTATATGTAAACTCCCTGTTGGTGATGGTGCATATCTTAATCTTTTCTTAGTCATATTCTTCTTTCTCCTTTTATCTATACTACTATACATTAAATCTAAAGTGACATACATCACCATCTTTAACTATATAGTCTTTTCCTTCTAGTCTTATTAATCCTTTATCCTTAAGTATTCTTTCTTCTTTATATTCTATAAGATCAGAATAATGGAATACCTCCGCTTTTATAAATCCTCTTTCAAAGTCAGTATGTATAATACCAGCGGCAGCTGGTGCTTTAATACCATCTTTAAATGGTCAAGCATGTGTTTCTTCTGGACCTGCAGTAAAGTATGTTTTTAGTCCAAGTATTTCAAAAGCTTTCTTAGCTACTGTATTTAGTCCTGATTGTTCTAAACCTAATTCTTTTAAGAATTCTTTTTGTTCTTCGATATCTAATTTAGATATCTCGTATTCTATCTGTGTAGACAGAACTACAAATTGTTCATTTCTACTTTCTACAAACTCTTTAAAGTTATTGAAGTGTACATTACTCTCTGGATTACCAGCTTCATTCTCACTAACATTAGCAAGATATATAGTTGGTTTTAATGTTAAGAATTGGAAGTTCTTTATGAAGGCCATATTTTCTTCTGAATATTCAAATTCATTAAGTTTATGTTCTTCTGTAAGTCTTTCTTTTATTAGCTTCATTAAGTTAAGTTCTTCCTTGGGTTCGTTAGAACCAGTTATTCTTCTTTCATTCTTTTGTAATCATCTATCTACTTGTTCTATATCAGATAGTATTAATTCCATATTAATGGTCTGTATATCCCTAACAGGATCTACAGTACCATCTACGTGGATTATTTCACCATTCTCAA
>JBKECG010000176.1:0-2176 GCA_047974395.1 Pikeienuella sp. | reverse complement strand
GCGCGGCGCCGCGCCGGGCGCCCTGACCCGCGACAGGGCCGCCGCCGGCCCGGCCAGCAGGATGCGGGCGAAGGGATTCGCCTTCGCTTTCGCCTTGGTCTTTTCGAAACGCATCACATCGTCGATGCGCCGGGAGAGAAAGGCCCATGTCCGCTCATGCCCCTCGCTCTGATCGCCGAGCCAGAAGAGCAGGGTGGAGGAATAGACGCCCGAGAGGATCGCCCGTTTCGAATACCAGTTGAAATCCGAGGAGGCGTCGCCGAGCGCGGTCCAGATCGCATCGGCCGTGCCCCAGATCAGCCGCGCCCCCTCGGGCGCGTTCAGCGGCAGGGAAAACAGCGTGACCGCGCGGCGCACGGCTTCCTTGTCGCGGGTCGCGGTCTCCAGCCGGAAACGGACCAGCGCCGCGACCCGCTCGCTGTAGCGAAGCAGGGAAAGATCGGTTTCCGCAGCGTGGCGCGCCATCGCGGCGTCGCCGGCCCGGTGAAAGGCGGCGGCGAGGTCGATCGCCCCGCGCGGCGCGGCGGCGCGGGCGAGGGTCTCGTCAATTCCGGTATCCTCCAGCGCGGCGCGCCAGGTCGCCCCGGTCCAGCCGTCGAATGGCGCATGGGCGAGCGCGGCTTCGGTCAGCGCCTCGCGGGCGCTTGCGATGTCGTCTGCCGGGATTTCATCGTTCATGGCGGGCTCCGGTGTCAGCCTTCACTGTGGACAGGCGCGTCAAGGTTCACTATATAGCGCCCTCCTGCAAAAATCTAAACTCGAACACTGGAAAGGTGGTGACGTAAGTGCAGGTTCTGGTTCGCGACAACAATGTCGATCAGGCGCTTCGCGCGTTGAAGAAGAAGATGCAGCGCGAGGGTATCTTTCGCGAGATGAAGCTTCGGCAGCATTATGAGAAGCCGTCCGTGAAGCGGGCGCGCGAGAAGGCCGAGGCGATTCGCCGCGCGCGCAAGCTGGCGCGCAAGAAGGCGCAGCGCGAAGGCGGGCTCTGATCACGTGACGGGCCGCCCGATGGGCGGCCGGGTCGAACAGGACGCTGACGCGTCGAGCCTCCGGGAACCTGGTTTCCGGGGGCTTTTTCATCGGCTGACGCCGGAACGGGCGAGGCGGCCCCGATCTTGCCCGTTTCAATCCGCGGGCTGCTGGGCTATCCAGCAACCATCACTCATGTCGCTTGAACGGGTTACGGAGGGATGATGAAGCCTGAACGAGGGCCATTGGCGAACGGTGCCATCCTCGCGGTCGCGCTGGCGCTGATCCTCGCCGCGCATGAGGTGAACCGGCAACCGGGCTGGTCGCTCTTCGGTGTCTATATCTTCTGGTTCTGCCGGGTCGGCATGGCCTATCTGATCATTGTCGGGGCCTATGTGCTGCTGGATCAGGCGATGACCGAGCGTTCCTCGCCCTATGCGCATGTCGGGCTCGCGGCCTGTCTCTCATTCCCGCCATTCGTGCTGGCGGTGACGACGCTGGATCTGATCATCGGCGATGTGTCGCTGCTCAACTCCTCCGGCGATCTGGTGCGCCGGCTCGGGATCGAGGCGGCTTCGCTGATCGACAATCACCTGACGACCTCGGCGCTGCTGCTGACGCCCTATCTCCGCCATGCGGTGCGCGAGAAGCAGATCGCCGCGGCGCCGCGCTCCGTTCCTGCGGCCGCGCCTCAGCCGCTCGCCGCGCCCTCCGCTCCCGCCGCGTCGAGCGCGGGTCCGGAGGAGGAGGCGGGCGTGGAGCCGGCGACCGAACCCGCGGTCGAGCCGGCGGAGGCGCCTGCGCCTGACATTCCCGGCCTGTTGCTCGCCTGCCAACCGCCGGTGATCGGCGAGCTTCTGGCCGCCGAGGCGCAGGAGCATTACGTGAAGCTGAAGGCGACGGAGCAGGGCGGTCTCGCGCTCTATCGCTTTGGCGATGCGGTGCGCGATCTCGGCCGTTATCCGGGCATGCAGATCCATCGCTCCCACTGGGTCGCGGATCTGGCGGTGGCGGCGGTGATCGGCAAGCGCGGCGGGCTGAAGATCGAGTTGACGACCGGAGAGACCGTGCCGGTCTCGCGCCGTTACGAACTGGAGGTCGAGGCGCGCTACGCCGACCGCGAGCGACGCCCGGAGTGAGGCCGTGACAAAGGCCGCCCCGGGGGGCGGCCGGCATCGTCCAGCCCGGGGGCTGGCTTACTCCA
>JBKECG010000171.1:0-11145 GCA_047974395.1 Pikeienuella sp. | reverse complement strand
CGGCGCCTTTGACGCGGGGCGCGCCGACGGTCACGCCGTCTTCGCCGCCGAGCATCAGCACCTCGTCGAAATTGATCTTGTCGCCGGCTTCGCCCGCCAGCTTCTCGACCGTCAGAACATCATTGGCGGCGACTTTATATTGCTTGCCGCCCGTCTTGATCACCGCGAACATCTCGCGCAGTTCCTTTCTCGCTTCCGCGTCCTGCGGCGGCGGTCTCCCGCGCTTGAGGGCCTTTCGGCCCGCCTCGAACAGCGCGCCCCACGCGGGGCGTCATAAACATGCCCACCGGCGACGCGAAGCGGCCCGGCGGAGCGCGCCTTATCCCTGAATCGCCCCGCCCCGTCAAGCTAGAGGCTGATCCCCGTCGCGCGCGCGGCGTCGCGGAACAGCGCGCGGTCGCCGGCGCCGCTCAGGGTCTCCGCCGCCAGGGCGGCGTCAACCCAGACCGGGTGATGATCGGGCTCGCTCGGCGCGGCGACGCGGCGGATCGGGGCGCAGAGATAGACATGGCAGATCTTCTCGGCGTGAAAACCATATTCCGACATCCAGGCGAAGCGGCGATAGGCGCCGATCCGGCGGAGCGGACGGATGCGCCAGCCGGTCTCCTCCATCGCCTCGCGGTGCAGCGCCTGAAGCGCGGTCTCGCCGGGGTCGATCCCGCCGCCGGGCAGCACCAGTTCATCCCCCGGGCAATCGTTGAGCGCCAGCAGCGCGCGGTCGCCCCGCAGGATCACGCCATAGGCGCCGGGGCGGGCGCGATAACGCACCCCCGCCTCTCTCGCATCGCCAAAGCGCCGCATGCCGGTCAGATCTCTCCAAGCGCGGCGAAATCAATCGCCTCGAAATAGGCGATCAAGTCTTCGCGCGGCGCGTCGCCGCGCAGATTGACATAGACGCGATCGCTGACCAGCGCCGAAAAGTCGCCATCAGGCATAATGATATAGCGCTGCGCGCCGGCCTCCCGCAGTTCGCCCCGCATTGAGCCGATCGAGTCCTCGCCCAGCACGGAGACCATGCTATCCAGGATCGGACCGTCGATCATGAGCCGGATCGCCAGCCGCTCATCGCCCCGCTCATAGATCGCGCCGGCGGTCAGGCTGGCGCCCGGAATCACCGGGCCCGGCGTCTCTTCGGCGCGGGTCCATCCCGCTAGCGGCGCCGGCAGGGCGGCGGCCATTCTCTCCACCCTGATCTTCCCGAGCAGGGAAGCGGCCTGGTCCAGCGCCTCGTCGGCGCCGGCGATATTGCCGGCGCGCCAGGCGTCGAGCGCGGCTTCGATGCTGGTCTCGACTTCATCCGCCGCGGCGGGCGCGGCGGCGAGACAGATGGCGGCGACAAGCGCGCGTCCGATCATCTGATGCTCCCCTCATTCGAATCACGGTCGAGGATCGCGGCAAAGTCCGGCCGCTTCAATCCCTTCGACCAGCGTTTGCGCCGCCGGGCGATCCCCTCTATCAGGGCCGCGACGCCGCGACGACGGAGCCGAAATGATCGCGACCAAGGACGACCCGCAGGAAACGGCGCCCTTTCCCGGCGACGACAGCATCCTGCCCTTTCAGCTTGACCGCGCCGGCATGCGCGGGCGCGTCGTCCGGCTGGACGGCGCGCTTAACGCGATTCTGGGCGCGCGGAACTATCCCGCGCCCGTCGCCGCGCTGGTTTCCGAGGCGGCGCTGCTGAGCGCGCTTGTCGGCCAGGCGATGAAGCTGCGCTGGCGTTTCTCGCTTCAGGTCCGGGGCGATGGCCCGATCCGGCTGATCGCGACCGATTATTTCGCCCCCGAACGCGAGGGCGAGCCCGCGCGCATCCGCGCCTATGCCGGTTTCGACGAGAGCGCGCCGCTTGACGCCGCGCCCTTCGCGCTGCTCGGCGCCGGGGTGGTCGGGGTGACCATAGATCAGGGGCCGGGCATGGCCCCCTATCAGGGCGTCACCCCGCTGACCGGAGACGGGCTTTCGGCGGCGCTGGAGGTCTATTTCGCTCAGTCCGAGCAACTCGCCACCCGTTTCGCGGTCGAGGCGGCGCTTTCCGAGACCCCGGGCGCCGCCCCCGCCTGGCGCGGCGGCGGGGTGATGATCCAGCAATTGCCGGGCGAAGGCGGCCGGGCGCCCGACGCGCCCTCGGGCGAGGACGGGCTGATGAGCGCCGAGGATGTCGCCGGGCTGGAGGGGCGCGAGGAGGACTGGAACCGCGTCGCCATGCTGCTCGCCACCGTCGAGACGCATGAGCTGGTCGGCCCGGTGGTCGGCGCTGAAAACCTGCTGCTGCGGCTCTTCCACGAGGAGGCCCCCCGCGTCTGGCCGCCGCAGCCGGTGCGTTTCGGCTGCACCTGCTCGGCTTCGAAGGTCGAGAACGCGCTGGCCGGCGCCTCGCCCGAGGAACTGGCGGAGATGGTGACGCCCGAGGGCGACATCAGGGCCGATTGCCAGTTCTGCGGGCGCGAATACCGGATCGACCCGGCCGCGCTCAACGAGTGAGCGCGGGGTGACGCAGGGCGCTCGCCCTACCCCGCCTTCAGCGCCTCGATGAACGCCCCGACCTCCTCCGGCGCCGTCGCCTGCGAGCAGACCAGCCTCACGCGCTGCAAATCCGGCGAAGGCGCGCCGGGCATCTCATAGTAAGCCGCGCCCTTCGCCCGCGCCGCCACATGCGCGGCGCGCGGCAGGTCGGCGAATATCAGGTTGGCCTCCACCGGATACAGCACCCGCGCGCCCGGAACCGCGCGCAGCCCCTCCGCCATCGCCGCCGCCATGGCGTTGGCGTGGGCGGCGAGGCGGAGCCAGAGATCATCTTCCAGCATCGCGCAGATCTGGGCGGCGATGAAGCGCATCTTGGAGAAGAGATGCCCGCCGCGTTTGCGGCGCAGCTCAAATTCCCAGGCCAGCCTGTCGTCGAAGAGAACCACCGCCTCGGCCGCCAGGGCGCCGTTCTTGGTGAAGCCGAGGCAGAGGATATCGGCGCCCGCGCGCCAGCTCATATCCGCCGGCCTCGCCCCGGTCGCGGCCAGAGCGTTGGCGAAGCGGGTGCCGTCGAGATGCACGCCCAGCCCCGCCGCCTTCGCCCGCCCCGCCAGCGCGCCAAGGGTCGCGGCGGAGTAGATCGTCCCCGCCTCCGTCGCCTGGGTCAGCGAAAGCGCCCCGGCCTGAACCTGATGCACCGAACGGGGCGCCGCCAGCGCCGTCTCAAGCGCGGCCGGGTCGATCCGCCCATGCGCGCCGGCCAGCTTCACCAGTTTCGCGCCGCCGGTGTAGAATTCCGGCGCGCCGCATTCGTCTTCCTCCACATGCGCTTCGTCATGGCAGAAGACCGCCCCCCAGGGCGGCGTCAGCGCCGCCAGCGCCAGCGCGTTGGCGGCGGTGCCGGTGGAGACGAGATGCGCCGCGGCCCCGGGCGCCTCCAGCCGCTCGCGCAGCATGTCCCGCGCCCGCGCTGTCAGCGCGTCGGCGCCATAAGCCATGGCCGGGCCTTCATCGGCCTTTCGCAGCGCCTCGATCAGACCGGGCGCGGCGCCGGCGGCGTTGTCGGAAGTGAACCACATCAGATCATGCCCTCGATGATACGGTCTTCGTAATCCTCCTCGTCCACCTCCCATTCGGGAACGGTGCGGCCATGGACGGAGATCCCCGCCGCGCGCATCGTCTCGCGGCTGCCGGAGACGAGGTAATGCCATTCGGGCAGGTCCCCGCCCTCGGCCAGCAGCCGGTAGGCGCAGGTTTTCGGCATCCATTCCTTGTCGGAATCTATGGTCTCAGGCGAAAGCCTCACGCAGCCCTTCACCAACTGAAAGCGGAGTGGGTAATTCCCGCAGCGGCAGGTGGCGTCGTCGAAAAGCCGGCAGGCGACATCGGTATAGGCGATCTCGCCCGTATCCTCGTCTTCGAGCTTGATCAGGCAGCAGCGACCGCAACCGTCGCAGAGCGCCTCCCACTCCGCCCGGTCGAGATCGGAAAGCGCCCGCCCCCGCCAGAAACCGGGGCGCAGCGAGCGGTTGGTTGCGGTCTTGCTCGCCATTTTTCTCCGGCGCCCATGGTGCATCGGCGGGCAAGGAGGCATAGAATGCCCGCCGACACAAGCGACGGAGCACGCATGCGGCCTCTTCTCGCCCTCCTGGGCCTCGCCGCCCTGCTGGCGCTCAGCCAGTACGGGCTGAGCCGTTTCGCGCCGCCCGAAGGCGGGCGCTTCGCAGAGAAGGTGGTCCGCATCCCGCAGGAGGCGCCGGCGCCCGAGACCGAACTGACCCGCGCCAACGGCCCCTCCACCACGCTCAGGGCCTGGCGCGGCGAAGTCGCGGTGGTCACGCTCTGGGCCACATGGTGCGGGGTCTGCGCGAAGGAGATGCCGGAGCTTCAGGCGCTGGCGAAACGCTATCAGGGCCGCGGGCTTTCGGTGGTGACGGTCTCCATAGACGAGGCGCCGGCCGAGTATCTGGTGGCGGAGCATCTGGTGCGGCGCGGCCTCAATCGGCTGCCGCCGCTGGTCGACAAGGATCAGGCGCTGGCCGCCGGGATCGGGCTGCGCGGCACGCCGACAACTGTCATCATCGACAAGTTCGGGCAGATCGTCGCCGCCTTCATCGGCCGCGCGCCCTGGAATGACGAGGCGACCCATGAATTCCTCAACGCGCTGATCGACGCGGAATCGACCGAGGCCGCGAAGGCGCTGCTGGCCTCATCCTGAGGCGCCCTCGGCGGCGATGCGCCGCGCCTGCCGCCAGACGAACCAGGCGGCGACGAAGCCGGTGGAGCCGGCGATGGCGAAGACCACCTCGCGCGGGACGCCCAGCACCGCGATCAGAAAGACCGCGAGCCCGGCCGAAAGCGACATGCTGATGCTGTCGATCACATTGGAGCAGGCGACGAAGCGGCCCTTCTCCCCCTCCGGGGCCTGCACCTGATATTCGACGTTCAGCGGCGTCACATAGAGCCCGGCGCACATCGCCATGAAGATCAGCGCGCCAAGCACCATCCAGGCATGGGGAATGGCCATGAACTCGGCCACCGACAACAGCTCCGTCCGCGCGCCGAGATCGGCCTGAAAGGCGCGGACCGCGAAGCAGAACCCGATCGAGCCGACAGCGATGCCCAGCGCCCCCCAGGGCGCCGTCATCAGCGTGGTGCTGCCGCGCACGATCATGGAATAGATCACCGCGCCGGCCGCGACCCCGACCGAAAAGGAGGTGAGAAGCACAAGCGCCACATCCTCCGACGCCAGCAGCGAGAATTTCGCCACCTGGAAGATCAGCGAAAGAAAGGTCGCCCCGGCGAACCAGAACCAGGTCAGCAGGATCATGGCGATCATCACCCGGCGCTCCTTCGCGCAGTCGATCAGGATGCGGATCATGGCGACCGGGAAGATCCAGTTCACCTTCGGCGCCGGCCCGATCGGCGGGGCCGGCGGCGCGAAAAAGGCCGCGCCCCAGCCGATGAGCGCGATCGCCACCACGGCGACGGAGACCAGTTCCACCCCATAGGAGGTCAGGACAAGTTTCGCGCCGAAGATCTGCCCGAGCAGAATGGCGAGGAAGGTCGCGCCCTGTATCAGCCCGTTCGCCGCCGGCATCTCGTCTTTTCGCATGTATTGCGGCAACACGCCGTATTTGATCGGCGCGAAAAACGCGGATTGCGCCCCCATCAGGAACATCAGCAGCAACAGGAGCCAAAGCGCCTGTATCTGATAGGCGGCGGCGGCGATCGCCATCAGCACGACTTCGGAGAATTTCACCCAGCGCATCATCCGCGCCTTGTCCACCCGATCCGCGATCTGCCCCGCAGTGGCCGAGCAGAGCGCGAAAGGCAGGATGTAGAGCGCCGCCGCGAACTGCACGAAAGCATCCACATCCGGCTCGGTCATGGCCAGACGGTCGGCCAGGCGATAGGTCAGCAGCGCGATGAAGGCGTTCTTGAAGGTCTGGTCGTTGAAAGCGCCAAGGAACTGGACCGAGAACAGCGGCCAGAACCTGCGCGCGGCGAAAAGCGCGAACTGGTTTTTCGCCGCCCTGCTCGGCCCGCCTT
Source organism: Pikeienuella sp. (assembly GCA_047974395.1). GTDB lineage: Bacteria > Pseudomonadota > Alphaproteobacteria > Rhodobacterales > Rhodobacteraceae > Pikeienuella. The sequence continues at coordinate 5,133 of JBKECG010000171.1, read as the reverse complement.
CGGCGGTTTCCTCCGTCATCGCCTGCTCCCCTGCTCTCGCCCGGAGTTAGCGCATTTCGCCGCCGCCGGATCAAGAGCGAAGCCGAGAGGGACGGCCCCGTTGGCGGGTTTCCGAATCAGCACGCGCCGGGAACAACGATCCGCGGCGGCCGCGATCCGCCGTCAAATTGGCGTTTTCGCGGGGCCGCCGCGGCGCCTCGGGCCGGGTTTCCCTGAAAAAACAGCGCCCATGTTGACGGAAATGTGACCGTTCATGGCGCTGAAAAGACGTGCGAATAATCACTTTACTCTCTATTTTTAAGCTGTTTTTAATATGCCGTGGGCGAGTTGTGAGCCCGCGTGTGATTTGGGGAATCAAGTGATGAAACCGATGTGGGCATCGGTCGCTGCGGCGGCGTTAGGCGCAGTGATCGTGATGAACGCCAGCGGCGCAGCCGCTGCGACAGTAACGCGAAACGTGAACTTCACCGCGACCGAATTCCAGAACACCACCGGCAATCCGCTGGCGGCTCCGTTCGATCCGGTGACTGGTTCGTTCACCATCGTCTTCGACGACGCGCTGAGCGTGACCGACCAGACTGCCGGGATCACCCTGAGCGGCATCAACATCCTGATGGGCTCCGATCTCGCCTTCAACTACGACGCCGCCAATGACACGTTGGCGGTCGGCGGGCTGGAGAATGGCGCGGCGAACGCCAATTACGGGCCGGCGACGGATGACTTCACCATGCAGTTCAGCAACTTCCTGAGCGATACGCCGGTGGTCACCTTCTTCGCCTACGCCCAGATCGCCGCCGGCGACATCGCCTTCTACACGTTCGGCGCCGATATCGACGTGACGGATCCGAACAACCCGGGCTCTCCGCCGGTCTCGGCGGTGCCGCTTCCGGCCGGGCTGCCGCTGCTCCTCAGCGGGCTTGCGGCCATCGGCCTGATCCGGAGGCGTTCCGCAGCCTGAACCCGGCCGCGAAAAGAACCGGAATGCAAGCAATCAGGGCCCGCGCGACGCGCGGGCCCTATTCGTTTCCGACGCCGCGCGCATAGCGATCCTCAGCGAGGCGCAGTTCCTCCCCCGTCGCATGCTGACGGATGAGATCCATGGTCGCCGTCTCCACCGCGTTTTCCAGCCGGGCCATGAACTCTTCCTCGCCCAATCCCGGAGGGATCGGCTCCAGGTAACGGATCGCGCAGCTATGGCCCGGCTTCTTGCGCCATTCCCGCTTCGGCCAGACCGCGCCGAGGGATTGCGCCACCGGCAGGACCGGCGCGCCGGTGGCCTCGTAGATATGGAAGACGCCGTGCTTGTAGCGGGCGTGCGCGCCAAGGGCCATCAACTCGCCCTCCGGGTAGATCAGCATCGGCCGGCCCTGCGCCATCACCCGCTTCGCCCCTTCGCGGATCGCCTGCGTCGCCCCTTGCGGACCGTGTTCGACCGAGACCGAAACCATATCCAGCTTCTCGATCAGCTTGCCGAGGAAGGGCAGATCCGCAAGCTCCTTCATCACCACCGCGCCGGCGTCGGAATGCTCGCCGAAGATCATGCAGACATCGAGTTCGGACTGATGTTTCGGCGCGAGCACATAGGGAACATCGGGGATATTCTCCCGCCCCTGGATCTCGATCCGCGCGCCAAGCCCGACCCTGACCCAGCCCCGCACCCAGAGGCACCAGGACCGGATCATGCGCCGCACCCGGTCGGGCGAGACGATACGGCAGGCGATGGCGATATACATCGCCCAGAAAAAGGTCGCCGCATAGAAGACGATGTTGAAAACGGCGACGCGGAGCGCGGTCATTCATCCGCTCCGAAAGCCGCCAGGCGCCGGCGCGCCTCCACCTCGTCATCCCTGATCGCCGCGATCAGCGCGTCGAGCCCGTCGAATTTCAGCTCCGGCCGCTGCCAGGAGACAAGCCCGGTGGAGACGCGCGCGCCATAGAGATCGCCGCTGAAATCGAAGAGATATGTCTCCAGGTTGGGCCGGTTCTCGCCGAACATCGGCCGCACGCCGAGCGAGGCGACGCCATCATAACGCCCCTTGTGCGGGCCGTCCTTGACCTCGACCTTCGCCGCGTAAACGCCGAAACGCGGGGCCATCAACCCTTCGAGCGACTGGTTGATCGTGGGAAAGCCCAGATCCCGCCCCCGTTTCTCGCCATGCTCGACCACGCCCTCGACATGGTGGAGATGGCCGAGCATCCGCGTCGCATCCTCCACCCGCCCTTCGGTCAGCGCCACGCGGATCGCCGAGGAGGACACCTCGCCAAGCGCGCCGCTCACCAGATCGGCGATGGTGACGTCGAAACCGAGCCGCGCGCCCGCGGCCGAAAGCAGCGCCGCGTCGCCCCCCCGTTTCGCGCCGAAGCGGAAATCGGCGCCGACCACGACATGATCGAGGCCGAGCCGCGCGGCCAGCACCTCCTCGCAAAAGGCGTCGGCGGTCAGCGCCGCGAAATCGCGATCGAAACGGATGACGAAGAGCCGCTCGACGCCGAGCGCCCGCAACCTGTCGGCGCGCGCCCCCAGCCCCATCAGCCGGAAGGCCGGCGCGTCAGGCTGGAAGAACGCGCGCGGATGCGGCTCGAAGGTGACGACGCCGAGCGGGCCGCGCCCGCGCGCGAGGTCGATCACCGCCTGATGGCCAAGATGCACGCCGTCGAAATTGCCGATGGCGACGGAAGCGCCGCGATCCTCCGCGCGGACCGCCTCCAGTCCTTCGATGATCCGCATCGCGCCCCGTTCTTCCGCCGCACTTCGCGCGGCGGGGCCGCGCCCGTCACGCTTCGGTTAGTCGAATTTCGCCGAGGGCGCCAGCACCAGCGCCTCACCCTTCAGCACGTCCGTATCGCCCACGGCGCATTTGCATTCAAGCGTCACCCGCCGCCGGCCGTAATCAATGGCGGCGACCTTCACCTCCGCCTCGACCATATCGCCGGGGCGGACCGGGGCGAGGAAGGTCAGCGACTGTTTCATGTAGATCGTGCCATGGCCAGGCAACTGCTCGCCGATCACGGCCGAGATCAGCCCAGCGGTCAGCATCCCGTGGGCGATGCGCCCGCCGAAGATGGTGTCGCGGGCGTAGTCGTCGTCGAAATGCACCGGGTTGCGGTCGGTGGAGACGCGGCCGAACAACTCGATATCGCTGTCGTCGATGACCTTGCGCAGCCGGCGGGTCATGCCGATCTCGATATCCTCGATACAGATCGTGCCGCGGCGGATCTCGTCCCGACCGTTCGAATCATACATGGAGGCGACCTCTTTTCGCATCTGCGAAAAACTACCTCGCAATGCGAAAGCCGGCAAGGGGGATCGGCAATTATCCTGCTTATTTCGCACCAGACTGGTAATTATGTTGCCACAGGTCAGCCCGGAGCTACGCGAGCAGCCCCATCGCCCAACGTGGAGCAAAGCCCGCCTGCGCAAGATAAGCGTCAAGACGCGCGCGATCCGGGGCGCCGGCGGCGTCCAGCACCTCCGCCGCCGCCAGACCGCCGGCGATGAAGAGGCAGTCCAGCCCCTCCCCCATCGCGCCGGCGACATCGGTCCTGATTCCGTCGCCGATGCAGAGGATGCGCTCATCGGGGATGACGCGCCCGGCGGCCCCGGTCAGCACGGCGCGGGCGTAATCGTAGATCTGCGGATGGGGCTTGCCGTATTCCGTCACAGCGCCGTTCTTCCCGCGATAGAGTTCGGCCAGCGACCCGGCGCAATAGCGCCGCTCCCCGCCCACATCGACGACAAGATCGGGATTGGCGCAGAGCATCGGCAGGTGCCGCAGCGCGCCCTCGGTCAGCAGGCTCTCGTAATCCGCCGGCGTCTCGGTCCGGTCGTCGCGCAGCCCGGTGCAGACGATGCTCTCCGCCTCCTCCAGCCGCACGCGCTCCACCGCCGCGCCCGCGAAGAAGGCCTCGTCGCGCTGGTCGCTGGAGCCGATGTGATAGACTTTCGCGCCCCATTCGCCCCGCCGGAGCGCATCCCGCGCCGCGCCGCCCGAAGAGGCGATCGCGTCCCATGTGTCCTCGGGCGCGGACATGGCGGCGAGCTGCCTCCTGACCGCGTCTTCGGGGCGCGGCGCGTTGGTGAGAAGCGTGACGATCCCCCCTTTCGCGCGAAACGCCCTCAGCGCCGCGACCGCGCCCGGCAGCGGCGCGACGCCATTGTGATAACAGCCCCAGACATCGCAGAGGACGGCGTCATAGCGGGCGGAGATGGATTCGAGGCTGGGGGCGATCTCTGTCATGGCGCGTCTATCCTCCGTCTCGCCGCCCCGATCAAGCGCGCCGCCGCCCGCCATACGCGAAAACCCGTGAAAATCGCGCTTTCGCCGGTCGCGCCTGTTGACGGCGCGCGAAGGCCAGCCTATGTCGGCTTCACCTGTTGGCACTCAGGGGAGGAGAGTGCCAACAAGACAGGAAGCGACCTCCCGAAGACGTGAAACCATATGCTATCAGGAGCGACTGACATGGCGTTCACCCCCCTGCACGATCGCGTGCTGGTTCGCCGCATCGAAGGCGAAGAGAAAACCGCCGGCGGCCTCATCATCCCCGACAACGCCAAGGAAAAGCCGCAGGAAGGCGAAGTCGTCTCCGTCGGCGAGGGCGCCCGCAAGGACTCCGGCGAACTGATCCCGATGTCCGTGAAGGCCGGCGACCGCATCCTTTTCGGCAAGTGGTCCGGGACCGAGGTCAAGCTCGACGGCGAAGAGCTGCTCATCATGAAAGAGAGCGACATCCTCGGCGTCATCTCCGGCAAGAAGGCCAAGAAGGCCGCCTGAGGCGCCTTCCGGCCCATCCCACAGACTGAAAACGAACAAAGGAGCATCCTAAATGGCTGCCAAGGACGTCAAATTCAGCACCGACGCCCGCGACCGCATGCTGAAGGGCGTGAACACGCTCGCCAACGCGGTGAAGGTCACGCTCGGCCCGAAGGGCCGCAACGTCGTGCTCGACAAGAGCTTCGGCGCGCCCCGGATCACCAAGGACGGCGTGACCGTGGCGAAGGATATCGAGCTTTCGGACAAGTTCGAGAACATGGGCGCGCAGATGGTCCGCGAAGTCGCTTCGCGCACCAATGACGAGGCCGGCGACGGCACCACCACCGCGACCGTTCTCGCCCAGGCGATCGTCGTCGAGGGC
>JBKECG010000148.1:0-2522 GCA_047974395.1 Pikeienuella sp. | reverse complement strand
CGGCGCGCGCGGCGCGCTGGCGCTGAGCGGCGGGGAACGCATCCTCGTGCCGGCGCCGAAAGCGCCGGCGCGCGACACCACCGGGGCCGGGGACTGTTTCTGCGGCGCGCTGGCCGCGCGGCGCGCCTCCGGCGCGCCGATCGGGGCGGCGCTGGAGTTCGCCGCCGCCGCGGCGGCGATCTGCGTCGCCCGCGACGGCGCCGCCGACGCCATGCCGACGCGGACGGAGATCGAGAACCGTCTGGCCGGCCCGCGGCCGGCTCAGTAGCCGAGCGCGCGTTCGATCCGGGCGCGCAGGCTGGTCGCGCCGGCGGCGTGGCGCTCCGCCCAGGGGCGGGCGAATTCGACGCCGAGATCGACCAGCAGCCCCGCCTCCCGCGCGAACTGTCCGCGATAGGAGGCGCCGAACCCCCAGGGCGCCTTCAGCGATTCCGAGACATTGATCCGCTCGCCGAGCTTGTCCTTGCCGAACGGGGTCTTGCGGGCGCCGATATGGGCCTCCACCTCGCGCAGCACCGCCTCCGGCTCGCGCGCGATGCGCTCATAGTCGATCAGCAGCACATGTTCGCGCGGAAAATGGGCGTAGATCCGGCTCAGATGGCTGCCGTAATCGCCATCCTCGGTCAGGTTGTAACGGTCGATGAAGCGGCGCATCTCCTTGCGGTCCATCCGCCTGAACTCGTCGAAGCGACCGGTGAAGGAGGCGTGGAATTTCGCATGCGACCAGAGCCGCGACAACGGCTCGCGCAGGATGTAGACGATGCGGATCTCGGGCGCGAAACCCGCAAGCGCGGTCCAGCCGGCGTCCGGCAGGAGCGAGGTCGAGGGCGAGAAATCCGCCGCCCAGGCCCCTTCCGGGGCCTCGGCGAACAGGCCCCGGTACCATTCATCCGAAACCGGCCCGGCGGCGAAGCGGCGGTACCAGGCGACGCGTTCGTCGCGGCGCAGCGCCTCGCGCCCCGGCCCCTCGGCCCATTCCAGCGCGCGGGCGAGCTTCTGATCCCTGATCTCCTGCGTCAGCCGGTCGAAACGGCCATGGGCGGAGAAATGGTGATGCAGCTCCTTTTCCGGCGTGAACCAGATGTCCGGGTTGCGCCGGATCGCGTTGTAGAGCCAGGTCGTGCCGGTCTTCGCCGCGCCGACGCAAAGGAACAGTTTTTTCATCCCCATCTTCTACGCGCGCCGCCCCGTTCCGTTCAATCCCAGATCGCGCGCGGATCGGCGCGCCGGTCCGGCTCCGGCCCGTCGGCCATCAGGCGGTTGACCAGCCCGAGACCGGAGCGCGCGAGGCTCCCCTGCACCCATTTGTCGCCCATCTTCAGATCCTGCAATTCGCGAAGGAGCCGCAGCGGCATGACCCGCCGCGTCGGGTCGCGCAGCGCGATCTCGACCTGCCCGGTCTGATGCGAGAGCCCGCGCAGCGCCCGCACCTCCGACAGCCTCGGCCGTCCGGCGAAACGGGCGAAGCGGCGCTGGAGGATCGCGGCGATCTCCTCCGCATCGCCCGGAGCCTGATGGAAATCCTCGATGAATCGCGCCGCCCGCGCCGCGATCCGCGCCCGCAACGCCAGAAGCGGGGCGCGCGCGGCCTCATCATGAGGGCTCGGCGCGAAGACGGGCGCGCCACCCTCATAACCCGTCAGCCGCCCGCGGGCGGGATCGACCAGAAAGGGCTCGATCCAGGCGAAATTCCATGTCGCCCAGCGGGCCGAACGCCGGCGATGATCAAGCGCGAGGCCGGGATGAAGCCGGATTTCCGGGTGGATGCGCTTCGTGTTGCCGTTGAAATAGCGGCTGGTCATCAGAAACAGGAAATCCAGGCTGCGCCCCGGCGCGGGCCGGTCGAACCAGAGATCGGAAAGCTGAACGCCGAAAGTGCCGGAATAGCCGATATCGATCGCGACCATCGGCGCCGCCTCCATCAGGCCCTTCGCCTCCAGATAGGCCTCCACGCGCTCGCGCCCGGCGTCGAGCGCGGCGAGAAGCGGCGCGGCCTCCTCCGGCTCGCGCAGCAGCGCCGGAAGCTCGTGATCCGCGGCGGCGCGGGCGCGGTCGGAAAGCTCGCCTTCGGGCAGGTCGAAGGCGCGCGTCAGCGTATCGGCCGAAAACCGCCCCCCGGCGAGATAGGGCGCGAGATGGACGAGCCGCCAGAGATCCTCCGCCCGCCTGACCTGCAACCGCGCGCCAAGCGCCCGGTTGATCGCAAGCTCCTCGATCTCCAGCCCTTCGGGCGCGAGATGCGGAAAGGCGAGGCGCGCGGCCCCGGCCACATCGCCGATGATGGTCGCGTCCCGCGTCAGGTGATAGAGCCGCCGCGCCCCGCGCCGCCGCGCCAGCCCAAGGGCGCGGAGCGCCAGCAGACCGGCCGCCGGCCCGATCAGCTGATCCACGATCCGTTCGGGCGAGCCGAGCGCCGCCCCGTCGGCGATGTCCAGCGCCGCCTCCACCCGCCTGCGGCGCAGATGCAGCGAGGGGACATGGCTTTCGGCCAGCCGCGCCGCCTCGGTCCCGGCCCGCGCCTC
>JBKECG010000116.1:0-13306 GCA_047974395.1 Pikeienuella sp. | reverse complement strand
CGGCGCGGCATGGTCGCGGCGTGACGGGTTCCGGCTCTGGTCGTCGGCGCGGGCGCTGGTCCGGCTTGATGATTCGCTGCTGCGCGTCGATATCGCCGGCGATGATTTCACCGTGGCGGATGAGGAAAGTAGCGTCGTGCTGACCGTTCGGCGCGCGGGCGACGGGCTTCGCGTCGCCCATGACGGACGCGTCTTTGACGCGCGAGCCATCCGCCATCGCGACCGGATCACGGTGTTCATGGACGGCGCCGCCCATGAATTCGCCGCGCCCGACCCGCTCGCTGTCGGCGACGCCGCCGCCGCGGGAGGCGATATGGTGCTCTCGCCGATGCCCGGCCTGGTGAAGGCGATGAACGCCGCCCCCGGCATGGCGGTAAGCCAGGGCCAGGCGCTCTGCGTGCTGGAGGCGATGAAGATGGAGCACAGCCTGAAAGCCCCACGCGACGGCGTGATCGCCTCGATCGGCGCCGAAGCCGGCGATCAGGTCGAGGAGGGCGCGGTGCTGGTGAAGCTGGAGCCGGCGGAGAGCTGATCACCCCCGCCGGCGCAGTTCCTCGATCTCCGCCCGCGCCTCGCCCAGCCCGTCGAGCAGGGCTTCGATTTCGGCGGCGCGTTCGCGTATCGCGGCGTCGGCGGTTTGCGCGGCTTCCTCGGCCTCGTTGCGGATACGGTCCCGCTCCGTCTCCACGATCAGCAATTCGGCGGCGAGTTCGTCCGCCCGGTCGCTTCGCGGCGAGGACAGGCCGAGCGCGCGCGACCAGAGCCAGTGCGCCAGCCAGCCGATGGCGAAGGTGACGAGCAGCGCGCCGGCGATGGCGATGGCGAGTTCGGCGCGGCTCATGGATTTTCCCCTTCATTCAAAGCCCGAAATTCGATCCGCCGGTTCCGCGCCCGCCCGGCTTCGGTCTTGTTGTCGGCGACCGGCTCGGCCTCGCCATAGCCCGCCGCGCTCAGCAGCGTCAGCCGGGCGCCGGCGTCCAGAAGCGCGTTCAGAACCGCTTCGGCCCGCGCGCGGCTCAGCCGCTGATTGGTCGCCTCCGACCCCTGGGAATCGGTATGGCCGGCGATCTCGATCCGCCCGCCGACGCAGCGCCGGACGATCCGCGCCAGCGCCGCGATCACCGGCGCGCTGGCGGCGTCGATCTCGGCCGAACCGGGCGCGAAGCGGATCGGGTCCCGCCCGGCGGTTCCGGTCAGCTCCGCCGCGCAGCGCGAGGGGGGGAGCGGCTCCGCCTCCGCCAGCCTTCGGGGCGAGACGGTCAGGCGGGTTGTCGCCCGCATCCCCTCGCCCAGGCCCTCCGTCAGTTCGCGCTGCAAGGGGCCGATGGTCAACGGGTCGGCGACGCCGCCCTCGATCTCGACCAGATCGGGGGCGAGCCGGGCGGTCCCGACCTCCAGCTTCGCCAGAACCGCGATCATCGTCAGCGCCGCCGCCCGCCATTCGGGGCTGAATTCGCCGTCATGGCGCAACGAAGTCTCGACCGTCGCGCCGGGCATGACCGCGCGCGCATAGGCGGCGAGGCTTTCGCCGATCAGGGGGTCGGGCGCGATCCCGGAGATGGTCAGGCGGCCCCGGTCATGGCTGACGACAAGATCGACCGGCTGCGGGCGGTCGGGCGCGGCGGGGGCGGGCGGCGGGGCGGCGATCTCCGGCGCCGGCGCCGTGGTCGCGCCGTCGATCGCGACCACCCTCGCGAGCGCGCCGCCCATGCGCATATCGGCCAGAAGCGCCAGCGCATCCTCGCGCGCCGCTTGATCCGGCGCTTCGCCGGCGAGCGTCAGGCGCAGCCCGTCCGCCTCGACCCGCGCCCAGCCGGCGCCGGCGCCGCGAAGCATGTCCTCGGCGCGCGCCTCTGCGGCCTCGCCGATCAGGCCGGCGGAGAAACACCCCACCGCGCCCGCCATCGGGAAGGCCATGGCGGCCAGCGCGATCAGATAGAAGAGCCCGATCCGGCTTTTTCGGGCCGAACCTGCGTCCGGCTCCGGCGTGTTGGCGTGAAGGGGCATGAGCGACCGGGCGCGCGGGAAGCCTCAGGCTTCCAGCATCCGGCGCAGAAGCTCCACATCCTCGGCGATCTGGCTGTCGGTGTCGGAGAGCGATTCGATCCGCTTCACCGCATGCATGACCGTGGTGTGGTCGCGCCCGCCGAATTTGCGGCCGATCTCCGGCAGGCTTTTCGAGGTCAGCGTTTTGGCGAGAAACATCGCCATCTGCCGCGGCCGGGCGACGGCGCGGGCGCGCCGGGCCGAGGTCATGTCAGAGAGGCGGAGATTATAGTGATCCGCCACTTTCCGCATGATCTCCTCGATCGTCACCTTGCGGTCGGAGGCGCGCAGGAGATCGGCGAGGCATTCCTGCGCCATGTCCAGCGTGATTTCGCGACCGACCAGCGAGGCGTAGGCGAAGAGCCGGGTCAGCGCCCCTTCGAGCACCCGGACATTGGAGGAGATCCGATGCGCCAGGAACTCCAGCACCTTGGGGTCGAACCGGACCGAGGGCTCACGCTCCAGCGCCGCCTCCGCCTTGGCCTGGAGGATGCCGAGGCGCAGCTCGTAATCGGTCGGGTGGATATCCACCACCAGCCCCCATTGCAGGCGCGAGCGGATCCGCTCCTCCAGATGCTCGATATCGCCCGGCGCCCGGTCGCCGGAGATCACGATCTGCTTGCCGCTGTCGATCAGCGCGTTGAAGGTGTGGAAGAATTCGACCTGGGTCGAGTTTTTCCCGGCGATGAACTGCACATCGTCCACCATCAGCACGTCGACGGAGCGGAACTGCTCCTTGAAGGCGATGGTGTTGTCCTTCTTGATCGCCTGAATGAAGCGGTACATGAACTGCTCGGCCGAAAGATAGAGCACCTTGCGATGGGGCGTGCGCTCCGCGATCCGCCAGGAGATCGCATGCATGAGATGGGTCTTGCCGAGCCCGACCCCGCCATGAAGGAAGACCGGATTATAGACGACGCTGTCATCCTCGGCCACGCGCCTTGCGGCGGCGTGGGCCAGCTCGTTCGGGCGGCCGACGATGAACTGATCGAAAGTGAAGCGCCGCTCCAGCGGTGCGGAGCGCAGCGCCGTATCGGCCATTCCCGCCCCCGTTTGCGGCCCCGTTGTCACCCCGGCCATGGCGGAGACCTGCGGCGCGGGATGCGCGCTCTCGGCGGCGGCCTGCTGGGCGCCGGCGCTGACGACGATCTGGGCGCAGCGCCCGCCGGCCTCGTTCAGCGCGCCGGTGATTTCCTCGGCGTAGTGGCGGCGGACCCAGTCGGCGGCGAATTCGGTCGGGGCGTCGAAACGGGCGATCTCGGCGGCCAGGCCGCGAAAGGAGAGCGGTTCGATCCAGCGGCCCCAGGCGGCGGCGCCGATCTCCGACTTGACGATCGAACAGGCCTGATTCCATACGCGTGGGCTGTCGGTCGTCATCGCTTTCTCCCTCTCATCACTCATCACGCGAACGCCTGCGCGCTCTCTCGCGCGCGTCCCCGTCGGCTGTCGGCGGCTCAACTCTGCCGCCAGGGCAGCTTGCGCGCCTTCCAGCCGTTCATCGCTCCTCTTCGCCCCGCCTGATCGAGATCGCCTTCGAAACCCTCGGCGATATTGAAACAGGTCACACTCACATCCGCAGCGCCCGCGGCTTCGGCCGTCGCCTGCGCGGCGCGCATGGAGCGCCCGCCCGAACGGCACAGAAAGTACACAGCCTCAGCCCCGGTTTCGGAGATGGCGGCCAGAACCTGGGTCGCGAAACCCGGGTTCACATCCATCGCCGGAAAGCTCTGCCACTCGATCAACACCGGGCTGGCGCCCGTTTTCGAGAGGTCGGGCAGGCCGACGAAACTCCACTCCGCGCGGGTGCGCACATCAATCAGAATCGCCTTGGGGTCCGCCCCCAGGGCCGCCCAGGCCGTATCGGGATCAACCTCGCCGATGCCGGTGGGCGTCATTCCAAGCTCCTTGCGCGAATCCCCCCTTGGGGCTGAGAGTCGTAGCTAGGCGGAAGGGGCGGGGCGCATCAACAACAACTCGACTTGGAGGGGAAAAATTTTTATGTTGCTTAAGAAATATTTTTTGAATTGGATGTGAGAGATGGAAACAATTCAAGTATTGCCTCCAAAAGCACGTATAACGACGCCTATAAAGGGCGTCGCCTATTGTTCCGTATGCTGATTTCAACCCGAGCGAAAAGCGGAGGGCGATCCGGAGGTTCGCTCAGTCCCGCGATTCCTTCAACCGGCGCAAAAAGGGAACATTGCATTCCGGCGTCAAAAAGATGACAGGGTCGCAAAAAGACAACGCGCGGAACAGGTCCGCGCGCATGCATATCGCGTCGGGATTTTCAGGTTCGGGCGCCGCGCCGGCGCCCGGCCCGCATGGTCAGACCGAAAGCGCCTTCACCCGCGCGGAAAGGCGGGAGACCTTGCGGCTGGCGGTGTTGGCGTGCAGCACGCCCTTGGCGGCGCCGCGCATGATTTCCGGCTGCGCCGACTGGAGCGCGGTTTTCGCCGCCGAAGCGTCGCCGGAGGCGATCGCCTCCTCGACCTTGCGGATGAAGGTCTTGATGCGGCTGCGGCGCGCCGTGTTGACAGCGGTGCGGCGCTCGATCTGGCGCACGCGCTTCTTGGCGGATGGCGAGTTGGCCATGTCGTGATTCCGTTGTGTCATCCTAGAAACAGGGGCCGCGTATACGCCCCGCCCCCCGCATCGTCAAGGCGCGGGCTCAGCGCTGGCAGCGGGGGCAATGGAAAGTGGAGCGGCCGGACTGGACGATTCGCGCGATCGTCCCGGCGCAGCCCTCGGCGCGGCAGGGTTCGCCCTCGCGATCATAGACGCGGAAGGCGTGCTGGAAATAGCCCAGCTCGCCATTGGCCTGCCGGTAATCCTTCAGCGAGGAGCCGCCGGCCTCGATCGCCTCGGCGATGGTCTGGTTGATCGCGGCGGCGAGCTTCGCGACCCCGGCCGGAGAGACCGCGCCGGCGGCCCGCTCCGGCGCGATTCCGGCGCGGTGCAGCGCCTCGGCGACATAGATGTTGCCCAATCCGGCGACGATCCGCTGATCCAGAAGCGCGGCCTTGATCGCCATCTTCCGGCCCCGGAGCCGCGCCCCGAGATAATCGGCGTGAAACCCGTTCGACAAAGGCTCCGGCCCCAGCGCGGCCAGCAGGCGATGCGTCGGAACCTCCGCCGTGGGGCAAAGTTCCATCGCCCCGAAGCGGCGCGCGTCGTTGAAGGTGATCCGCGCGCCGCCCTCCATCAGCAGGACGACATGATCGTGTTTGCCGGCGCCCCCGGCCGGATGGTGGAGATCCGCCGCCGACGCCTCGTCGATCAGCATTCGCCCGGACATGCCCAGATGAATGATCAGCGTCTCCGCCCCCGCGCCCTGATCGTCGAGATCGGCGAGGATGTACTTGGAGCGCCGCCCCAGCCGCAGCACGCGCCGCCCGGTCAGGCGCGCGGCGAAACGCGGGGGCAGGGGCCAGCGCAGATCGGGGCGGCGCTGGATCGCGCATTCGATCCGGCGCCCCTCCATCGCGGGGGCGAGGCCGCGGCGGACAGTCTCCACTTCAGGCAGTTCGGGCATCCGGGGCTCCCTGCGGCGCCGCGTTCCATCTCTGGCGTGGCGGCGGCTGACGAAGACGGTTATGTAGCCCGATATGGCGGATGAGAGCGATACCGGCCGAGCCGGCGAAACCACGCATTTCGGCTACCGCGACGTGCCCGAGACCGAAAAGGCCGGGCTCGTTCACGGAGTCTTTTCCTCGGTGGCGAGCAGATATGACGTGATGAACGACGTCATGTCGCTGCGCATTCATCGCCTCTGGAAAGAGGCGCTGGTGGACTGGATGGCCCCGCGCCGGGGCCTGAAGCTGCTGGATGTCGCGGGGGGGACCGGCGACATCTCCTTTCGCGTCCTCGACCGGATCCGGGGCGAGGGCGAGGCGGTGATCTGCGACATGACCGCGCCGATGCTGGTCGAGGGGAGAAAGCGGGCGGAGGCGGAGAATCTCTCCCATGCGCTTTCCTGGGTCTGCGGCGACGCGATGAAGCTGCCGTTCCCGGACCGGAGCTTCGATCTCTACACCATCGCCTTCGGCATCCGTAACGTCACCCGGATCGAGGAGGCCCTGGCCGAGGCGCGCCGGGTGCTGCGCCCCGGCGGGCGCTTCATGTGCCTCGAATTCAGCCGGGTGGACCCGCCGCTGATGCGAAAGGCCTATGACCTCTATTCCTTTCAGGTGATCCCGCGCATGGGCCAACTCGTGGCCGGGGATCGCGACAGCTATCAGTATCTGGTCGAATCAATCCGCAAGTTCCCCGATCAGGAGCGTTTCGCCGAAATGATACGCGAGGCCGGGTTTTCCCGCGTCGCCTGGCGGAACCAGACCCTGGGCGTCGCCGCGATCCATTCGGGCTGGCGCATCTGATGCTGCGCTTCCTGCTGGAGATCGGGCCGAACTGCTGGCGTCTGGCGCGGGTCGCCGCGACCTTCCGGCGCACCGGGGCGATGGCGCGGGTGCTGGAGGCGGCGGCCCTGCCGGCGCGGATCTCGGTCCCGCTGATGATCGTGACCGCGCCGGGCCTGCTGGTCGGCAAGAAGGGGGACGCCTCGCTGCCGCCGGTGGCGCGGGCGATCAACGCGCTCGGCCCGGCCTATATCAAGCTCGGGCAGATCCTCTCCACCCGCCCGGATGTGATCGGCGCGGCGCTGGCGCGCGACATGCGCAATCTTCAGGACAAGCTGCCGCCCTTCCCGATGGAGGCGGCGCGCCGGGCGGTGCGCGAATCGCTCGATCGCGATGTCGAGGAGATCTTCGAAGGTTTCGGCCCCCCGGTCGCCGCCGCCTCCATCGCGCAGGTCCATCCGGCGACCGAACGGGCCACCGGGCGCAAGGTGGCGGTGAAGATCCTGCGCCCCGATATCGAGCGCCAGTTCCGCAAGGATATCGCCGCCTTCTACATGATCGCCCGGATCATGGAATGGGTCGCGCCGCAGGCGAAACGGCTCCGCCCGCGGGCGGTGGTCGATCATTTCCACGGCGTCGTCACCGCCGAGATGGATCTGCGGCTGGAGGCCTCCGCCGCCTCCGAATTCGCCGACAACGTCAAGGATGACGAGGGGTTCCGGGTGCCGGAGGTGATCTGGCCGCTTTCCGCGCGCCGGGTGATGACCGCAGGCTGGGTCGAGGGCGCGCCGATCGGCGAGCCGGAGACGCTGGCCGCCGCCGGGCATGATCTGGTCGCGCTGGCCGAAAGGGTGATCCAGATCTTCCTGTTGCAGGCGCTGCGCGACGGATTCTGGCATGCCGACATGCATCAGGGGAATCTGAAGATCGCCCCGAATGGCGACATTCTGGCGCTGGATTTCGGGATCATGGGCCGGATCGACCGGGTGACGCGGCGCTATTACGCGGAAATCCTGCTTGGTTTCCTCAGGAAGGACTATCGCCGCGTCGCCGAGGTGCATTTCGAGGCCGGCTACGTCCCCGCCGACCGTGATGTGGACCAGTTCGCGCAGGCGCTGCGCTCGATCGGAGAGCCGATCTTCGGGCAGGACGCCTCGCAGATCTCGATGGCGCGGCTCCTCGCCCATCTCTTCGAGGTGACCGAGCGTTTCGGCATGGCCACCCAGACCCAGCTTATCCTGCTGCAACGTTCGATGGTGGTGGTGGAGGGGGTGGCGCGCTCGCTCGATCCGAACGCCAATATCTGGCGCGCCGCCGGGCCGGTGGTGGAAAGCTGGATGCGCGACAATCTCGGGCCGAAGGCGGCGATGCGCGACGCGCGCGCGGCGCTGACCACGCTTTCGCGCCTCGGCCCGCGCCTGCCCGAGATCGCCGAGCGCCTGGCGCGGATGGCCGAGACGGATCCCCCGCCCCCGCCCCCGGCGCGCAAGGGCCGGGCATGGATCTGGGCCGCGCTTGGCGCGCTGATCGGGGCCGGCGCGATGTGGCTGGCGCTGAATGGCTGAGCATTTCGCCGGGTGATTGCGGAGTCTTCGCTCCACCCCCTTCCTAAACAAGGTGAAACCGCTCTACTCTCACGCGGGAAGAGGAGGAACCGGGGCCATGACAATCCTCATATCCGGCGGCGGCATCGGCGGGCTGACTCTGGCGCTGACCTGCTGGCAGATCGGGTTGCCGGTCCGGGTGATCGAGCAGGCGCGGGAGATCAAGCCGCTCGGCGTCGGGATCAATCTCCAGCCGAACGCGGTGCGCGAATTGCTGGATCTCGGGCTCGGCCCGGATCTGGAGCGGATCGGCGTGCGCACCGAGGAGCTGGCGATGATCGCCGGCAACGGGCGCGAGGTCTGGCGCGAGAAGCGCGGCCTTTCCGCCGGCTATCGCTGGCCGCAATATTCGCTGCACCGGGGCGAATTGCTGATGGTGCTCTATTTCGCGGTGATGGAGCGGCTCGGCGCCAGCGCGATCGAGACCGGGGTGCGCGGCCTCGCCTATCGCACCGAGGGCGAGGAGGCGGTGCTGGAGACCGAGCGCGGCGACCGGCGCGGCGCGGTGCTGATCGGCGCCGACGGGCTGCATTCGCGCATCCGCGCCCAGATGCACCCGGAGGAAGGCCCGCCGATCTGGGCCGGCGCCCTGCTCTGGCGCGGGGCGACGCGGATGAAGCCGGCGAAACTCTTCGCCGAGACCAATCTGATGGCGATGATCGGCGATTACGGCCAGAAATTCGTGACCTATCCGATCACCCGGCCGGATGAGCGGGGCGAGGCGCTGATCAACTGGATCGCCGAGCGCGCCTTCGACCCCGGTCATGGCTGGGCGCGCGAGGACTGGAGCCGCGAGGTTCCGGTCGAGGATTTCATCGACTGGTTCGGCGACTGGCGCTTCGACTGGCTCGACGCGCCGGCCCTGATCCGGGGGGCGCGGAAGGTCTATGAATATCCGATGGTGGACCGGGACCCGCTGCCATACTGGACCGAAGGGCGGGTGACGCTGATGGGGGACGCCGCGCATATCATGTACCCGACCGGCTCCAACGGCGCGAGCCAGGCGATCGTGGACGCGCGCCGGCTCGGCCGCGCCTTTCTCGACCATGGCCCCGGCCCCGCCGCGCTGGCCGATTACGAGGCCGAGATGCGCCCGCGCATGGCCAGGGTGATCATGGCCAATCGCGGCGCCGGGCCGGATTACGTGCTGGAGATCGTCAAACAGCGTTCGGGCGGCGCTTTCGATGATATCGAGGCGGTGATGCCGCTGGAGGAGCGGCGCGCCTTCGCCGCCGAATACAAGAAGACCGCCGGCTTCTCGGTCGATGCGCTCAACGCCGCGCCGCCGCTGATCCCGGAAGGGGCGCGCCACCGGCGGAAGGTCGGCGCCGGAAACAGGTGAGGCCCGCTTGCGGTCCGGTCCGGTTTCGGGGGAAAAGACGGTCAGTTCATCGACGTTCAGCTGACAATCCCGATATCGAGAGGACCCGCCTTGACCAGTTTCGATTTCGACCGGCCGATTTCGCGCCGTGGAACCCATTCGGTGAAATGGGACGCGCTCGCCGACCGTTACGGGCCGCATGCGAAGGACGCGCTGCCGATGTGGGTGGCGGATATGGAATTCGCCGCGCCACCCGCCGTCAATGACGCGCTGCGCGCGGCGGTCGATCATGGAATCCACGGCTATTTCGGCGATCCCTCGGATTATCTGGCCGCGATTAGGGGCTGGATGAAGCGCCGCCACGGCTGGGAGGTCGAGGAGAACTGGATTCTCACCATCGGCGGCGTGGTCAATGGCGTCAATCTGGCGATCCAGGCCTTCTGCAAGCCCGGCGACGGGGTGATCCTGCAACAGCCGATCTATCACCCGTTCGCGCCGGCGGTGCGCAACAATGGCTGCCATGTGGTCGGCAACCTTCTGGCGCTGCGCGACGGGCGTTATGAGATGGATCTCGACGCGCTGGCGAAGGCGGTGGACCCGAAGACGCGGATGATGATCCTCTGCTCGCCGCATAATCCCTGCGGCCGGGTCTGGAGCCGGGCCGAGCTGGAGGCGGTGGCGAAATTCTGCCTGGAGCGCGACATCCTGATCCTTTCCGACGAGATCCACCATGATCTGGTCTTCGAGGGGAAACACACGGTTATGGCCTCGATCTCGCCGGAGATCGCGGCGCGGACGGTGACCTTCACCTCCTCGTCCAAGACCTTCAACCTCGCCGGCGGTCATACCGGCAACGCGATCATCTCCAACCCGGAGCTGCGCCGGCGCTATCACCGGCAGATGGAGCGTTGCGGCATGCTCTCCTCCAACCGTTTCGGCTATCTGATGGCGACGGCGGCCTATGACGGCGGCGAGGAATGGCTGGAGGCGCTGCTGGTCTATCTGAAGGGCAATCGCGATTTCCTCGACCGGGCGGTGGCGGAGCGGCTGAAGGGCGTCAAATCGGTCAGGCTGGACGCGACCTATCTCGGCTGGCTCGATTTCCGCGGAACCGGGATGGAGGACAGGGAGATCATCCGCCGTTTCGAGCAGGATGCGAAACTGGTCTGCAATCACGGCGCCAGCTTCGGCCCCGGCGGCGCCGGCTTCATGCGGCTGAATTTCGCCTGCCCGCGCGCCCTGCTGGAGGAAGGCGTGGAGCGGATCGCGAAGGCCTTCGCCGATCTTCAGTAATCGTCGAGCGCCCGGAGGCTGACCGGCGCCGCCCTCCCGCGCAGCGGGTGGGACCCGGCCGCGCGCCAGCCTTCGGGCGCGCCGGCCGCGCGCCAGGCCGCTTCGGTGGCCAGCGCCGGAACGTCGAGGGTCCGGGTCATCTCCTCCACCCGCGCCGCGACGTTGACCGCGTCGCCGATCACGGTGAACTCCAGTCGCCGCTCGTCCCCGACCGCGCCGACATTGACCGGGCCGAGATGGACGCCGACGCCGATCCCGTCACCTCCGGCCCGCGCGCCGCGGAGCATGGCGCGCGCGGCTGCGAATGCGGGCCCGGCCGCCGGGCCTCCGTTCAGGCCGAAAACCAGAAGCGCCCCGTCGCCGATGAACTTGTCGATCACGCCGCCATGCGTCTCCGCCGCGTCGAGGATCATGGCGCGGTGGGCGCCGAGGAAACGGCTCGCTTCTTCCGGCGTCATCGGCTCGGTCAGCGCGGTGAAGCCGCGTATGTCGGCGAACATGATCGCCAGCTCCGCCCGCCGCCCGGCCCGAAGCGCGCTGATCGCGGCGTCGCTCATGTCGCCGCCGACGCCTCCGGGCAGGAAACGGGTGAGATTGGCGCGGGCTTCCTGCTCGGCGGAGATGCGGGTGATCAGCCCCCGCGCCCGATGGACGGCGATGGCGATGATCGCGCCGGTGGCGAAGATCATCAGGATGCGGATCAGGTTGGGCGGCGCGCCATAGGTGATCGAGATCTGCGCCATGTCGGCGGGGGCGACCGGCCCGGGCGCGGGATCGGAAAAGACGATCAGCCCGGCCAGGAGGGCCGCCAGCGCCGTCGCCGCGATCTGCACGCGCGGCCGGAAGCGGAGCGCGCCGAAGGCGAGCGCCAGGGGGATCATCATCGCCGAGGGGAAGGCCAGCGCGTAGAAGGAGTTCACCCCGCCGAAATGAACCCCGCCGAAGAGATTCCACGAGATCAGCCCGATATCGGCGCCGGCCGTCGCCCAGGCGATCCAGGGCGCGTGCCGCCCGGCGCGGACCAGCAGCACGGCGCCGAGCCCGACCAGGAAATAACAGCCCATGCCGATCATCGCGAAGAGCAGGCGCCGGTCGAGCACCTGGTCTTCGGGGCGCCCTTCGGCGTCCGTCGCCGCGACCAGCGCCGCCGCCAGCAGGATGGCGACGGTCATGCGCACATAGCCGAGAAGACGCTCTGCCCCCGCGTCCGCTTCGGCGAAGCGTCGCGCGGTGAGCGCCCCGCGCGTCACATGAAGCCTGCGATCAGGAAGGCGAAAACCAGAATCAGCCCCGAATCGCGATTGGCGCGAAACAGGGCCAGGCAGGTCTCCGTATCGTCGATATCCAGCCTGACCAGCTGCCAGCCGAGATGCGCGGCGTAGGCCGCGACCCCGATCAGCGCGATGAGCAGCGCCTGACCCGAAAGCGCCAGCACCGCCGCCGCCGTGGCGCCGAGAACGGCCAGGGTGGAGAAGACCGCCAGCACCCGGCGCGTCCGCCCGGCGAAGAGGAGCGCGGTGGACTTGATCCCGATCAGCGCGTCATCCTCCTTGTCCTGATGGGCGTAGATCGTGTCGTAATGCAGCGTCCAGGCGATTCCGGCGGCGTAAAGGATCACCGGCGCCGCGCCGAGCGCGCCACTATGCGCCGCCCAGCCCAGCAGCGCCCCCCAGTTGAAGGCGAGGCCGAGGAAGATCTGCGGCCAGTAGGTCACGCGCTTCATGAACGGATAGACCGCGACCGTGATCAGGGAGGCGATCCCGAGCCCGATGGCGAAGGGGTTGAAGGTGAGCAGGATCGCGAAGGCCGCCAGCGCCTGCGCGGCCATCCAGACCGCCGCGCCCGCGACCGAGACCTGGCCCGAAGGGATCGGGCGCGAGCGCGTGCGCTCCACCCGCCCGTCGAAATTGCGGTCGGTGATGTCGTTCCAGGTGCAGCCGGCGCCGCGCATCAGGAAAGCGCCCATCCCCATGGCGACGAAGAACCAGATATCCTCGATCCGCCAGCCGGTGGCGGCGATGGCGAGGGCCAGCGACTGCCAGCACGGGAGCAGCAGCAGCCATGTCCCCGCCGGCCGGTCGGCCCGCGACAGCCGCAGCCAGGGGCGCAGGGCGCGCGGGGCGAAACGGTCCACCCAGTTGCGGCGGGTCGCATCGGCGACGCGGCCGTCATCGGCGGCGGAAAGGGCGGCGTCGGGGCTGACGCTGGAGTCGCGATCGGTCATACTCGCCTCCATGACACGGGACGCGCCGAAAATCAGGCTCTTTGTGGAGGCGGACCTCGCGAGAGGCGCATCTGTCGCGCTTTCGCGCGAGCAGGCGCATTACGTCGCCAATGTGATGCGGCTCGGCCCCGGCGACGGGGCGCTTCTGTTCAACGGGCGCGACGGCGAATGGCGCGCGCGGATCGAGACCGCTGGCAAGCGCGGCGCCGATCTGGTTTGCGCGGCGCGGACAAGGGCGCAGCAGGCGCCGCCCGATCTCTGGCTGATGTTCGCGCCGATCAAGAAGGCGCGGACCGATTTCATCGCCGAAAAGGCGGCCGAGATGGGCGCGCGCCGGCTTTGCCCGGTCTTCACCCGCTTCACCAATTCCGAACGGGTGAACGAGGAGCGTCTTCGCGCCCATTGCGTCGAGGCGGCGGAGCAATGCGGGCTGCTCTCCGTCCCCGAGGTCGCGGCGCCGGCG
>JBKECG010000115.1:0-6875 GCA_047974395.1 Pikeienuella sp. | reverse complement strand
GCGCCAGCGGCCGGAGCCGGGCGCGCCGATCCGGGCCAGCGCCTCGGGCGCGGGCGCGTCGGCTTCGGCGCAGGTCTCGCAGAGCCTGCGCGCCAGCCGCTGCGCCCCGGCGCCGATCAGCGCGGCCGAGACCAGAATGGGCTCGACGCCGAGATCCAGCAGCCGGATCGCCGCCCCGGCGGCGGAATTGGCGTGAACGGTGGAGAGCACCAGATGCCCGGTCAGCGCCGCCTGAATGGCGATGGAGGCGCTCTCGCGGTCCCGGATCTCGCCCACCATCATCACATCCGGGTTATGGCGCAGCATGGCCCGCTGCGCGCGGGCGAAATCGAGGCCGATCTCCGGGCGGACCTGCATCTGCACGACGCCGGGCAGCGCGTATTCGACCGGATCCTCCACGGTCATGATCTTGCGCGCCTCTCCGTTCAGCCCGGAAAGCGCGGCGTGGAGCGTCGTCGTCTTGCCCGCGCCGGTGGGACCGGTCAGCAGGAACAGCCCATGCGCGGCGCGGCTGGCCGCGGCGACGATATCCGCATAGGCGGCCGGAAAGCCGAGAAGGGCCAGATCGCCCGGCGCGGCCTCCGGGTCCAGAAGGCGAATCGCCAATGTCTCCCCGCCGATCGCGGGGGCGGTGGAGAGGCGGAGGTCGATCTCCCGCCCGGCGAGATTGAGCCGCGCCCGCCCGTCCTGCGGCAGGCGCCGCTCCGCGACATCCAGCCGGGCCAGCACCTTCGCCCGCGCCAGCGCCGCAGGATAGGTCGCGGCGTCAAGCGCGCCGATCACCCGCATCGCCCCATCCACGCGCGCGCGGGCGCGCCCGCCGCCGGTATCCGCCGCCGGCTCCAGATGCAGGTCGGAGGCGCCGAGCCGCGCGGCGCTCTCCAGCAGGGCCTCCATCGCCTCGACGGCGGCGCCTTCGGGTTTCGGCCCGGCGGGGGCGGCGCGGGGCGCGGCGAGGCGCGCCCGCCGCCAGGCGGAGATCGCGGCCTCGGTCGTCACCGCGAAGGCGACCGGTCCTTCCGCCGCCATCCGCACCGCGCGGATCAGGCCCTCGTCAAAAGGATCGGCCAGCGCCGCGATCAGCCCCGCGCTCTCCCCTGCGCCCTCCGTCGCCGGCGCGAGGGCGAGCCAGTGCGCGGCGATGAAACCCGGCTGCGGCCCGCCCGCGGCGGGGGGCGCCGGCAGGGCGGTGGTTTCGGCCTCGGTCAACAGCGGCAGGCCCAGCGCCGCCGCCGCCGCCGCCGCCGCGCGGGCGGGGGGAATCAGGCCGAGCCGGCGCGCCGCGGCTAGCGCGGATTCGCCTCCCCGCGCCGCCTTTCGGGCGCGTTCGACATCTGTCGGATCCAGCGCCCCTTCGGCCAGAAGCGACCGAATGCACGCCTCGGCCGCCTGATCCCGCGTCTCAACCGCTGATTTCATGTCTGTTTTCCGCATTTTCGCCATATTCGAGTTTGGCGAAGCGCCGCGCAAGCCGTATCCTGTTCGCGCATAAGTTTTGGGTCGGGGGATCTGATTCACCCAGCAAGCGCGACATAGGAGGATTCGATGTCGAGGCTAGGCGCGGTATTGTCATTTCTGGTTTTCGCGCATTTCGCGTCGCCGGTCGGCGCTCAGGATGTTCATCTCGGGGTCAAGAGCTGCGGCTCCAGCGGCTGCCATGGGCAGGTGGCGTCGTCATCTTCGCCGGTGCTGCTGAACGAATATGTGACCTGGCAGAAATATGACAGCCACGCCACCGCCTACAAGGTGCTGCTGGAGCCGCGCTCGCAGCGGATCGCGAGGAATCTCGGCCTGCCGAACGCCCATGAGGCGAAGATCTGCCTCGACTGCCATGCCGACAACGTGCCCGAAGCGCAGCGCGGCCCGCAATTCGTGCTGGAGGACGGGGTCGGCTGCGAGGCCTGCCACGGCGCCGGGGCCGCGCCCTGGATGGGTCTGCATATCGGCGGCTCGACGCATCAGGTGAATGTCGCGAACGGGCTGCGCCCGCTCGAAGATCCGATCACGCGGGCGGAAATCTGCCTTCAGTGCCATCTCGGCGACGAAAGCCGCTTCGCGACGCACCGGATCATGGGCGCCGGCCATCCGCGCATCAGCTTCGAGATGGACAGTTTCACCGATTTCCAGCCGGCCCATTTCGTCGCCGACGCGGATTACCGCAAGCGCAAGCAGGTGGTGGACGGGGTCCGCACCTGGGCCATCGGCCAGGCGCTGATGGTGGAGCGGCGGATGGATCTGCTGCTCGGCTCGAAATACGCCAGCGACGGCATGTTCCCCGAACTGGCCTTTTTCGACTGCCAGGCCTGCCATCAGCCGATGTCGAGCGCGCTGCCCGACAAGGACGGCGCCTTTCCGACCGCCTGGACCGCGCGCCCCGGAACCGGGCTCGGGCCCGGCGCGGTCAAGTTCAACGACGCCAACATGCTGATGCTGGAGATCGCGCTGGACATGGCCGGGCCCGATCTCTCCAAGGCGATGGCGGAGAATATCCTGGCGATCCACAAGGGCAGCCAAAGCTCGCGCGAGGCGATGCTGGAGGCGGCCCGCAAGACAAGGGAGACCGCCCGCGCCGCGGTGAACGCGCTCGCCGCCCGCGAGATGAACGAGGCGACCATGCGCAAGGCGATGGCCGGGCTAATCGCGCGCGGGGCCGGCGGCTATTACGTCGATTACGAGGCCGCGGAGCAATCGACCATGGCCATGGGCTCGATCATCGAGGCGATGCGGGTCGCCGGCTATCTGAACGCCGAAACCTACAAGAAGGTCTCGGCGATGATGGAGCCGGTCTATGAGGCGGTCGCGGATGACGAAAGCTACGCTCCGGCCCGGTATCAGGACGCCGTGCAGGCGCTTTCCCTGGGGCTCTGATCCGCGTATCGGTGGGCGCGCAAGCGCCCTCCCCTCTTGCCGCCGCATGGCGGGTTTGCGGGAAATATGGGCGCGCCCGCCTTATTTCGGGCCGTCCGGCCTGCGGAAATCGGGGGGATGAAGAAGGAGTGTGAACATGTCTGAACGAAGTGGCGGATGGGGCGTCGCCTTCGCCGGGCTCTGCCTTGGCGCGGGGCTCGCCTTCGGCGCCTGGACGATCGGCTCGGCGATGGCCGAATTGCGCTCGCCCCCGCGCATCGTCACGGTGAAGGGGCTTTCGGAGCGTATCGTCGAGGCCGACACGGCCACCTGGCGCGCGCCCTTCCGTGGCCTTGGCGACACGCAGGAACAGGCCATCAGCGCCGCGATCTCCGCCCGCGACGCGGTGCTCACGCTCGGACGCGACGGCGGGCTGACGCCGGAGGCGATGAGCGTCGAGCCCTTCTCGATGAAGGTTGAACGCTACTATGTTCAGTCGGTGAACGGCGGGCAGGAGGAAAGGATGCGCTATATCGCCACCGGCGCGGTGCGAATGCGCTCCTCCGAGCCTGATCTGGTCGCACGGCTGGCCGAACGCACGGCGGAGCTTCTGGACCGGGGCGTGCTGCTCGGCGGCGATGATTACAGCGGCGTCTCGGGGCCAGTCTATATCTTCAGCGGACTGAACGGGATCAAGCCGGACATGATCGCCGAAGCGACGAAGAACGCCCGCGCCGCCGCGGACCAGTTCGCCAATGACAGCGGCTCCTCCGTCGGCCGGATCATCAACGCGCGCCAGGGCGCGGTGGAGATCGTCGCCGCCGATGGCGAATATGACGAACGGACCGAACGGCGGAAGCTGGTGCGTCTGGTCAGCACGGTCGATTACGAACTGGTTGACTGAGCCGTCATCCGGTCATCAGCGGCCGGGAACGGAAAAGGGCGGCCTCCGGGCCGCCCTTTTCTCATGGTCTGGGTTGGGCCCGAAGGCCCGCTTGGATCATTCCGCCGCGAAAGCGGTGGCGAACTTGCCGCACCAGTCGGTGTTCTTCACCACCGGCCAGAAGCCGCGGGTGTCCGCGTCCTTCTGGGTGACCGGCGGGTTGGCGCGGCAGAGGCCCGCATCGGAAAGCTGGCTGGCGGAATTGGCGACATGATCTTCGTAGAACGCACAGGCGTTGCAAGCGGCATGGGCCATGGCTGGCTCCTTTCAGATGGTGGTCCTTCAGATCGCTGGCTGGCGGGAATGCTGGCTGGCTTTCTTAGAATCATTATAAAAAGCCCAAAGGGCGGAATCAAGGGGGATGAGAAAATAAATTGTTTTAATTCAAATAGTTGAGTAGATCAGTCGGGTGTTATCACCTGAGCGTTTTCCTCGGATAGGCTGCGGCGCCGCCAATCCAGGCGCCGTCCCTTCGCCTCAACCCGCCGCCGGAATTCCCAGGATCGCCACCGCGCCCGCAAGCGCCGCAAGACAACCGAAGCCGAAGGCGCGCCGCCCCTCGCCCCGCTCCCGCGCGACCAGAACCGCGACCAGGCACTGGAGCGCGTAAAACAGCGCGAAGGCGCGCGAGGCGAGCGTCACGATCGAGACCACATCCGTCCCCCAGATGATCAGCAGCGAGACCGCGCCGATCAGGATATAGGCGTGGTTCGGGTTGATCCGCTTGCGCGTCGTTTCGGTGATCAGCCCGCTCGCGCCGATGGAATCGGCCACCGAGGCGCTGAACTGGCTGGCGATGGCCCCCGCCGCCACCACATAGGGCAGCCAGTCGGAAACCCGCCCGATCACGCCGATGAACCCGGCCACGTCGCCCTGCGAGGTGAAATAGGGGAAAAGCGGGATCATCAGCACGAAGAACACCAGATAGACCGCCGTCGAGACAAGCTGCGCCGCCCGCATCGACCTGATCCGCGTGTCGGCGTCATAGATCTGGCCCATGAAGCGGGTGGTCTCGAAACCCTGGACGATGATCAGAAGACCCATCAGGAAGCGGAAGGTCTCCCAGTCGATCTCATGGCTCTCCTTCGCGGCGGCGCCCCAGCTGTATTCCTCCGGCAGCGTCAGGCCGAAGATCGCCAGCGCGGCCAGAAGCGCGGCGATGGCGGCGAGATTGGCGCTGACGGTGTAGGTCTCCGCCCGCTCGACGCCCGAAAGCCCGCGCCAGGCGCCCACGGCGCAAAGCCCGGCCACGATCACGCTGGCGACGACCTGGCCGAGAAGCGGATCGCTCAGCCCGAGGAGCTTCATCCCGAAGGCCCCGAGCAGCACAAGATAATAGGAGACCGAGATGAAATAGGCCCCGATCAGCACGAGATGCGAAAGCGTCTCGATCGACTTGATCCCGTGGCCGGGCGCGGCCTTCTCCAGCAGCGGCTCGCCATGGCGGATATTGTAGCGGATCGCGCCGCCGATCAGATAGGCCAGCAGCGTCAGCCCCGCCACCGCCGGGATCGACCAGACCCCGATCGCGCTGGCCAGAAGCGGGACGGAAACCAGAAACCCGCTGCCGATGATCGAGGCGAGCGGCGTCACCGTCGCCGACCAGCCCCGGCTGGTCCTCACCGGGCGGCTGATCAGCAGCCCGAAAGCGAGAACGAAGACGACGATCAGCGTGACGTCCAGAATGTTCATGTCGAATCCCGCCTGTCCCGAAACCTGAATGCGAGTCTTCGGCTATCCCCCCGCCAGCCCCGGCAGCAGCGCCTGGGCGCCGTCGAAGATCATCTCGACCGAGATCGCCAGCAGGATCATGCCCATCAGCCGCGTGGTGATCACCCGCATCGTCGCGGTCAGCACCTTGCCGAAAGTCGCCGCAAAGAACAGGACCGCGAAGAGGATCGCCAGGATCGCGGCGATGACGGCGCCGATCTCCAGCGTTTCGGCGAAGGAGCCGGCGTGACCGGCGTAGATGATGATGGTCGCGATGGTGCCGGGACCGACGATCATCGGAAAGGTGATCGGGTAGAAGGCCATGCCGGAAAGATCCTGCGCCCCGGTCTCCTCCCCTTCGGCGCCGTGATGCGATGCGAAGCCCCCTCCGTTCAGCATCGACCAGGCGATATGGGCCAGCACCGCGCCGCCGGCGACGCGGAACTCATCGACGCCGATGCCGAAAAAGCCGATGATCTCCCGCCCCGCGAACAGGATCACGGCGCACATCACCGCCGAACAGGCCGCGACCCTGACGGCGAGCGCCCGTTGCGCGCCGATCGTCAGGCCGGCGGTCAGCGCAAGAAAGATCGGCAGATTCACGAAAGGGTTCATGATTGCGAAAAACGCGCCGAAGGCCCTGGTCAGCTCCGTGTAATCCAAGCGCCTCTCCCGCTTCCGGCCGCCATCTGAACAACTCCCGGTCGAGGATAGCAGAAGGCGCATTCCTGTCGATAGTCGGAGGGAAACCGCCGCCAGCCGTCGATGAGATCGCCCGCAGGTCATGGACAGGGCCGGCGGCGCGTCTATCATGACCCGAACAGGCGCGAAGAAGGGGCGGCATGAGCGGGCTGGAGCGGATCGGCGATTTCTTCATCTGGATCGGCGAAACCCTCGCCGCGCTCTCGCCGCCGCGCCCGCCCCTGAGCGCGCTTGGGGTCGAGAACGGCGAGGCGCTGCTCTATCGTCGCAAAGGCGTGGACTACATGCGCGAGCGCGCCGCGCGGCCCGGCGATTCAGCGCCGTTTCTCCTCTCCGCCGAACAGGCTTTCGCCGCGCGTCTCGTCGTCGCGCCCGAGGTCGCCCTCCACGGGATCGACCCGGCGCGGCTCGAAGCCGCCCGCCGCTCGCCGGTGCCGCTCGCCGAGGCGGAATGGGCGCTCGCCCGCGCGCCCGAGGCATGGGCCGAAGGCGCCCCCTGGCGCTTCGCCGCCGCGCCGAAGCGACGTCTGGAGGCGCTGCGCGAAACATTGCGGGTGGCGGGGGCCGCTCCCGGCCCCGCCTTCGCGATGGTCGAGGGCGCGCCGATGACGCTTCGCGCCGGCGGGCCGCGCCGGGCGAAGACCCCGATGGCGGCGGCGGCGATCGTCATGCT
>JBKECG010000066.1:0-3224 GCA_047974395.1 Pikeienuella sp. | reverse complement strand
ATCCGCATACGCGGACGCGCATGGGTCCGAAGCCTCTGGCGCGCATGGAAAGACCGAACCTGTTACGATCAAGCCCGTCACAACGCCGCAACTGCTATAGCTTGACACAGGCTGTCTCATTCCGCCACTCCGATCCGCGCCAGCCGGTCAAGCGCACCCTGAAGGATGAAGGCGGCGGCCATCTTGTCAACAACCTCGGCGCGGCGCTTGCGGGACTGGTCCGCCTCCAGCAGCGTGCGCTCGACGGCGACGGTGGAGAGGCGTTCGTCCCAGAACCCGATCGGCAGCGGCGTCAGGCGCGAGAGATTGCGGGCGAAGGCGCGGGTGGACTGGCAGCGCGGCCCTTCGGAGCCGTCCATGTTGCGCGGCAGGCCGAGGATGAACCCCGCCGCCGCCCGGCTTTCCGCCAGCGCCAGCAGCGCCGCCGCGTCGGCGGTGAACTTGGTGCGGCGGATCACCTCCGTCGGGCTGGCGACGCTGCGGCGGGTGTCGGAAATGGCGACGCCGATGGTCTTCGTGCCGAGATCGAGCCCGAAAAGCGGCCGGCCGGGCGCCAGCGCGGCTTTGATCTCCGCCAGATCCTCCGCGATCAGCCCCGCCGCGCCGGTCATTGCGGCTCGACCCCGGTGAGCAGCGCGGCCTCTTTCAGATAGGCGAGGGCGATCGGGTCGTCGCCGAAAAGCGCCTTCGCCTCCCCATAGGCGGCCTGCGCCCCGGCGGCGTCGCCAAGAACGCCATAGGAGCGCATCAGCCGGCCCCATTCGTTCACATCGCCTGACGCGCCGGCCTCGGTCAGCCGCTCATGCAGGCCGGAGACCATGCCGCGGATCATCTCTCGCCGGTCCTCCTGCGTCATCTCGGCGGCGGCGGCGATGTCGTCAGGGGTTGGGCCAGTGGTCGGGCCAGTGGTCGGGCCGGGGGCGCGGTTCAGCGCCGCTGCGGGCGGGGTGGAGAATTCCGGGCGCGCGGCGCGCGGCCCGCCCTCGACGGCGGCCTCCAGCAGGGCGAGGGCGGCGGGGTCGGCGGCGAAAGCCTCCCGCGCCTCGTGATAGGCGGCGTCGGCCTCCTCGGCCCGGCCGATGGCGGCGTAGGAGGAGATCAGCCGCAGCCATTCCTCCGGCGCCCCGCCCTCGGCCCGGAGCCGGGTCGCGAGCCGCCCGACCATGCCGGCGATCTCCTCCGCGCGCTCGGGCTGCGGCGTTTCGGCCGGGGCGCCCATGATCGTCGGGGCGGGCAGGGGGGCGGAGCCGTTCTCGATCGCGGCGATGGCGGCGGGGTCGCCGGCGAAGGCCTCCCGGGCGCGCGCCATCGCCTCCTGCGCCTTGCGGGTGGCGCCGAGCACCGCGTAGGACCGGATCAGCCGCTGCCATTCGGCGACGGTTCCGCCTTCTTCCTCCAGCCTTTCAGCGAGCCGGCTGACCATGTCGGCGACCATTTCCCGCCGGTCTTCGGCGGGAAGCGCGGAGGCGGAATCCATCTCCTCGCGCGTCGGTCCCGGCAGGCCGTCGCCGGCCGGCGCCGCGCCGAGCGCGGCAAGCTCCACCCGGATCGGCGCGACCCAGGGCGCGTCCGGCGGGCTTTCCTGCAGCAGCCGGGTCCAGATCGCCTCGGCCAGCGCCGGCGCGCCCTGTTGCAGATGCAGCCGGCCGAGATAATAGCGCGCCGAAGGGTTGGTCGGCTCGCGTTTCATCACCTGGAGCAGCGCCGCCTCCGCTTCGGGCGAGATATAGCCGCCGGCGGCGAGGATCATCGCCTCGGCGCGGCCGGCGTGGATATCGGCGCCGGCCTGACCGCCCTGAAGCGCGATCAGCTTTCCGAATTGCGGCCACGCCTCCTTGAACCGGCCGAGATTCATCAGCGAGCGGGCGTAGAGAAAGACGCCCTCCTGATCCTCCGGGGTCGCTTCCAGTCGCTTCTCAAGCTGGGCGACGAGCTTTTCGAATTCTTCGGTGTCCTCGACCGGCGGGGCCGGCTCGCGGCCCTCCATGATCTTTTCGGCCGCTTCCTGGCTCGGCCGCATCGCGTCGCCGCGTCCGGCGAGGGGCATGTCCTGCGCCCCCGGCGCGCCGAGATCGGCGTAGAGCAGCGCGCCGGCGAGGGGCGCGCCGATCAGCAGAACCGCCGCGAGCGCGCGCGACAGCGCCCTCGGCGCCGCGCCGGCGCCGGCCTCGCGCCGGCTCTCGGCGTCGGCGGCGAGCAGGCGGCGGGAGATCTCAAGCCGCGTCGCAGCCGCAACCGCCTCGGCCACCACGCCGCGGGCGGCGTCGCGCTCCAGCTCCTTCAACTGGTCGCGAAACACCTGCGCGGCATGCGCGGCGCGCGGCGCGGCGGCGTCGCGGGAGGCGATCAGCGGGCGAATGACGATGAATCCGGCGCCGAGGGCGAAGGCGACGGCGGTGATCCAGAACGCGGCTGGCCAGAAGATCATGTGGCGGCGGGCTCCCTCTCCGGACCCGCTCTAACTACGCCGCCGC
The DNA here is from genome assembly GCA_047974395.1 of Pikeienuella sp. GTDB lineage: Bacteria > Pseudomonadota > Alphaproteobacteria > Rhodobacterales > Rhodobacteraceae > Pikeienuella. The sequence continues at coordinate 750 of JBKECG010000066.1, read as the reverse complement.
GCCGGCCGCGGCAACCGCGCCCGGCCCGCCGCGCCCCCTTGTCGCGTTTCGGCGCGAAGACGACGCTTGGGGTCGCCGGCGCATATGGGCGCGCGCTATAGAGAGCGCGTGGAGATGGGAAAGGGCCGATCCGCGATGAAACGCTATTCCGCATTCGCCGTGGCGCGCGAAGCCTTCGGCTATCATCAGGGATGGGAGCGCGCCTGGGCCGCGCCGGAGCCCCGCGCCGAATATGACGTGGTGGTGATCGGCGGCGGCGGGCACGGGCTCGCCACGGCCTATTACCTCGCGAAGAACCACGGGCTGCGGAATGTCGCGGTGCTGGAGAAGGGCTGGCTCGGCGGCGGCAATACCGGGCGCAACACCACGATCATCCGCTCGAACTACCTTCAGGAGCCTTCGGCGGCGATCTATGAACTGGCGCGCGGGCTTTACGAGGACCTGAGCCAGAAGCTGAATTTCAACGTCATGTTCTCCCCCCGCGGCGTGATGATGCTCTGCCAGACCGAGCATGAGCTGCGGGCGCTGAAACGCACCGCCCACGCCAACCGCCTCGCCGGGATCGCGACGGAGATGGTCAGCCCGGCCCGCGTCAAGCAGATCTGCCCGATCATCGAGCTTTCCGGGCCGCGCTTCCCGGTCCTTGGCGGGCTCTGGCAGCCGAGGGGCGGCACCGCCCGCCATGACGCCGTGGCCTGGGGCTACGCCCGCGCGGCCTCGGCGCTCGGCGTGCATATCCTGCAAAAGACC
>JBKECG010000009.1:0-4119 GCA_047974395.1 Pikeienuella sp. | reverse complement strand
CTCGATTTCGCCAGCTATCCCAGCCAGATCTTCTGGCTGCTGGTCTCGCTGGTGGTTCTGTTCCTGATCCTGAAGAACGTCGCCCTGCCGCGGATCTCCGCCGGTCTGGAGGAGCGTTCGGACGCGATCGAGGACGATCTCGACCGCGCCGCCGATTTCCGCAAGAAGGCGGAGGAGGCGGAGGCCGCCTATGACAAGGCGCTGGCCGACGCCCGCGCCAAGGCGCAGGAGATCGCGCAGAAGACCCGCGACGAGATCCAGAAAGAGGTCGACGAGGCCGTGGCCAAGGCCGACGCCGAAATCGCCGCCCGCGCCGCCGAGCGCGAGAAACGCATCGACGCCATCCGCGCCAGCCCGCTGGAGGCGGTCGAGGAAGACGCCGCCGAAACGGACGGCGCGGAGATCGACTCGGTCGCGCCCGGCATGGGCGACGACAAGGCCGCGCGCGCCGCCGTCGCCCAGATCGCGAAGGGATAACGGATGATGAGCTTCTTCGGAGACTCCAATCTCGTCGTCACGCTGTCGACGGTTCTCTTCATCGCGCTCCTGATCTATCTGAAGGTTCCGGGCAAGATCGGCGCGCTTCTCGACGCGCGGGCGGATCGTATCCGCACCGAGCTGGAGGAGGCCCGCCAGCTTCGCGAAGAGGCGCAGAGCCTTCTCGCCTCCTATGAGCGCAAGCAGAAGGAAGTGGAGAAGCAGGCCGCCGAGATCGTGGAGCGCGCCCGGGCCGAGGCCCTTCGCGCCGCCGAACTGGGCAAGGCCGAGCTGGAACACTCCATCTCCCGCCGGCTGAAGACCGCCGAGGACCAGATCGCCTCGGCCGAGGCCGCTGCGATGAAAGAGGTCCGCGACCGCGCCGTCGCCGTGGCGATCTCCGCCGCCCGCGATGTGATCGCGAAGAACATGACCAAGAAGAGCGGGGCGGAGCTGATCGACGCCTCGATCAAGGAGGTCGGCGCGAAGCTCCACTGAAAGTGGCGATCCGGCGAAACGATGGCCCCGCCTCTGGCGGGGCTTTTTCGTTTGGGCGCCACGGCGGCGTTTCTCGCCCGAATTCAGGGCTCTGATCCTGTTCGCAAGGCGCGCTTCTGATATGGCGCGCGGATGGTATGGCGTTGGATCAGGTCAATATCCGGTTCCGGTGAAATGCGGTCGCAGAAGGTCGTGGCGGCGCCCGGCGCCCGGCGCGCCGTCGGCGCAGGAGATGCGGGCGGTCGACCGGCTGGATGAACTGGCGAGGCCCGCCCTGTTTGGAGAAATCGGCGGCGCCAGACCCGAGAAGGACAACCGCGCCGCGAGTTGGTGGGGCGGCGATTTCCTTGGCGCTGCGGGCGAAAGCGAACCCGTCTGTTCGCAATCGGGCCGGCTCATGCATCCGGTCCTGCAAATCCGCGTCGACGAATTGCCGGAGGTCCCGGCCGTGTTTCAGGGGATCGCGCTCCTGAACATCTGGATGGGCCCGCAATCCCCAGCAAGCTGGGCGGGTGGCCGACCTGGATACAGGGCTCCATCTGGCCGGAGGGCGCGGATCATGCCCTTCAGATCGATTCGACCGACAAGGGGCGGCTCTATCCGGGAGATGCGGGGTCCATTTATATCTTCAGAACCCCGGACTCATGGGCGATCGGGGGAGATTGCCGCCAGAGCCGGTCCCCGTCCCCTCAATGCCGGAAATGCCGCATGCCGGTGAACACCATCGCGAGGCCGCGCTCGTCCGCCGCCGCGATCACCTCGGCGTCGCGCATCGAGCCGCCGGGCTGGATCACCGCGGCGGCGCCGGCTTCGGCGGCGGTGATCAGCCCGTCGGCGAAGGGGAAGAAGGCGTCGGAGGCGACCACCGCGCCCCTGACCGGGCTTTGCGACAGCCCGAGCGCCTCGGCCATGTCCTCGCCCTTGCGGGCGGCGATGCGGGTCGAATCGACCCGGCTCATCTGGCCGGCGCCGACGCCGACCGTGGCGCCGTCTTTCGCGTAGATGACGGCGTTGGATTTCACGTGTTTGGCGACGATCCGGGCGAAGCGCATGTCGGCCAGTTCCTGCGCGGTCGGCTGACGTTTCGTCACCACCTTCAGATCTGCGGGGGCGATCACGCCATTGTCGCGGTCCTGCACGAGGAAGCCGCCGGCGACCTGGCGGAAGGCGAGGCTCGCCGCCGCCGGGTCGGGCAGGGCGCCGGCGGTCAGCAGGCGCAGGTTCTTCTTCGCGGCGAAGACGGCTTTCGCGCCGTCGGTGGCTGAGGGCGCGATGACGACTTCGGTGAGGATCTCGGTGATGAGCTTCGCGGTCTCCTCGTCCAGTTCCCGGTTCACCGCGACGATGCCGCCGAAGGCGGAGGTGCGGTCGCAATCGAAGGCGCGCGTGTAAGCCTCCGCCAGAGACGCGCCGGTCGCCACGCCGCAGGGATTGGCGTGCTTGATGATCGCGCAGGCGGGGCCGTCAGCGGGCGCGAATTCCGCCACCAGCTCATAGGCGGCGTCGGTGTCGTTGATATTGTTGTAGCTCAGCTCCTTGCCCTGATGCTGCGTCGCGGTGGCGACGCCGGGGCGGGTGGAGCCGTCCGCGTAGAAGGCCGCGCGCTGATGCGGATTCTCGCCATAGCGCATGGTCTGGCGCAACTCGCCGGCGAAGGCGCGCCGGCGCGGGGTCTCCTCGCCGATCGCGCCGGCCATCCAGCCCGAGACCGCGGCGTCATAGGCGGCGGTGCGCGCATAGGCGGTCTGGGCGAGGCGCTTGCGGAAGGCGAGCGAAGGGCCGCCGGCCGCGATCTCCGCCAGGAGCGGCTCGTAATCGGCGCCGTCCACCACCACCGCGACATGGGCGTGGTTCTTGGCGGCGGCGCGGATCATCGCCGGGCCGCCGATGTCGATATTCTCGACGCAATCCTCATAGGAGGCGCCGGCGGCGACCGTGGCCTCGAACGGGTAGAGATTGACCACCAGCAGGTCGATCGGCGCGATTCCGTGGGTCTCCATCGCCTTGAGATGGCCCGCGTCGTCGCGCAGCGCCAGCAAGCCGCCATGGACCATCGGATGCAGCGTCTTGACCCGCCCGTCCATCATCTCGGGGAAACCGGTCAGCTCCGCCACGTCCCTGACCGCCAGCCCCGCCGCGCGCAGCGCCTTCGCCGTGCCGCCGGTGGAGATCAGCTCCACGCCCGCGGCCGCCAGCGCGGCGGCGAAAGCCTCCAGCCCGGTCTTGTCGGAAACGGAGATCAGCGCGCGCCGGATCGGCGTTCGGTCATTGGTCATCGGATTGGTCCTTCTGGGCTCAGGCCTCGGCTGGGGCGGCGCTCGCTGCGGGGGTGGCGGTCTCCGCGCGGCGGAACGTCCATTTCACCTCGCCCCTGTAATCCTTCATCAGCGCCCTGACCACAATCTGTTTTGTCGCGCGCGGGGCGATGCGGTCCTCGTCGATATAGGCGCTCTTCTCCAGCGAGAGCGCGCCCCCCGACTGGCGCATGATCCAGGTCTCGCCGCCGCCGGGGCGGAGCTTCACCGCCGAGCCGGCGAGGAACAGTTCCGCCTCCACATCCGGATGCAGGTGAAAGCGGAGCGTGAAACGCGCGCCGAGCCCCTCCGTTCCCTGGTCGAACGCCGCGCGCGGGCCGGGGCCGGCGGCGGTGAGCAGATCCGTCCCCCGCAGGTCCCCGCCATCGCCGGAGAGGAAGATCCGGCGCTGATGGATCAGCCCGCGGCTTTCCATCCAGCCGTCATGCTCGGCGATCAGCCGCAGCCCGGTCTCGTCCCCCTCGCGAACGGCGCTGACATGGCCGGGCGCGGCCATCGGCGTGTCGTCAAGCGAAAGTCCGTTATGCGCCGCCGCGGCGCGGGTCGCCTCGTCCCATTCCGGGCCGAGCCGGGCGCCGGGGCCGCAATTGACGACGAAGGGCCGGCGGCCGAGCGCGGCCTCGAAACAGAAAAGACCGGCGCAGGCGGCCTGATCGACCGGGCGTTCGTCATCGCCGGCGTCGAATATGATCGTGGTCCCGCCGCTGGCGAGGCGCCTGTATCCCATCGCCTGCCGCACCGGGGCGCCGGGGCGGGCGCCGTAGGCGTCGAGCGCGCGGTCGATCCGCTCCGCCGCGCCGCGCCCGCCGCCATGAAACCGCGCCAGCGC
>JBKECG010000339.1:0-6031 GCA_047974395.1 Pikeienuella sp. | reverse complement strand
CCTCCATGAAGAAATTCATGCCGATGCAGAAGAAGAAGGAGAGCCGGCCCGCGAACCTGTCCACATCCATTCCCGCCTCGATGGCGGCGCGGACATATTCCTTGCCGTCGGCGAGGGTGAAGGCCAGTTCCTGCACCAGCGTCGCCCCGGCCTCCTGCATGTGATAGCCGGAGATCGAGATCGAGTTGAATTTCGGCATCTCCGCCGCCGTGTAGCCGATGATGTCGGAGACGATCCGCATCGAGGGCTCGGGCGGGTAGATATAGGTGTTGCGGACCATGAACTCCTTGAGGATGTCGTTCTGGATGGTCCCCGAGAGCTTCGCCCGCTCCACCCCCTGCTCCTCGCCGGCGACGATGAAGCTGGCCAGCACCGGGATCACCGCGCCGTTCATGGTCATGGAGACCGAGACCTGATCCAGCGGGATGCCGTCGAACAGGATCTTCATGTCCTCGACCGAGTCGATCGCCACGCCGGCCTTGCCTACATCGCCGATCACCCTCGGGTGATCGCTGTCATAGCCGCGATGGGTGGCGAGGTCGAAAGCGACCGAAACCCCCTGCTGCCCGGCGGCGAGGCCGCGCCGGTAGAAGGCGTTGGATTCCTCCGCCGTGGAGAAGCCGGCATATTGGCGGATGGTCCAGGGCCGGCCGGCGTACATGGTCGCGCGCGGCCCGCGCAGGAAGGGCGCGGCGCCGGGGAGCGTGCCGAGATGCGTGAGCCCGGCGGCGTCCGCCTCGGTATAGAGCGGCTTGACGTCAACGCCCTCGGGCGTCTTCCAGATCAGCTCATCCGGGTCGCGGCCCTTCAGCTCCTTCCCGGCGAGGGCGCGCCAGGCGTCGAGATCGGGTTTGTTGCTCATTCGGGCCTCCTTGAAACCGGCGCGCCGGGCGCCGCGTCGCCATGCGGGTGAATATCGCGCCGCCATGCGGCGGCGGCGGCGCGGCGGGTCTCGCAATGCGCGCCATGGTGGTTATGTTCAGTCCTCGGGGGAGAAGACGGATGTTGAACGCCACGGGAATATACAGGGGTCTCGCCGCCGCGCTCATGCTTTCCGCAGCGCCGGCGCCGGCCGACGAAGACCCGCTCGCCGCCTATCTCTGGGAGGCGCGTCCGGTCGTCGTCTTCGCCGACAACGCCCGCGATCCGCGCTTTCAGGAGCAGATGCAGGGCCTTGAGGACCGCGCCGCGGGGCTGGAGGCCCGCGATGTCGTGGTGCTGACCGATACCGATCCCGCGGCGCGCGAGCCGCTTCGCCGGAAACTGCGCCCGCGCGGCTTCATGCTGGTGATCATCGACAAGGACGGCGCGATCATCCAGCGCGCGCCCCGGCCGATCTCCGCCGACGCGCTGATCCGCCTGATCGACCGCACCCCGATCCGCCGCCGCGAGATCGACGAGCGCCGCGGGCTGACCGACTGAGCGCGCGCGCGCTCCCGGCTTGCATATGCGGGGCTGCGCGCCTATTTTTACGGTATAGTGTAAGTTACGCTTGGTGCGGTCAGCAAAGGGAGCCGCAGGGATGAAAGCGGTCAACAAGACGACCCGCAGAGTGCCTTCGCAGGAACCGGTCACCGGCCGTTCCGGCCCGCAACCCGGCTATTGAGCCAGGCGCGCAACTCGGCCTTCCGTTCGGCGCGACGTTTCAGCCGCGCATCGTTCATCGCGATCTCGTCCTCATCGCCAATCGCCTCGGTCAAGGCGCTGATGGCGGTGGTTTTGCGTTTCAACGCCTCGATCTGCATGTCGACATAATGCCCGTAAGCCTGCGCGCGCCGCGTCGCGGGGAGTTGGCGATAATCGCGCGAGCGCAGATCTTCGGCGAAAGCCTGCACATCGGCGGCCTGACTGTAGAACCAGATCACTGAATCGACCATCAGCGCATCGAGCAGGTGGATACGGTCCGACAGCGCGTTGAAAACCGTCAGGTTCACCGGCTTCGGCACAAAGACGTGAAAGACCTCGCCCTTTTCATCCCCCGCCCGGAGGATGCGCGCCGCCATCTCTTCGCCATGAGCAATGAGCGTCTCTTCGTCATTTTCCGCGAACGCATCGCTGATCTCCGCCCGCAGCGCCAGTTGCAGATCGAGCCGGCCATCGCGCCGCTCGCGCCAGCGCCGGTATTCCTGCATCAGGAAGGTCACCGCCCAGCCGACGCCCACAAGCGCGCCGGCCACCACCGCCTGCGCCACCCGCGCGTCCAGAGGGCGCGGGAGCGCCATGACGATCCAGAGCGCAAACCCGACCAGGGCCGCGCTGAAGACGGGGATCAGCAGGAAGACATGGCGCATGACGCGGGACCGCCGCCTATTCGAACTCCATGATCACATCATCCACGGCGAGGCTCGCCCCCGCCTCGGCGTTGATCTTCGCGACCACGCCCTTGCGCTCGGCGCGGAGCACGTTTTCCATCTTCATCGCCTCGACGGTGCAGAGCGCCTGCCCCTCCTGCACCTCGTCGCCCTCGGCGACGGCGATGGAAACGACCAGCCCCGGCATCGGGCAGAGCAGCAGCCGCGAGGTGTCGGGCGGCAGCTTTTCCGGCATCAGCGCCGCCAGCTCCGCCTGACGCGGGGTGCGGACATGGACCTTCAGAGCCGCGCCCCGGTGGCGCATGCGGAAGCCGGAGGGGATCTCGTCCACCTTCAGCGCCAGCCGCTCGCCATCCACATCGACCATGGCCAGCGTCCGCCCCGGGGTCCAGTCGGAGACGACGCGATGGCGCCCGCCATCCTCGAAATCGACCGTGGCCCCGCCCTGATCGGCGTCGATGGCGACAGCGAAAACCTCGCCCTGAAGGCTCACCGCCCAGTCGCGCCCGACCTTGCGTTCATGGTTCGACATGCGGCCGGAGATGCGGGCGGAGCGGATTTCCGCCACCCGGCGCATCGCCGCCGCCGCCGCCGCGACCTTGCGCAGGCTCTCCGGGTCCAGCGCCGCGCCCTCGAAACCTTCGGGCCATTCCTCGGCGATGAAGGCGGTGGTCATGTCGCCGGCGGTGAATTTCGGATGGTCCATCACCGCCGAGAGGAAGGGCAGGTTATGGCCGATCCCCTCGACCTCGAACTCGTCCAGCGCACCGCGCATCTCGGCGATGGCTTCGCCCCGCGTCTCGCCCCAGGAGCAGAGCTTGGCGATCATCGGATCGTAATACATGGAGATCTCGCCGCCCTCATAGACGCCGGTGTCGTTCCTGACCCGCCCCGGAACCTCCGCCGGCGGGCGATAGCGGGTGAGCCGGCCGATGGAGGGCAGGAAGCCGCGATAGGGGTCCTCGGCGTAGAGCCGGCTTTCCATCGCCCAGCCGTTGATGCCGACATCCTTCTGCGCGATCGAGAGCTTCTCGCCATCGGCGACGCGGATCATCTGTTCGACCAGATCAATCCCGGTGATCAGCTCGGTCACCGGATGTTCGACCTGAAGCCGCGTGTTCATCTCCAGGAAATAGAAATTCCGCTCTCCATCGACGATGAACTCCACCGTGCCGGCGCTGGCGTAATTCACCGCCTTGGCCAGCGCCACCGCCTGCTCGCCCATGGCGCGGCGGGTGGCTTCGTCGAGGAACGGGCTCGGCGCCTCCTCGATCACCTTCTGGTTCCGGCGCTGGATCGAGCATTCGCGCTCGTTCAGATAGATGCAGTTCCCATGACTGTCGGCCAGCACCTGGATCTCGATATGCCGGGGCTGGGTGACGAATTTCTCGATGAAGATCCGGTCGTCGCCGAAACTCGCCGCCGCCTCGTTCTTCGAAGACTGGAAACCCTCGCGCGCGTCGGCGTCGTTCCAGGCGATGCGCATGCCCTTGCCGCCGCCGCCGGCGGAGGCCTTGATCATCACCGGATAGCCGATCTTCGCGGCGATCTTCACCGCCTCCTCCGCATCCGCGATCAGCCCCATATGGCCCGGCACGGTGGAGACCCCGGCCTCGGCCGCGAGCTTCTTGGAGGTGATCTTGTCGCCCATCGCCTCGATCGCGGAAGCGGGCGGGCCGATGAAGGCGACGCCCGCCTTCTCCAGCGCCTCGGCGAAGAGCCTGTTCTCGGAAAGGAAGCCGTAGCCCGGATGCACCGCCTCAGCCCCGGTCTGGCGAATCGCCTCCATGATCCTGTCGATCACGATATAGGACTGGTTGGCCGGCGGCGGGCCGATATGCACCGCCTCATCGGCCATCTTCACATGCAGCGCGCCCCGGTCGGCGTCGGAATAGACCGCCACCGTCGCGATCCCCATCTTCTTCGCCGTCTTGATGACGCGGCAGGCGATCTCGCCGCGATTGGCGATCAGGATCTTCTTGAACATCTCGGTCCCTCTTTTCTCTCCGGGGCGCGGCGACGGGCGCCATCGGCCGCGTGACGGCATGCGAAAGGCGCAAAAAGGCCGCGGCTTCCGGCGCCGGGCCTTTTCGCGAAATCTGTCTCGTTGATCGGACCGGCGAGCCGCGCCCCGGTCGGGTCGGTCAGGCCCGCCTCAGCCCCGGTCGGCGGCGAGCGGCGCGGCGACGGGCGCGCGATCCACATGCGAGTCGGGGCCGGCGGCGCAAGCGGTGAGCGCCACGATGATGATGATGCCGGCGACGACATGTTCCAGACGCATGGGGCGTCCCCTTCCCGAAGCAAGACCGCAGGGGGACGCCTATCGCCGGCGAATGTGGCGAAAACATGTGCTTCGCGCTCACATTTTTCGGCGGACCCTGTCGTCTTCGGAAACATCACCGCGGCATCGCCTCCGGAAAGGACTTCGCCGCGACGTCGAGGTCGATGCGCAGCATGGCTTCATAGGATTCAGGGTCGAACTCCCGCTCCGCCGACAGGATTTCGCGCCCGAACAGCCAGGAAAGCCTGCCCGCGTCGAGATTGCCGCGTGCGAAGGGATCGTCGCCGTAAAGGTCGATCAGGGAGGCGAGAAAGAACGCGTCCACCTCCAGATCCGCGGGCCGCCGGTCGGCGTGGCGCGGGCGCGCGACGAGCTTCGTCGCCCGTTTCGCGCCATGGCGAATCGTGAACTGGTGGTCGGTGCCGGGGAAGCGGCCCGGCATGCCCTTGTGCTTGATCATGGCTGTTTCATCATGGCCTTTTGGCCAGCATGTCGATCTCCACCAGCGCGCCGACCGCCAGCGTGGTGACACCGATCGTGGTCCGGGCCGGGCGGCGGTCTTCCGGGAAATAGCTCTTGTAGACCTCGTTGAACCGGTCGAAATCGCGCTCGAACCCGGTCAGGTAGCAACGGCATTGCAACACATGCGAGAGATCCAGCCCCAGCCCGGCGAGGACGATCTTCAGATTCTCCATCACCCGCGCCGTCTGCGCCTCGATCCCCTCGGGCAGGGCCGCGTCGGGCGCGGCCGGGTCGGTCGGCATCTGGCCGGTGAGCATCACCCAGCCATCCATCTCCACCGCTTGGGAGAAGGGCGCGACCGGGCGCGGCCCGCCGCCGATCATGTGGAAAAGCGGGCCGCTCATGGCGCGCTCGCCTCGGCGGTGGCGAATTCGGCCGGGGAGATGATCTCGATCAGCTCCATATCGTCCGAATGCCTGACCTCGCGATGCCTGATCCCCGGCGGCTGCAACACACAGGACCCGGCGCGCAGGAGATGCTCGCCCTCCCCCTCATATTCGAACACCACCCAGCCCTTCAGCACATAGACCATCTGGAAATCCAGCTCATGCCTGTGCCATGTCGCCGGGCTTTCCCGCCCCGGCACGGCGCGGATCACATGGGCGTCGTATTTCCCCTTCGTCGCCTCGCCGATCCCGAGCTTGCGATATTCGAAGAACGCCCGCAGCCCGCCCTCGAAAGCCGAGGAATCGGGTTGCGAGATCGTGAAGGCCTGGCCTTTCCATAGCTTGGTCATGCGTCCTCCTCCGGCGTTTTTCGTTTCAGAGCGGAAGATTGTCGTGTTTCTTCCACGGCTTCGAAAGCTGCTTGGTCCTGAGCGCCGCAAAGGCCCGCGCCACGCGCCGGCGGGTGGATTGGGGGCGGATCACCTCGTCGATGAAGCCCTTTTCGGCGGCGACGAACGGGTTGGCGAAAC
>JBKECG010000299.1:0-4709 GCA_047974395.1 Pikeienuella sp. | reverse complement strand
GGGCTGATTCCCGGCTCCAGCCTGCCGCCGCAACGAACCGACGCGCCGCCGGCGGCGCCGACGCGCGCCGCCGCCCCCGCGCCCGAGAGCGGGCCGGCCGGGCCGCTGCTGGAGATCAACTCGACGCCCTTCGACGGCGACCTCTCCCGGCCGCTGCTCGCGATTCTCCTGACCGGGGCCGGGGGCGAAGGGGCCGCGCCGATGGATCTGGCGCCGCTGGCCGGGCGGGTGGCGGTCGGCGTCGCGCCCGAGGCGCCCGATCCGGCCGGCCTGGCGGAGGTCTTGCGCCGCGCGGGTCATGAGACGCTGGTCGAATACAGGCTCGACGCCGCCCCGGTCGATCTTGTCGATCTTTCCGGGGCCGGGCCGGTGATCGGCGTGGCGCTGGTCGGGATCGCGCCGGGCGCGGATCTTCCCGCCCTGGTCCGCATGCTGGGCGATGACGGCGCGGCGCTGGTCGATCTCACCGCCATCGGCGGGTCGAGCGCCTTTCGCGCGGCCGAGGGGCGGAACCTGCCGGCGGCGCCGGCCGGGCGGCGGATCGACGAGATCGCCAACGCCGGCATGGTCTATCAGGCGCTGGAGCGCGCGGCGTTCGACGCGCGCCGCGACGGCGCCATCGTCGCGGTGGCCGAGGCCGGCCCGGCGGTGATCGCCGGGGTCCGGCGCTGGATCAGCGTGAAGGCGGGCGTCTCGGCCGAACTTGTCCCGCTTTCCGCCGTGATCGCGAAACGAAGCCGCTGAGCGCGGCACCTATCGCGCGATCACCGGGAACCAGTCTTCGCGCAGCCGCTCGCCGGGTTTCATTCCGTGCCCCGGATAGGGCGGAGAGGTGCGGCCCGGCCGCTCGACATAGCGCGCGTCATCCCCGACCCAGCGGAGCGAGAGCGCGCGGCGGCGCGCGCCATGCGGGTTGCCGCGCGCGCCATGGGCGGTGTGGAAATCGAAGATCACGCAATCGCCGGGCGCCATCGCCCATTCGAGGACGCGGGTTTCGCCGGGGTCGGCGTCCGGGTCGGGAACCGGGGTCCATTCCTGATCGCCCTGATAGAAATCGCTGTCATCGGCCCAGCTCACCGGGCGGACCATCCGCTCCCAGCGATGCGAGCCGGCGATCAGGCGCAATGTCGCATCCTCCACCGGATCGACCGGAATCCAGAAGCTGACCGTCTGTCTACCGGTCACGAAATAATAGGGCGCGTCCTGATGCCAGGGGGTGGGTTTCGCCGTGCCCGGCTCCTTGACCAGCACATGGTCGTGAAAGAACTGCGCCCGTTCCGAGCGCATCGCCTCGGCCGCGATCCGCGCAGCAGGGCTGTCGCGCACCACGCGCTCGATTTCGGGGATTCGGGTCCAGTTGCAGTAATCGTCGAAGAACCGCCCCTCCGTCACCGCGTTTTCGGAGGCGTATTCGCCCGGCTCCTCCATGTTGCGGGCGATCCCGGCGGCGATCACATCCACCCAGTCGGCGAAAGCGCCGCGCAGGCAGATCGCGCCGTCTTCCTGAAAACGTTCGACTTCCCCGGGCGTCATGCGCATCCCCCCTGTTGGATCCCTCTCGACATGAATGTCATAGCCCGGCGCCGCCGGCGCGTCATGCGCGATCTTGACGGCGCGGCGCGCGGGGCGGGAAATCTTTGGCGCGCGGCTTGCGGCCGGAGCGCGAAATCGGCACGCTCCCCGCAATGGAAGGAGGCGCATCATGGGTGAGGTCGTTCTCTATGACTACTGGCGGTCCTCGGCCGCCTATCGGGTCCGGATCGCGCTGAACCTGAAGGGGATCGCCTGTCGCGCGGTTCCGGTGAACCTTCTGACCGATGAGCATCGCGGGGCCGGGAATCTGGCGCGCAATCCTCAGGGTCTGGTCCCGACGCTGGAGATCGACGGGCTGGTCCTGACCCAGTCGCTGCCGATCATCGAATATCTGGACGAGACCCGCCCCGAGATCCGCCTGATCCCCGAAGACCCCGCCGCCCGCCATCGCGTGCGCGCCATCGCCGCCGCCATCGCGATGGAGATCCACCCGGTCTGCAATCTCTCCGTCGCCCGCCATGTCACCGGCGGCGAGAAAGGCGCGATGAAGAACTGGATGCACGCTTTCATCCCAAAGGGCCTCGCCGCGGTGGAGGCGATGGCCGCGCGAGGGCGGACCGGCGGTTTTGTCCATGGCGATGCGCCGGGGTTGGCGGATTGCTGCCTGATCCCGCAGCTTTACAACGCCAGGCGATGGGAGGTGGATCTGGAACCCTATCCGACGCTCCGCGAGATCGAGACGCATTGCCGCTCGCTCAACGCTTTTCAGACCGCCCATCCCGACGCGGTGGGAGCGCCCTCATGAGCTACGGCGCCCACGCCCATGAGGCCGATCCGCGCAACGAGACCGTGCTGATCTCGATCAATGGAGAAATGGTCCCGCGCGGACAGGCGGTCGTCTCCGTCTTCGATTCCAACTTCATGCTCGGCGACGGGATATGGGAGGGGCTGCGCCTGAAATCCGGGCGCATTCCCTTTCTCACCCGGCATCTGGCGCGGCTCTATGGCGGCGCGCGGGTGCTGGATTTCGAGAACATGATCCCGCCGGCGGAGATGCGGGCGCGGCTTTTCGATTGTCTTGAGGCGAACGGGATGGAGGATGGCGTCCATATCCGCCTGATGGTCAGCCGGGGCGTTCGCGCCACGCCCTACCAGGACCCGCGGGTGACGGTGACGCCGCCGACCGTGGTGATCATCCCCGAATACAAGGCGGCGAAGACCAATGAGCGGGGGCTGTCGCTCTTCACCTCCACGATCCGGCGCACCGCGCCCGACGCGCAGGACCAGAAGCTGAACTCCCATTCCAAGCTGAACTGCATCCAGGCCTGCATCCAGGCGGCGAAGGCCGGGGCGGACGAGGCGCTGATGCTCGACCCTTCGGGCGCGGTGGCGACCTGCAACTCCACGCATTTCTTCATCGTCAGGGAGGGCGAGATCTGGACCTCCACCGGCATGTACTGCCTTGGCGGCGTCACCAGGCGCGCGGTGCTGGACTGCGCGCGCGAGGCCGGGATTCCGGCCTTTGAAAAACCCTTCTCGCTCCATGACGTCTACACAGCCGACGAGGCCTTCGTCACCGGCACCTTCGCCGGGCTGACCCCGGTGCGGGAGGTGGACGGGCGCAGGCTCGGCCCGGTGCTGGAGGAGGGGGCGGCGACGCCCGGCCCGATGGCGCGCCGGATGCGCGCGCTCTACGCCGATCTTCAGGCCCGCGCGGCGGAGGGGCGAGATGGCTGAGCCGATCCGCATCGCCATGTGGTCCGGGCCGCGCAATCTTTCGACCGCGATGATGCGCAGCTTTGGCGCGCGGGCCGATTGCGCGGTGCTGGACGAGCCATTCTACGCCGCCTATCTCGCCGCCAGCGGCGTTGATCATCCGATGAGGGCGAAGATCCTGGCCTCCCAATCGACCGACCCGGAAGCGGTGGCGCGGCTCTGCCTCGGGCCGGCGCCGGGCGGGCGGGCGATCTGGTATCAGAAGCACATGAGCCATCACATGCTGCCGGGTTTCCCGCGCGCATGGCTTGGCGGATGTCGCCATGCGGTGCTGATCCGCGCGCCCGAACATGTCGCCGCCAGTTTCGACGACCGCCGCCCGCGCCCGACGCTGGAGGATCTGGGCGTGCCGCAGATGACCGCCCTGATCGCCGATATCGAGGCCGCGACCGGCCGCCCCCCGCCGGTGATCGAGGCGGAGGACGTGCGCGCCGATCCCGAAGGCATGCTGCGCGCGCTCTGCGCCGCGCTGGAGATCGGTTTCGATCCGGCGATGCTCTCCTGGGCGCCGGGCATGCGCGAGAGCGACGGGGTCTGGGCGGCGCATTGGTACAAGGCGGTGATCGGCTCGACCGGCTTCGCCCCGCCGACGGCGGCGCGTCCGCTGGCGCCGCATCTGGCGGAAGTGGCGGCCGTCGCCCGGCCGGCGTTCGAGGCGTTAAGGGCGATGAAACTGTCGCCGATTTGAATGCCGCGCGCGATTGTCGACGCCGCCGAGGGGGTTGGCGAGTGAAGTTCAGAAATCCGGTCCGGCTCTATCGCATCTGGCGACGCCTGCGCCGCCGGAACCGACAGATGAGGAAGAGGCGGCGCACCGAATTCCGCTGGCTTCCCTTTTTCTACGGGCTGGGCGCGACGGTTCTGGTGCTTGCGCTTCAGGTCATGAACCCGGCCGGGCTGCGGGCGGTCAACGAGGCCGCCTTTGACCAGTATCAGCGGCTGAAGCCGCGCCAGATCGACCTTTCGGTGCCGGTCGCGGTGGTCGATATTGACGTGAAATCGCTGCGCGCACTCGGGCAATGGCCCTGGCCGCGCACCGAGATGGCGGAGCTGACCCGGCGGCTGACCACGCTCGGCGCGCTCTCCATCGCCTTCGACGTGGTGTTCGCGGAACCTGACCGCACCTCGCCGGCGCGCGTGGTCGAAAGCTGGCGCAAGTTCGATCCCGGCGCCGAGGCGAAGCTGGATGACGCGCTTCGCGATCATGACGCGGTTTTCGCGGCCGTTATCGCGGAATCCCCGGTCGTGCTCGGGGTGATCCTCAACAACGAGCCGGGCGGGGAGCGGCCGCCCCAGCGGGCCGGAATTTCCTATTCCGGCTCCGATCCGCGCCCGGCGATCCCGGATTTCGCCTCGGCCAACGTCAATCTGCCGATACTCAGCCATTCGGCTTCGGGGAT
>JBKECG010000219.1:0-2336 GCA_047974395.1 Pikeienuella sp. | reverse complement strand
AGACGTGCTGCTGATCGGCATGGGCGAGGATATCGCGCCGCTCGACCGGGCCGCGCGCGCGGCGCTGGAGGCGGCGGGGCTCGGCGCGGAGATCATGCCCACAGGCTCCGCCTGCCGCACCTATAACGTGCTCCTGTCCGAAGGGCGCAGGGTCGCGGCCGCGCTGATCGCGGTCTGATCCCGGATTCTTTTCGCCGGTCATGAACGCAGGGGATGCGGCGCCCGGGAAACCGGGCTATATCCGGTCGGGATCGAAACGCCTTAAGCATGAGAGAGGGCCTGACCATGGCATTTGAGCTTCCCGATCTTCCCTACGCCCATGACGCGCTCGCCGCCGGCGGCATGTCGAAGGAGACGCTGGAATTCCACCACGACCTTCACCACAAGGCCTATGTCGATAACGGCAACAAGCTGATCGCCGGCACCGAGTGGGAAGGCAAGAGCGTCGAGGCGATCGTCAAGGGGACCTATCAGAAGGGCGCGGTCGCCCAGAACGGGATCTTCAACAACGCCTCGCAGCATTGGAACCATTGCCAGTTCTGGGAGATGATGGGCCCGAAATCAGGCGCCATGCCCGGCGCGCTGGAGAAGGCGATCAACGACAGCTTCGGTTCGGTCGCGAAATTCAAGGAAGAATTCGCCGCCGCCGGCGCGGCGCAGGTCGGCTCCGGCTGGTGCGGGCTGGTGAAGGATACGGCTGGCGGGCTGAAGGTCACCAAGACCGAGAACGGCGTGAACCCGCTCTGCTTCGGCCAGACCGCGCTTCTGGGCTGCGATGTGTGGGAGCATTCCTATTACATCGACTTCCGCAACAAGCGGCCGGCCTATCTCACCAACTTCCTCGACAAGCTGGTGAACTGGGAGAATGTGGCGGCGCGGCTCGGCTGAGCCTCGCCGACGACCGGAACGGGGCCCGCGCCGGGGAACGGCGCGGGCCCTTCGCGTTCAGAGCGCGTCCAGCAGCGCCTCGGGCGCCGCATGCGGCGTCAGATAGGAAAGGAAGCTCTCGCTGGCGAAACCGCGCTCGACGGTGCGCTCCAGAAGACGCAATAGCGGGTCCCAGTATCCGCCGAGATTGAGCAGATGCGCGGGTTTCGCATGGAGGCCGAGCTGGCGCCATGTCAGCAGCTCGATCAGCTCGTCCAGCGTGCCCGGCCCGCCGGGCAGGGCGATGAAGGCGTCGGCGCGGCGGAACATCTCCATCTTGCGCTCATGCATCGTCTCCACCGTGATCAGTTCGGTCAGGTCATGGCGATCAATCTCGCGGCTTCTGAGGTGTTGGGGGATGATCCCGGCGACCGGCGCGCCGCCCTTCAGCGCCGCGCTCGCCACCCGGCCCATCAGCCCGACATCGCCGGCCCCGTAGACAAGGCCCATGCCGCGCGCGGCGATCCCGGCGCCGATGGCCTCCGCCGCCACGGCGAAAGCGGGATCGTCGCCATCGCGCGAGCCGCAGTAAACGCAGATCGTCTTCATGATTTTCAGGCCCTTATCATGTCCTATGCGACAAGCGCCGCAGTCATGACGCTCGACTTCCCGCATGTTTTCGGGCCATGAAGGTTTCATGACAAGGCGGGAGCGCGAATGATGCCGGTCGGCGCCGCAACAGGCAGGGTCGCGGGGGCGGTCTGCGGTCTTCTGATCGCGGGCGGGATCGCGTGGTGGCTGTTGAGGGAGCCGCCATCCACGCCGGAACAGGCCGCCGCGCCGGAGCAGGAGGCGGAGCCGGAACCGGAAGCGCCGCCCGCCGCCGCGCCTGAAACCGCGACGGACGCCGCGACGGCGGAGGAGCCGCGGCCGGGGCCGGCCGGGGAGGCGCCCGCGCTCGATATCGTGCGGATCGAGCCTGACGGCGCCGGGCTGGTCGCCGGGCGCGCGCAGCCCCATGCGGAGGTGGAGATCCTGATCGACGGCCAGGTGGTCGGCGCCGTGCGCGCCGGCGCCGATGGCGGTTTCGTCGCGATGATCAACGCCAGCCCGGCCCCGGATCAGGCGCAAAAAGTGGTCGCTAGGCTGAAGGCCGGGGACGCGCCCGAGGCGGAAGCGCCTGAGGAGACAGCCGAAGAACCGGCGCCGGACGCCCCCGCCGGGGTTTCCGACCCGGTTTTCATCGTCGGCGCCGGCGAGGCTGAAACCCCGCTGGTCCTGCGCCCGGAAGCGTCCGGCCTCAGCGTTCTGCAGGGACCGGAGCGCGGCGAGGCGGACGGGGTGGCGCTGGATGCGATCACCTATGACGCCGAAGGCCAAGTGGTGTTGCGGGGCCGCGCGCCGGAGGGCTCCACCGTGCGGATCTATCTCGACCGACGCATGGCGGGAGAGGTCGAGATCGACGCCGA
>JBKECG010000183.1:0-3753 GCA_047974395.1 Pikeienuella sp. | reverse complement strand
AGGCTGAGATGAGGCACGAGGCGAAGGTGATCTGGCGGCTGGGCGGGGGGGACATGCCCTCGGGCCGCTATTCGCGTGCGCATGAGCTGCATTTCGACGGCGGCGCGGTGGTCGCCGGCTCGCCTTCGCCCGGCATCGTGCCCGCGCCCTGGTCCGATCCGGCCGGGGTCGATCCGGAGGAGGCCTTCGTCGCCGCCATCGCCGCCTGCCACATGCTGTGGTTTCTGGACCTCGCGCGGCGCAGGGGCTATGCGGCCTCATCTTACGAGGACCGGGCCGAGGGCGTGATGGAGAAGAACGCGGCCGGCGCGCTCTGGGTGTCGCGCGTCAGGCTCCGCCCCCGGATCGACTGGATCGAGGGGCCGGACGCGGCCGGCGAGGCGGCGCTGCATGAGGAAGCGCACCACGCCTGTTTCATCGCCAATTCGGTGAGGACCGAAATCACCGTTGACCCCGCCTGAAGGAGAGAACCATGTCAGCCACGATCATTGACGGAAAGGCCTTCGCGGCCAGCGTGCGGGAGAAAGTCGCCGCCCATGTGGCGCGGCTGAAATCCGATCATGGCCTCACCCCCGGCCTCGCCGTGGTGCTGGTCGGGGAGGATCCGGCCTCCGAGGTCTATGTCCGCTCCAAGGGCAAGATGACCGTCGAGGTCGGCATGAACTCCTATGAGCACAAGCTGCCGGCGGAGGTGGACGAGGCGACGCTGCTGGCGCTGATCGCGAAGCTCAACGCCGATCCGGCCGTGCATGGGATTCTGGTGCAGCTGCCGCTGCCGAAACACATGAACGCCGACGCGGTGATCAACGCCATCGCGCCGGAAAAGGACGCGGACGGGTTCCATATCTCCAACGCCGGGCTGCTGGCCACGGGCCAGAAGGCGATGGTCCCCTGCACCCCGCTCGGCTGCCTGATGATGCTGCGCGACCATCACGGGAGCCTTTCGGGAATGAACGCGGTGGTGATCGGCCGCTCCAACATCGTCGGCAAGCCGATGGCGCAGCTTCTGCTGCGCGACAGCTGCACGGTGACGATCGCGCATTCGCGCACGAAGGACTTGCCCAAGGTCGCCGCCCGCGCCGACATCATCGTCGCCGCGGCCGGCCAGCCCGGTCTGGTGAAGGCCGACTGGGTGAAGCCCGGCGCGACGGTGATCGACGTCGGCATCCACCGCATCCCGCGCGAGGACGGCAAGATGCGCCTGGTCGGCGATGTCGATTACGGGCCCGTCGCCGAGGTCGCCGGCGCGATCACCCCGGTTCCCGGCGGCGTCGGCCCGATGACCATCGCCTGTCTGCTGGCCAACACGCTCACCGCCGCCTGCCGGGCGAAGGGATTGTCGGAGCCGGAGGGGCTGACCGCCTGAGGTGGGCCGCGCCGGCCCGCCTTCAGAGCACGTCCAGAAACTCCAGACGGGTCACGCCGCGAAGCTCGATCTCGAAATCGGCCTTCGCGTCGCCGGTCGCATCCGCGCGGATCAGCAGGTCGCCGCCGGACCGCTCATGCCAGGCCTGATAGGCGCCGGGGGTCGTCCGCTCATGGACGCCGCCGGCGAATCTCTGCTGGCCGGCCATGTTCGCGTTCGCGTCCAGCTCATAGAGGGTGATCGAATCCTCGGCGTTGCGGAAATTCAGGATCACGTCGCGCGCGGCGCCGGCGCGGCTGTCGCTGATGTCCAGAAAGCGGAACGTGTCGGCGCCCGATCCGGCGGGACCCGCCACCAGCAGATCGCGGCCGCCGCCGCCTTCGTACCAGTTCTCGCCTTTTTCGCCGTAAATCGTGTCATCGCCGGCGCCGCCATAGAACCAGTCCTTGCCGTCGCCGCCCCTGAGAATGTCGTTCCCGGCCTCGCCAAAGAGAAAATCGTCGCCCTGATTGGCCCAGATCCTGTCGTCGCCGGCGCCGCCATGGAGCATGTCGCCGCCCCTGTGTCCGGTCAGCGAGTCGGCGCCGTCGCCGCCCCTGGCTTCGTCGTCGCCGTCGCCGCCCAGCAGGCTGTCGCGGCCGCCGCCGCCGGTCAGCGTGTCGTCCCCGCTCTCGCCGGACAGGGTGTCGTTCCCCGCGCCGCCGTCGAGCGTGTCGTTATGGTTTCCGCCTTGCAGACGGTCGTCGCCATCGCCGCCATGGAGCTTGTCCGCGCCCTTGCCGCCCAGCAGCATGTCGTTCCCGCCATCGCCCGACAGGCGATCGGCGCCGTCGCCGCCGTCCAGCGTGTCCCTGTCGGCCCCGCCCTTCAGCATGTCGTCCCCGGCCTGCCCCAGCAGCTTGTCGGCGCCCTTGTCGCCCGAGAGCGTGTCGTCGCCGGCTCCGCCCTTCAGTTGGTCGCCGCGGCCGCCGCCCTTCAGGTCGTCATCGCCGCGGCCGCCGCCAAGACGATCGCCGCCGCCGCCGCCTTTCAGTGTGTCGTCGCCGCCGCCGCCCTTCAACTCGTCGGCGCCGCCATTGCCGCGCAACTGGTCGTCGCCGCCATTGCCGATCAGCCGATCCTTGCCGGCGCCGCCGATCACGACGTCATTGCCGGCGAGGCCGCGAAACAGGTCGTCGCCGGCCATCATCTCGACCACATCGGCGAATTTGGTGCCGGCGGCCCTGTTGGCGGTCTGGTTGAATTTGTGGGCGGCGACGCGAAAATCGGCGCTGAGGCCGGCGAAGGCGAAATTGGTGGGGACCGCCGGGTCCCTGACCGTCGCGCCGCCGCTCTTGACCGTGAAGTCGCCGGAGAAACCGACCTTGGCGGAGACCCCGTTCTCGATCTGGTTCGCATTGAGCTTCATGGCCTTCGAGCGCGCGGTCGCCTCCGCCACGGGGTATCCGAGGAAGCCCAGGCCGTAGGGGTCGAACACGGGATAGACCCCCATATTCGCCGCCGGCAGCCAGACCGGTTCGGAAAAGGGCGCCCGCGCGCCGGGGGTGAAACGCGCCGACATTTCCGTCGCGATCGAGGTGACGGCGCCGCCCCAGACGTGATTGGGAACCGCGGCGGCGGTCAGGAAGCCGGCCTCAAGCTGCAGCGAGGCCGAAACCGGCCGCCCCAGCCCCTTCCAGCCCGGAAGGGTCAGGGCGCCGCTGGTCTTTTCATTCGAACCCAGAGATCCGCTGACGGTGTTGCTGGCGACCTTCGTTGAATATCTGGCCAATGTTCATCCTTCCGGTTCGGAAACGCGCCTGGCTGCGCGCTGGCGCAGGCGCCCGTGCTCGGTGTCGCTTTCCCATAGCGGCGCGACTCTTTGATGACGCCCTTTTCGGGGCGAGAAAGGGTCGGAAATGTGTGGAAATTCTGCATGGTATCAGACTGTGGCGAGCCGGCGGGAGACGGCCGGGTTCATCAAGGAAATCCAGCGCGATCGGACCGCGCTGTTTCCAGAGCGGCTTGCCGACCGGATCGGCGGGGATCGCCCCGCCTGCGATCGTCGCTTGACGGGAGAGCCTGGAATCCCGACCCGCTCGCCTTCGCTCGCGCCCGGTGCTATCGGATCGGGTATGAGCGAGATTGTCGAGACCATGCCGCCATACGCGGAGACCGGACGCTGGGGGCCGGAGGATGTCGGCGCCGCGGCCGCGGCCCTGCGTCGGGGCGAGTTGGTCGCCTTTCCGACCGAGACGGTCTACGGGCTCGGCGGCGATGGCGGGTCTGACCGGGCCGTCGCCGCGATCTATGCGGCCAAGGGCAGGCCCCGGTTCAATCCGCTTATCCTGCATGTCGAGGGGATCGAGGCCGCGCGCCGGATCGCGGATCTGCCGCCGGGGGCGCTG
>JBKECG010000179.1:0-10599 GCA_047974395.1 Pikeienuella sp. | reverse complement strand
TGTAATCGCGCTGATAGGCGCCCGCCTGCGGCGCCGGGGCTGGGCCGAGCGGGCCGGGGGCGAAGGCGCGGATCGCCTCGGCGGCGACGGTGGAGGAGGCGCGATGCCCAGATTCCGCCAGCGCATGGCGGAGCGCGGAGACGACCAGCCCCCGCGCGGTGGCGGGTTCGCGAAAACGGACCTCGGATTTCGCCGGATGCACGTTCACATCCACCCGCTCCGGCGCGGCCTCGAAAAAGAGCGCCGCCGCCGGGTGGCGGTCGCGCGACAGAAGATCGGCATAGGCGGCCCGAAGCGCGCCGGTCAGCAGCCGGTCCGTCACCGGGCGGTTGTTGACGAACAGGAACTGCTGGCGCGCGGAGCCACGCGAATAGGTCGGCAGCGCCGCCCAGCCGGTCAGGCGCAGGCCGTCGCGCTCCGCGTCGATGGGCAGCGCGTTCTCGGCGAAGCCGGGGCCGAGAATGCGCCGGAGCCGGCCGAGCCGCGCGTCGAAAAGATCCCCGGTCTCCGCCTCGGCGCGAAAGATCTCGCGCCCGGCCCCGTCTGAGGCGTCGGTCAGGGCGAAGCCGACCCCCGGCGCCGCCATGGCGAGCCGTTTGACGGCTTCGCTCACCGCCTGCGTCTCCGCCCGATCCGAGCGAAGGAATTTCAGCCGCACCGGCGTGGCGTAGAACAGGTCGCGCAGCTCGACCTCGGTTCCCTTGGCGCGGGCGGCGGGGCGGGGGGGCGCGATCTCGCCGCCCCGCGCCTCGATCGACCAGGCCTCCGCCGCGTCCTCGGCCCGGCTGGTGAGCAGCATCCGCCCGACCGCGGCCATGGAGGGAAGGGCCTCCCCCCGGAAGCCGAAGGAGCGGATATCGAGAAGATCGGCGCCGTCGGTCTTGGAGGTCGCGTGCCGCTCCAGCGCCAGCGGCAATTCCTCCGGCGTCATGCCCTCGCCGTCATCCTCGACCCGGATCAGCGTCTTGCCGCCATCGGCGATGCTGATGCGGATCCGCTTCGCCCCGGCGTCGAGCGCGTTTTCAACCAGCTCCTTCACCGCCGCCGCGGGCCGCTCGATCACCTCGCCGGCGGCGATGCGGTTGGAGGCGGCCTCCGACAGCCGATGGATGCGCGGCGGGCGCATCGGGGCTTCGGGGTGGATATTGTGGTCGGGCGCGTTCATGCCGCTAGGGATAGCATGACGCCCGCCGATTCCGCCAGCGCCCTTCTCAATCCAGCGGCAGCGCGGTGGCGCCGAAAACCGTGCGCAGCGCGAAGCTCGAATGCATCTGCGCCACGCCCGGCAGCCGGGTCAGGTGCCGGCGGTGGATCAGGGCGAAATCGTCGCTGTCGCGGGCGACGACCTTCAGCAGGTAGTCGGCGGTTCCCGCCATCAGATGGCATTCCAGCACATCCGGCACCGCCGCCACGGCCTTTTCGAACGCGTCGAGGATTTCCTCGGACTGGCCGGAAAGCGTCACCTCGACGAAGACGGTCGCGCGCCGGCCGACCGCGCGCGGGTCGAGCATGGCGACATAGTCGCGGATCACGCCCGCGCTTTCCAGCCGCCGGACCCGTCTGTGACAGGCGGAGGCGGAGAGATTCACCCGTTCGGCGAGTTCGGCGTTGGTCAGCCGCCCTTCCCGCTGCAGAATCGCCAGAACGCGCCGATCTATCGCATCGAGCAGGGCCATTCACACTTCCTTGCGAAAATCCGTCTGAGCATCGAAGAATCTTCGCCGTATCTAGCCGGTATCGGCAGATAATGACAGGTATTGCGCCCGGAAAACGGATAATCTCACGCCAACGATAACCGAGTTGGGAAGGAAAGCCCTGATGCTGATCGGCTGCCCGAAAGAGATCAAGAACCAGGAATATCGCGTGGGCCTGACCCCGATCGCCGTGCGCGAGGCGGCGGCGCGCGGCCATGAGGTGATGATCGAGACCGGCGCCGGCGCCGGCGCCGGTTTCCCCGATGAGGATTACAAGGCCGCGGGCGCGCGCCTTGTCGATACGGCGGCGGAGATCTTCGCCAGCGCCGAGATGGTGGTGAAGGTCAAGGAGCCGCAGGCGGTCGAGCGCAAGCAGCTTCGCGAGGATCAGATCCTGTTCACCTATCTCCATCTCGCGCCGGACCGGCCGCAGACCGAGGATCTTCTGGCCTCCGGCTGCACCGCCATCGCCTATGAGACGGTGACCGACGCCGCCGGCGGGCTGCCGCTGCTGGCGCCGATGTCCGAGGTCGCCGGCCGGCTCGCGCCGCAGATGGGCGCATGGTCGCTGCAAAAGGCGAATGGCGGGCGCGGCGTGCTGATGGGCGGCGTGCCCGGCGTCGGCCCGGCCGAGGTCGTGGTGATCGGCGGCGGCGTGGTCGGCGCCCATGCGGCCAGGATCGCGGCCGGCATGGGCGCGCGGGTCACGATTCTGGACCTGTCGCTGCCGCGGATGCGCTATCTGGACGATATCTTCGCCGGCTCGGTGGCGACGCGCTACGCCTCGCGCGCGGCGACGGAGGAGCTGGTGCTGGCCGCCGATATGGTGATCGGCGCGGTGCTGGTGCCGGGCGCGGCGGCGCCGAAACTGGTCAGCGCCGAGCAGGTCGCGGCCATGAAGCCCGGCGCGGCGCTTGTCGATGTCGCCATCGACCAGGGCGGCTGTTTCGCCACCTCCAAGGCGACCACCCATGACGATCCGATCTACATGGTCGGGGACAAGGTGCATTACTGCGTCGCCAACATGCCCGGCGCGGTGGCCCGGACCTCCACCATCGCGCTCGGCAACGCCACGATGCCGTTCTTCCTGGCCATCGCCGACAAGGGCTGGAAACAGGCTTGTCAGGATGACCCGCATCTCGCCGAAGGGCTCAACGTCCATGCCGGCAAGCTGACCTATTACGCGGTCGGGCAGGCGCTGGGGATCGACGTGGTTTCGCCGAAGCTGGTCCTGCGCTGATCGCGCGCGGAGCGGGCGCCGGCCTCGTTCAGGCCGGCGCCGCGAAGCGGGAGATCCAGCTTCGGATCAGCGCGCGCTGCAGGGCGCGCGCCCGCCCGGACCAGGCGCGGGCGCCGGGCGGGCTTTCGATCTCCTGATCCGCGATCGCGTCGCGGGCGGAGAGGTCGGCCATGATGATGGCGAAGACCATCCGCCGGCCGCGCTCGGGTTCGATATAGCCGGCCAGCGCGCTGACGAAATTCATCGTGCCGGTCTTGGCCCGGACGCTGGCCTCGATCGGCGGCGCGGTGGCCCCCTTGTCGAGATAGTTGCGTTGCGGCAGCAATCCCTTGAGCGTCGCCGCGCGGCCGCCGTCCAGGGCCGGAAAGCCGCGCTTCGCGCCTGCGGCCAGGATCTCCGCCAGGCGGCGGACGCTGGTCCGGCTGTCCGGCGCGAGGCCGGAATGATTGGTCAGCTGAAAGCCGGGATCGCCCTGCGGGAAGCCGGCGAAGCTGGCCGCCCAGGCGTTCATCGCCGCCGCCGAAGCGGCGAGCGTGTCCGGCGAGGCGCCGTTGGCGCGCGCGGCGGCCATGCCGACCGCCTCAGCCGTCAGGTTGGTGGAATATTTCAGCATGTCCTGCAACACCGCCGAGAGCGGCCGGCTCTCGACCCGGGCCAGAACCTCGGAGACCAGCGGCGCCGCCCCTTCGACCGGCTCCGGCAGGGCGATTCCGGCTTCGGCGCAAAGCTCGCGCATCACCTCTCCGGCATAGGGGGCGGGTCGGCGCACCGGCAGCCAGCGCGCGCCCTTCGCGCCGAGCGCGCTTTTCGCGACGCGCCATGTCTCCGGCCCGCCTTCGTCCTCGCCGGCGCCGAGATAGTCGAACACGGCGCCCGAGCGCGTCGCATCCGCGACCTCGAGCCGCACGGCCGTGGTCGCGGGGCTCATCCCCTCGGCGCGGGCCTCCACCCGGAAATCGTGGTTGCCGCCCTTGCGGGTCCATTCGGCGAAGACCCGGTTGAAATTGAGGTTCAGCGCGCCGACCGAGGGATTGTAGGCGGCGGTCTCCGGTTGCGACATGTCGATGCGCTCGATGGTCGGCAGCAATTGCCCGTCGACGATGAAGCGGCCATCGACCCGTTTCAGCCCGGCCTCGCCGGCGCGATAGGCCAGCAGGTCGAGCGTGTTGCTGTCCAGTTCCGGGTCGCCCCCGCCCTGAAGGACGATATCGCCCTTCAGCACCCCGTCCCGCATGTCGCCGAGCGCGATCAGCCGGGTTTCGAACCGGTGGTCGGGGCCGAGCATATCGAGCGCGAAGAGCGCGCTCGGCGCCTTGGCGACGGAGGCCGGGGGCAGCGGCAGGTCGATATCCCCCCCCTCCAGCGCCGCGCCGCTGTCGAGATCCATCACGATATAGGCGACCTGGCCGCTCAGTTCGGCCTCGGCGATCAGGGTGAGCGCGTCCGGCCCGCCGGGGCTGGGCCTCTGCGCCGGGGCGGGGGCGCTGGCCGGGGCGAGGGTCGGGGCTTCGGCTGCGGCGCCGAAGGCGAAAAGAGCGGCGCAGCCGGTGAGAAGAAACCGGCGCAGCGCGTTCACGGCCAATCCCCCCGCGCGCGGATCGCGGTGGAGGAGGCCGGCGACATCGCCCCGGTCAGAAGCGCCCAGGCCGGCGCCCGTCGATAGCTGAGCCGCCCGGCCCCGGCCGCATCCAGCCGGAACCGCCGATAGCGCCGCGCCGCCGGAGAGAGCGCCGCCTTCGCCGCCGCGCCCGGCCGCGCCAGAACGCCGACGGGGAACGTCTCCATGATCCATCGCCAGTCTTCCCACAGATGGAATTCCGTCAGATTGTCGGCGCCCATCAGCCAGGAGAACCGCACCCCCGGATGCAGCCGTTTCAGCGCCGCGAGCGTGTCGGCGGTGAAGCGCGTGCCGAGCCGCGCCTCGATATCCGTCGCCTCCACCCGCGCCCCCGCCCGAGAGGAGCCTATCAGCGCCCGACAGGCGTCGAGCCGGCGCTCCATATCCGCAGGGCCGCGCGTTTTCAATGGGTTGCCGGGCGAAACCAGCCACCAGATCCGGTTGAGGCGGAATCGCGTCAGCGCCCAGCGGGTGATATGCATATGCCCTTCGTGCGGAGGATCGAAGGATCCGCCGAGAAGCCCGATTCGGCGCCCCGCCGGGACGTCAGGACCGCTGCTCATACCCCCTCCTGCAATACACGCGCACATTGGCACCACGCCTCGCCTTTTAGGAGAAGTCAACGCCGCCCGGCCGATCGGCGCTCCGCCGAACAGCCCGCCGGACAGATTGAACGCGGCCGCCGCATCCGGTAACACCGCGCCCGACACCCCAATGCCCGGCGGAGCGGATTCATGGCCTCTTACCAGTATGTCTATCATATGGACGGCGTCTCCAAGACCTATGCCGGCGGCAAGAAATGCTTTGAAAACATTCGCTTGAGCTTCCTTCCGGGGGTCAAGATCGGCGTTGTCGGCGTCAACGGCGCCGGCAAGTCGACGCTGATGCGGATCATGGCCGGGATCGACAAGGACTTCACCGGCGAGGCCTGGGCCGCGGAGGGCGCGACGGTCGGCTATCTGCCGCAGGAGCCGAAGCTGGATGAATCGAAAACGGTTCGCGAGAACGTGATGGAGGGGGTCGCCGCGAAGAAGGCGATTCTCGACCGCTACAACGAACTGGCCATGAATTATTCGGACGAGACCGCCGAGGAGATGGCGAAGCTTCAGGACGAGATCGACGCGCAGAATCTCTGGGATCTCGACAGCCAGATCGACGTCGCGATGGAGGCTCTGCGCTGTCCGCCCGACGAAGCCGCGGTGACCAATCTTTCGGGCGGCGAGCGCCGGCGCGTCGCGCTCTGCAAGCTCCTGCTCGAAGCCCCGGACATGCTGCTCCTCGACGAGCCGACCAATCATCTCGACGCTGAGACCATCGCCTGGCTGCAAAAGCACCTGATCGAATACAAGGGCACGATCCTGATCGTCACCCATGACCGCTATTTCCTCGACGAGATCACCGGCTGGATCCTGGAGCTGGATCGCGGCCGGGGCATCCCCTATGAGGGCAATTATTCCAGCTGGATGGAGCAGAAGGCCAAGCGGCTGGAGCAGGAGGCGCGCGAGGACAAGTCCCGCCAGAAGGCGATGGCCCGCGAGCTGGAATGGGTCCGCCAATCGGCCCGCGCCCGGCAGGCGAAATCCAAGGCCCGCATCAACGCCTATAACGAGATGGCCTCGAAATCCGAGCGCGAGCAGATCGGCCAGGCGCAGATCATCATTCCGCACGGGCCGCGCCTCGGCGCGAAGGTGATCGAGATCGAGGGCCTGTCGAAAGCCTATGGCGACAACCTGCTGATCTCGGATCTTTCCTTCAGCCTGCCGCCGGGCGGCATCGTCGGGGTGATCGGCCCGAACGGCGCCGGCAAATCGACGCTCTTCCGCATGCTGACCGGGCAGGAGCAGCCCGATTCCGGCGCGGTCAGCTTCGGCGACACGGTGAAGCTCGCCTATGTCGATCAGTCCCGCGACGCGCTCGACCCGAAAAAGACGGTGTGGGAGGAAATCTCCGACGGGCTGGATATCGTCAGGCTCGGCGAGGCGGAGATGAACTCCCGCGCCTATTGCGGCGCCTTCAATTTCAAGGGCGGCGACCAGCAGAAGCCGGTGGGCCTTCTTTCGGGCGGTGAGCGCAACCGGGTGCATATGGCCAAGCTGCTGCGCGCCGGCGGCAATGTGATCCTGCTCGACGAGCCGACCAACGATCTGGACGTGGAGACGCTCCGCGCCCTCGAAGACGCGCTGGAGCGTTTCGCCGGCTGCGCCGTGATCATCAGCCATGACCGCTGGTTCCTCGACCGGCTCTGCACCCATATGCTCGCCTTCGAGGGCGACAGCCATGTCGAATGGTTCGAGGGCAATTTCGAGGATTACGAGGCCGACAAGATCCGCCGCCTGGGGCCGGATGCGGTGGAGCCGACGCGGATCAAGTACAAGAAGTTCAAGCGATAGCGGCCATGGCCCGCCGTTCCCGACCGGGGCGGCGCGGCTCAGCCGAAACGTTCGCTCAGCGCCTCAAGGCCGATTTCGTAGAACTTGCCGACGATCTCGTCGGCGATCCGCTCGGCGCCCTCGACCGGGCTGAAACAGGCCGACCAGTGGACATGGCAGCCGCCTTCACCCTCGGCGACGCAACTCAGCGTGGCGCGGTAGTCGGTGGCGGGCAGGGGCCCTTCGACCACCTCATAGACCAGGCGATGCGGGCCGGTCCCGGTCAGCCGTTCGAAGAAGATCTCGCCATCCTCCATGGTGAGATGGCGATAGGTTTCGCCCTCGATCTCCGCCGGCTCCGCCTTGACGATCAGCGGGTGCCAGCCGGCGATCGAGAGGAAGCCGCCGATTTCGGCCCAGACCTCTTCGGCGGGGGCGGCGAGGCGCACCATGCGCTGGACGCGGTCGTGGTCGTCGCTCATCGGCTTCGTCCTTTCCGGTCGCCGGGCGCGGCGCCGCGCCCGGCGGAAGTCTAGCGCCGGCGCAGGGCGCGGTCCATCCGGGCGCAGCCCTCTTTCGCGGCGGCGGGCGGGCGACTAGGTTCGAGGGGATCCGTTCGGGAACAGCACATGCGCCATTCGATCCTCGACCTCTCGCCGATCCCGGAAGGGAGCGACGCCGCCCGCGCCATCGCCAACACCGTGGATCTGGCCCGGCATGCCGAAAGCCTCGGCTATCACCGCTACTGGATGGCGGAGCATCACAACATGCCGGGCATCGCCAGCGCCGCGACCGCGGTGCTGATCGGCCATGTCGCCGGAGCGACCACGCGGATGCGCGTCGGCGCCGGGGGGATCATGCTGCCGAACCATTCGCCCCTCGCGATCGCGGAGCAGTTCGGCACGCTGGCGACGATCTATCCGGGGCGGATCGACCTTGGCCTCGGGCGCGCGCCCGGCGGCGACATGGCGGTGATGCGGGCGCTCCGCCGCGGCGTGGATCACAGCGATCGTTTCCCCGAGGATGTGGCGGAGCTGATCGGCTATCTCGGCCCGCATCGCCCCGGCGCGCAGGTGCGGGCGGTGCCGGGGGAGGGGACGGAGGCGCCGGTCTGGATCCTCGGCTCCTCGCTTTTCGGCGCGCAACTCGCTGCGCATTTCGGGCTGCCCTACGCTTTCGCCTCCCATTTCGCGCCGGACGCGCTGGAGCAGGCGCTGGAGATCTACCGCGCGCGGTTCCAGCCCTCGGCGGCGCTGGAGCGGCCGCGCTTCATGCTGGCGGTGAATGTCTTCGCCGCCGACAGTGATGAGGAGGCGGCCTATATCCGGACCTCGATGCAACTCGCCTTCACCCGGCTTCGCACCGGCCAGCCCGGCAAGCTGCCGCGCCCGGTGGCGGATATCGACGCCGAGATCGGGCCGCAGATGCGGGTGATGGTCGATCGCGCGCTTCGCGTCACCGCGGTCGGCGCGAAGAAGACCGTGCGCCGCCGGCTGGCGGATCTGATCGAGACCTATCGCCCGGACGAGCTGATCCTGACCGGGCAGATCCATGATCATGCGGCGCGGCTGAAATCCTTCGCGCTGGCGGCGGAGGCGCTTTCCGAGCTTGTGTGAAACCCGCCGGCATGGTTTCCGCCGCCCGCGCCGCAGGATACGCGCCCCTTCGCAATGGGCGGGATCGCCTGTAGAGAGAGTGAAAATCAGGAGGAGCGCCCGATGACCGAAGCCGCCTTCATCTACGACGCGATCCGCACGCCCCGCTCGAAGGGCAAGCCGGACGGAACGCTGCATGAAGTGAAGCCGATCGACCTCGTGACCACGCTCCTGACCGAGATGCAGGCGCGGCATGATCTCGACACCGCCATGGTCGATGACGTGATGCTGGGCTGCGTCGCGCCGGTGATGGAGCAGGGCGCGGTCCTGCCGAAGATCGCGTTGCAAAAGGCGGGCTGGGACGAATCGGTGCCGGGGGCGCAGGTGAACCGCTTCTGCGCCTCGGGGCTGGACACGTTCAACACCGCCGCCGCCAAGGTGGCGAGCGGCTGGGAGGATCTGGTCTGCGCCGGCGGTTACGAATCCATGTCCCGCGTGCCGATGGGCTCCGATGGCGGCCCCTTCGCCGAAGACCCGGAGACCGCGATCAGGACCGGCTTCGTCCCGCAGGGAATCGGCGCCGATCTGATCGCCACGATCGAGAGCTGGAGCCGCGACGATGTGGACGCTTTCGCGATGGAGAGCCAGCGCCGCGCCGCGCATGCCCGCGATTCCGGCTGGTTCGACCGCTCGGTGACGCCGGTCCGGGACGAGAACGGGCTGGTGATTCTGGAACGCGACGATTTCATCAAGCCCGACACCGACATGCAGAAGCTCGGCGCGCTGAAGCCCAGTTTCGCGGTTCCGGGCGCGATGGGGTTCGACGCGGTGGCGCTGGCGAAATATCCCGAGGTCGAGCGGATCGAGCATGTGCATACGCCGGGCAATTCCTCCGGGATCGTGGACGGCGCCTCTCTGATCATGGTCGGCAATGAACGGATCGGCAGGGATCTGGGCCTGACCCCGCGCGGGCGGGTGCTGGCCATCGCGCTGACCGCGACCGAGCCGACGATCATGCTGACCGGGCCGGGGCCGGCCTCGCGCAAGGCGCTGGCCAAGGCCGGGCTGGGCATGGACGATATCGACCTCGTGGAGATCAACGAGGCTTTCGCCTCCGTCGCGCTCCGCCTGCAACGCGATCTCGACGTGCCCGACGAGAAGCTGAACGTGGTCGGCGGGGCCATCGCCATGGGCCATCCGCTGGGCGCGACCGGCGGCTGTCTCGTCTCCACCATGCTGGACGAGCTGGAGCGGCGGAAGCTGAAACGCGCGCTGATCTGCATGTGCGTCGGCGGCGGCATGGGCGTCGCCTCCATCATCGAGCGGGTGTGAGCCATGGCCGGAACCAACGAGAATATCCGCTACGAGAAGGACGCGGACGGGATCGTCACCGTCACGCTCGACATGGCGGGCCAGTCGGCCAACACCATGAACGCGGCCTATGTTCCGGCGATGGACTGGGCGCTGGCGAAGCTCCGGGCGGAGGAGGGGTTGACCGGCGTCATCTTCGCCTCGGCCAAGAAGACCTTCTTCGCCGGCGCGGATCTCAAGCATCTCTTTGGCGCGGAGATGAACGCCGAAGAAAGCTTCGCCTATGTCGAGGACCTGAAGCGCCCCTATCGCGAGATCGAGAAGCTCCCCGTTCCCTGCGTCGCCGCGATCAACGGCGCGGCGCTCGGCGGCGGCTACGAGCTTTGCCTCGCCTGCAATCGCCGGGTGCTGGTCGATGACGTCAGGGCCGTTGTCGGGCTGCCGGAGGTCACGCTCGGCCTTCTGCCCGGCGCCGGCGGCGTGGTGCGGCTGGTGGCGCTTCTGGGGCTGGAGCGGGCGCTGGCGGTGCTGCTGGAGGGGAAACCCAACGCGCCGCAAAAGGCGCTGAAGCTGGGGCTGGTCGATGAACTGGTCGCGGCGCGCGAAGACCTGATCCCGGCGGCCAAGGCCTGGATCAGGGCCAATCCCGGCGCGCGTCAGCAGCCATGGGACGCGAAGGGCTTCGCCTGTCCCGGCGGCGATGTGAACAGCCCGCGGCTTCGCCCGGTGATCCAGATGGCCCCGGCCATGCTGATGAAGCGCACGCGGGGCC
>JBKECG010000172.1:0-5103 GCA_047974395.1 Pikeienuella sp. | reverse complement strand
GCTCGACCCGGCGGCGGAGGCGCTGGCCGCAGCGGCGGGCGCGGGCATGGGCGAAGGCGCCAGGCGGCTCGCGGCCTATGCCGAGCGCGCCTATGCTTTCGGCCCGATGATCGAGGCGGTGGTCTCCGCGGCGCCGGCGAAGAAGAAGAAAAAGAAGAAGTAAGGGACGGGGGAAGCCGGCATGGACATCGCGGCGGCGGTGATCTTCGCGGGCGCGCTCGCCGTCGCGGCGGGCTCTCCGGGGCCGAGCGTGGCGGCGCTGGTGGCGCGGGCGCTCTCCAGCGGCTGGCGGAGCGTCATGCCCTTTCTCGCCGCGCCAGCGCCGGGATGATGGCCGGCGCGGCGCCGGCGATCGCGACGCGCTGAGGCGCCCGCCGAGCCGGCTCCCGGCGCGCGCGATCGAGAGCCGGGCCCTATTCCGCCGCCATCCGCCGCGGGGCCTCGACCAGGCCATAGGTCGCGCGGATCATCTCCGCCAGGCTGTCGATCAGCGGCCGTTTCGGCCCGTCGCCCAGATACATGCCGATCATCACCGGCGGCAGATCCGGCAGCGCGCCGCCATGCTGGATCTCCTCGAAATAGGGCGGGATCGAGCTGGCGATCTGGGTGTGGATGGCGAGATCGGCGGAGACCGCGGCCTCCACCGGCCGCGTCTGGTCGCTTTCCACCGCCATTTCCCATTCGAGCCCGGCGCCTTCCAGCGCCCGCTGCACGATCGTGCGGAAGATGCAGTTGCGCTCATAGGCGAGCTTCACCGGCCGGCTCCTCCAGGCGGAGCCGCCATGCGCGCCGACCCAGACCAGCCAGCTTTCATCCAGCGTCTCGCCGCAGCCGGCGATCTCCGCCTCGGTGGTCAGGATCAGGTCGATCTCGCCGCGGTTGAACTCCTCCTTCAACCGTCTGGTGAAGGAGGAGGTGAGCGTGACCTTTACCCGCGGGAAATCCCGCGCGAAGCGGCGCATCGCCTGCGGGATATGCGGATAAACGATGTCATGCGGCACGCCGAGGGTCAGTTCGCCCTCGAAATCGGCATGGGTCATCCGGTTCCAGATCTCGTCATTGAGCTGCACCATGCGCCTTGCGTAGCCAAGCAGCAGTTCTCCCTCGGAGGTCAGCGCCACGCCGCGCCCGGCCCGGTCCAGGAGCGGCTGGCCCAGCGCCTCCTCCCACCGTGTCAACTGCCTGGAGACGGCCGAGTGCGTGAGGGTCTGCCGCGCCGCCGCGGCGGTCACCTTGCCCTCGTCGGCGACGGCGACCAAGCTCCTGAGGGCGGTCAGGTCCAGATTGCGCGCCACATCAATCTCCGTGATATCCAAGATCAGATCAATTCATTTTCGGAATGATACGCGTTCCCCCATATTGATCAAGTCCGATGATGGACAATGACGGAACCATGCATTTTCCTGATGGGGGACGCGATGAGCTTGATGGATGAACTGATCGGACGCGACCGGTCGCCGCGCAGCTTCGACGGCGGCCTCGCCCGGCTCGGTCTCTGGCGCCGGGTCGCGCGCGAGCGGCGCCGGCTGGCCGAAATGCCGGCGGAGATGCTGAAGGATATCGGGCTGACCCCGGGCGAAGCCGCGCGCGAGGCGAATCGCCCGTTCTGGGATATCGGCCGGCGTCGCTGAATCTTCTTCGCCGGTGACGATCAAATTGCGCGTAAATACATATTGCCGTCATCGCCCGGCGGTATTATGCGCCGCGATCGAAAAGCCCGGAACGGGCGCGGTTGCGGGAGCGGAACCTTGAAGGGCATGACGCAGGCTTGGAACGCCGCAAAGACGGCCCGCCGGGTGAACGGATTTCACCCGCGTCTCGCGCTGGCGATGGCGCGCCAACGCTGGGCCCTGCGCCGTCCTCAGGGCCGGCGCGTCGCGTCGCTGGCGAAACGGTAGCTGGCGATCGCCTCATAGCTCGGGGCCGCGCGCCCGAGCGTGGAGCGCATCAGGTGGAATTCCTCCACCGGCGACGGCCCGGCGAGGAACCCCGCCCCCGCCTCCAGCCAGCGGGCGACGCGGGTCGGGCTCATCTCCCCCGGCTTCAGCCGTTTCAGCGTGACATGCGGCGCGTAGCGTTCCGCCGGCAGGTTGATCCCCGTCCCGCGCGCCGCCTGCGCGATCTTGCCCTGAAGATGCGACAGCCCCGGCGCCGGCGCGACTCCGGCATGGAGCAATCGCGGCCGGGCGCCGCCGAAGGCGCCGACCCCGTCGAGCAGCAGATCGAAGCCCGGCGCGCGGATCGCGCCGAGCGCGGCGTGGAGATCCCCGGCCCGGGCGCCGTCCACCTCGCCGAAAAAGGCCAGGGTGAGATGGAGATTCTCCCATGTCGTCAGCCGGCCCTCGGGCAGGCCCGGCTGCAGCGCGACCAGCCGGTCGCGCATTTCGTCCGAAGGGGAGATCGCGGCGAAAAGGCGCAAGCTCAACCGCCCCTCTCCGCGCGCCGCGCGAGTTCGAGCGCGAGCGGCCCGAACCGCGCCACCAGCGCCTCCACCCCCGCCGCGTTCGGATGAACGCCGTCCGCCTGCATCAGATCGGCCCGGCCGACGACGCCTTCGAGGAAGAAGGGATCGAGAAGCGCGCCGTGTTTCGCCGCGAGATCGGGAAAGATCGCGTCGAACTCCGCCTTGTACTCCGCGCCGTAATTCATCGGCGCCAGCATCCCCGCCAGCAGGACCGGCAGGCCGCGCGCCCCGGCCTCGGTCAGGATCGCGTCGAGATTGGCGCGGCTCGACGCCGGGTCGATCGCCCGCAGAAGATCATTCCCGCCCAGTTCCACGATCAGCGCATCGGCCCCCTCCCCCAGCGACCAGTCGAGTCGCGCCAGACCGCCCGCCGTGGTGTCGCCGCTGACGCCGGCGTTCACCACCACGGCGCCGGGCGCGCCATTCGCGCGCAGCCAGGCCTGAAGCCGGGGCGCGAAACCCTCCTCCTCGGGCAGGCCGTAGCCATGGGTGAGGCTGTCGCCGAGCGCGACGATGCGAATCTCCGCCGCCGCGCCCGACGCCGCGCCCGCCGCCGCGATGGCCGCCAGCGCGACCGCCAGCGCCAGCGCCGCCTTGCGGATCAGGGGTTTGACGCCATATCGCATGAGGTATGCCCTTCGTCCGGATGATTCCATGACCGCTTTCTCCCTCAAGAATGTGCATCTTGCGCTTCAGGCCAAGGCCGGACGCGTCGAAATTCTGCGCGGGATCGACCTTGAGATCGCGAAAGGGCAATCCGTCGGCGTGGTCGGGCCTTCGGGTTCGGGGAAATCCTCGCTGCTGATGATCATGGCCGGGCTGGAGCGCGCCACGGGCGGCGAGGTGACGGCTCTGGACCGCGATCTGACCACGATGGGCGAGGACGCGCTGGCCGCCTTCCGGCGCGAGAACATGGGCGTGGTCTTCCAGAGCTTCCATCTGATCCCGACCATGACCGCGCTTGAAAACGTCGCCGCGCCGCTGGAGCTGGCCGGGGCGAAGGACGCCTTCGCGCGGGCTGCGGCCGAACTGGCGGCGCTGGGGCTGGCGGCGCGGGCCGATCATTATCCGGCGCAGCTTTCAGGCGGCGAACAGCAACGCGTGGCGCTGGCGCGCGCCTCGGCGCCGCGGCCGCGGGTCCTGCTGGCGGACGAGCCCACGGGCAATCTCGACAGCGCCACGGGCGGTGCCATCGTCGAGGCGCTTTTCGACCTCCAGCGCCGCCATGGCGCGACGCTGGTGCTGGTGACCCATGCGCCGGATCTGGCCGCGCATTGCGACCGGGTGATCCGGATCGAGGACGGCGCGGCGCGCGAGACGCCGGAAGCGGCGCGGTCGGCGGCGTGAGCCGCGCCGGATTTCATCCCGAATTTCGCCCCGGATTTCGCCCCGGTCTGCGCCTCGCGCTCCGCTTCGCCCTGCGCGAGACGCGGGGCGGGTTGAAAGGGTTTCGCGTCTTTCTCGCCTGCCTCGCGCTCGGCGTCGCGGCGGTGGCGGCGGTCGGCTCGGTCCGCGCCGCGATCGAGACCGGGCTGGCCGATCAGGGGCGGGAGATACTGGGCGGCGACGCCGAATTGCGCCTCACCTACCGGCGCGCCGACCCGGCGGAGCGCGCGGCGGCGGCGGCCGTGGCGCGGGAGGTATCGGAGATCGTCGATTTCCGCTCCATGGCGGTGGCGAAAAGCCGGATCAGCGGCGAGATCGAGCGTGGGTTGACCCAAGTGAAAGGGGTGGACGGCGCGTATCCGCTCCATGGCGAGGTCGCGCTCGAACCCGCCATGCCGCTGGCGGCGGCGCTGGCGGCGCGCGACGGGCGCGCCGGGCTGGTCATGGCCGGGGCGCTGATCGACCGGATGGGGCTGGAGATCGGCGACGAAGTGCGCCTCGGCGCGGCGTCCTTCGAATTGCGCGCGGAACTGACGACCGAACCCGACGGGGTTTCGGCCGGATTCGGGCTCGGCCCCCGGATCATCGTCGCGACCGGGGCGCTGGAGGATTCGGGGCTTCTGGGCGAAGGCTCCTTCTTCGAGAGCGCGCTCAGGCTGCGCCTGCCGCCCGGAACCGATCTGGAGGCGGTCAAGGCCCGGCTCGCGCCCGAGGCGGAGGCCGGCGGCTGGCGCTGGCGCGACAGCCGCGACGGCGCGCCGGGGGTCAGGCGCTTCATCGAGCGGGTCGGCGCCTTTCTGGTGCTGGTCGGCCTGGCCGCGCTGGCGGTCGGCGGGGTCGGGATCGCCTCGGCCGTGCGCGCCTATCTGGCCGAAAAGACCGAGACCATCGCCACGCTGAAGACGATCGGCGCGCCTTCGGGCTTCGTTCACGCCGTTTATCTCTTGCAGATCGGGATGCTGACCGGGCTCGGGATCGTGATCGGCCTCGCGCTCGGGGCCGGGGCGCCGGCGCTGATCGGGCCGTTCTTCGCCGCCTCGCTGCCGGTTCCGGCGCTCTTCACCCTCTATGGCGCGCCAATGGCGGAGGCGGCGCTCTATGGCGCGCTGGCCGCGCTCCTTTTCGCGCTCTGGCCGCTGGCGCGGGTGCGCGATGTGCGCGCGGCGGCGCTGTTCCGCGAAGCGGCGGCCCCGGCGGGCGGGCGCCCGCGCGGGGCGGATCTGGCCGCGCTCCTCGCGCTGCTGGCGGCGCTG
>JBKECG010000143.1:0-12499 GCA_047974395.1 Pikeienuella sp. | reverse complement strand
GGCCAGCCGCTCCTCCGGGCTCACGATCTCCAGCCCCTTTTTCGAGAGCGGCAGCAGCACGGTGTAGACCACGCTCTGATCGTCGCGCTTGCCGGCGCCGTACTCGACATGGCTGCGGGCGATCGCCTCGCTGAACCAGTGATTGTGGAGATTCATCAGCCCCGGAAGCACCAAGCGCCACGGCCGGTCGATCACGATATCCGCCCCGGCCGGCCGCACCGGAGAGATCGCGGCGATCCTGTCGCCCTCCAGAATCACCCAGCGGTCGGTCAGCACCTGCTGTCCGCCCTCGCCGGGGACCAGCACATAGGCGCCGAAAACGGCGGTGGTCTCGCCGGACATGTCGGGCAGAGGCCGGATCGGGGAAAGCGTCATTCGCGAACCTCTCGGGTCAGGGGGGCGCCGGCGCGGCTGAGGGCGAGGCGCCCCGCCGCCGCAACCGGGTCGATCACCGGAAAACCAAGCTCGCGCTCCAGCCGCGCCGCGATCCGCGCCATGCCGGCGCAGCCGAGCACCACCGCCCCGGCGCCGCGGCCATGCAGCGCCACCGCCAGTTCGCGGACCCGCTCCAGAACCTCCGGCGCATGGCCCGAGGCCGCGGCGGAGACATCGGCCAGCGGCAGCTCGTCAACCAGCCGGTCGCGAAGCCCGAGCGCCTCGATCCGCTTCAGATGCCGGGGAATGGCGCGTTCGGAAAGGGCGATGACGCCGAAACCCTCGGCGCGCGCGCAGGCCTCATGCAAGGCGGCCTCCTGCGCGCCGGTCACCGGCTGCGCCACGCGCCCCCGCGCCAGATCCAGCCCGGGATCGGAGAAACAGGCGGTGATGAAGCCGGCCGCGTCGCGCTCGCGCTCGACAAGCGCGGCGAAGGCTTCGCCGGCGCGGGCGACATCCTCGTCGGTGCGGATGGTTTCCGGGCCGTCGGCGAGGAAGGTCACCTCGAAAGCCGCGCTGATCCCGGCCAGCGTCCCGGCGATATCCCGCGTCACCGTGGCGGAGGAGTTCGGATTGACGACGACGATCCGCATCAGCGCAGCTTCGCGCCGAAATCATGCGCCGGGTCGAATTCCGTCGCGGTGAAGCCCGGCCGGCCGCGAAGATCGACCGGATCGCGGCCGAAGAACCGCCCCTGCCCGGGCCGGGCCTTCAGCGCGCCCCCCTCGACGATCACCGCGCCCCGGTTCATCACCAGTTCGGGCGCGCCCTCAAGCTCCCGCCCCTCCAGCGGCGTGTAGTCCATGTTGTCATGCTGGTCGGCCAGGGTGACGCGGCGCCGGGTCTCGGGGTTCCAGATGGCGATATCGGCATCCATGCCCGGCGCGATCCGGCCCTTGGTCGCGCAGCCGAAAACCCGCGCGGCGTTGGTCGAACCGAGCGCGACGAATTGCTCCAGCGTGATCCGGCCCTTCCTCACCCCTTCGGAAAAGAGCCAGGGCAGGCGGAGCGCGATCCCCGGCATGCCATTGGCGATCTTCGGATAGGGCGGCTCCGCCCCGTTCAGGAATTTCCCGGTCTCGTCGGCGCGATAGGGGGCGTGGTCGGAGCTGACGCTCTCGAACGTGCCCATGGCGACATGGCGCCAGAGCGCCTCTTGCGTCTCCGCCCCGCGAAGGGGCGGCGAGCAGATATATTTCGCGCCCTCCATGCCGGGGCGATCCAGATCGTCGCGGGTCAGGGCCAGATATTGCGGGCAGGTCTCGGCGAAGAGCGTGGCGCCGTTGTATTTCTCGCGCCGGACGATCTCCGCCCCGCCCGCCGTCGAGACATGGACGATGAAGAGCGGCGCGTCGGCCAGCTTGGCGAGCTGGATGGCGCGGTTGATCGCCTCCTCCTCGGCCAGTTCGGGGCGCGAGACCGCGTGATATTTCGGCGCGACCAGCCCTTTCGCCGCCAATTGGCGGTTCATCCATTTCACCATGTCGTTATTCTCGGCATGGACCATGGTGATCGCCCCGTGCCGCCGCGCGACGGAGAGGATGTCTAGCATCCCCCCATCGCCGATATTCATCAGGTCATAGGTCATGAAGACCTTGAAGCTGGTGATCCCGCGGGCGAAGGCGCGGGGAAGCTGATCCTCCAGCACCGCCTCCGTCGGGTCGGTGATGATCAGATGCCAGGAATAATCCAGCACCGAGGGCGCGGCGCGTTTCCCGTAAGTCTCGATCACCTCGTCCACGGACTGGCCGCGATGCTGGGCGGCGAAGGGGATGATCGAGGAATTGCCGCCAAAAGCGGCGGAGACCGAAGCGGAAAGATAATCGCCGGCGGTCATGCTTCCGGCGGCGCTTGCCTGCGCGAGATGGGCGTGCGCCTCGATCCCGCCGGGCATGACCAGCCGCCCGCCGGCGTCGATCCGGCGCGCGCCGCCGGGCAGGCGTTCGGCGATGGCGGCGATGCGCCCGTCGCTGATCCCGATATCGCCCTTCGCGACCCAGGCGTCGGTCGCGATCACGCCGGAATGAATGACCGTATCGAACTCCATGCCCGCCATTCTAGCCGCTCACCGTCCAGCTGTCGCGGCGCCGCGCGGTCGGAAAGCGCGCCTCCAGCCCCAACTCCTCGATCCGGTTGATGCTGGCCTCGAAAAGCGCCGCCTGCACCGGCACCGTTTCGGGCGACAGCGCCACCGCGCGCAGGACTGTCTCGCGGCCCTTGTAGGCCTCGTGAAGCCGGCGCAGATCCTCGACCGCCCGGCTCTCGGAAATATCGACCCGGAGGTCATAGCTGGGGATGCCATGCTCCCCCGTCACCTGCAACGCCGAGGAGCGCAGCCCCCCCAGCACCTCGCCGCCGGCGTCGCGCCCGGCCTCCAGCGCGCGCAACAGCCGCTCGGCCAGCGGCAGGGCGGGATCGGCGAGAAAGGCGGCGGCCATGGCGGCGGTCACCCGATCGCTGGCGAGTATATTGCCGAGCGCGAGGCAGTTCACGCCCGCCGTATGGGTGTAGATCGAATACATCCGCCGCCCGTGATAGACGGCGCTCCTCCCCGCCGCGTCGAGCGCGCCGATCTGACGCCAGTCGATATCCGGCGTCGAGGCGCAGACCTGCGCCACCGTATCATCGGCCGAGCGCCCCTCGCAGAGCAGCGAAATCCCCAGATCGCCCAGCCGGCTGTCGGTGCGATGCTGCGACAGCATCGCGCCCTTCCCGTGCGCGAGGCGGACGCAGCGGCCGCCGACCGCCAGATCCGAAGTGGTGATCGCCGCGCCAAAGGCGCCGGTGCGGTCGCAATGGCCGATGATGGAGAAGGTCATGTCAGGCCCCTTTCGGCGCGGACCGGCTGCGCCGCAAGGTGCTCAGCACCGTCGCCAGCAGCGTGATGAAGACAAGGATGGTCGCGACCGCGGCGATCACCGGATCGACCGATTCCTGTATCCCCTCCCAGATCATCTTGGGCAGCGTCTCGACCCGGCGGACGGTCAGAAAGAGAACGCCGACGATCTCGTCAAAGCTGACGATGAAGGCGAAGATCCCGCCGGTGAACATTCCCGGCCGGATCGCCGGCGCGATCACCGTGCGGATGGTCATCCCCAGCGACGCCCCGAGATTGCGCGCCGCCTGCGGAATGCGCCGGTCGAGATTGGCGAGCGAGGCGAAGACCGAGATCGTGACATAGGGCAGCGCCAGCAGCACATGGGCCAGGATCACGCCGGTATAACTGTCGATCAGCCCGAGCACGACCCAGACCTTGTAAAAGCCCAGCGACTGAACCACCGGCGGCACCAGGATCGGCACGATCAGCACCCAGCGCGCGATCAGCGCCGCGCGGTCGGAAAGGAACCAGCAGCCGATGCAGAAGGCCGTGCCGAGAAAGGTGGAGATCACCGCCACCACCACCCCGATCCAGACGCTGGTCCAGGTGGCGAAAAGCCATTTCGGCGAGTTCAGGAACGTATCGTAATGCTGAAGCGACAGCCCCTCTTTCGGCAGGCCGATGAAGCTGGTGTCGGTCAGCGAGACCGGGATCACGATCAGGATCGGCAGCACCAGATAGGCCAGGATCACCCAGGCCCCGGTGACGAAGAAGATGCGAAGCGGCGAGCGGGTCATCAGCGGCGCTCCAGAAAGGTGCTGCGCAGATTGACGAAGCGCCCGGCGACGATCAGCACCAGCGCCGTGGCGACCAGCAGCACCACCGACAGCGCCGCGCCCATGCCCCAGTTCAGGAATTCCTGAATCTGATAGGTGATGTATTCGGAGATCATCATCACCCGCCCGCCGCCCAGAAGCGCGGGCGTCACGTAAAACCCGAGCGACAGCACGAAGACCAGCAACCCGCCGGAGAAGACGCCCGGCAGGGTCTGCGGGAAATAGACCTCGCGGAAGGCGCGCCATTCGCTGGCTCCCAGGCCGCGCGCCGCCTTCATGTAGCTGTCGGGAATGTCGCGCATGTTGGTCAGCATCGGCAGCACCGCGAAGGGCAGCATGACATGAACCATGGCGATCAGCACGCCGAGTTCATTATGCATGAACCGGACCGGCGCCGAGATCATCCCCAGATCGGTCAGCGTGTCGTTCACGATCCCCGACCGGCCAAGGAGCACGATCCAGGCGAAGGAGCGGATCAGCACCGACACCCAGAAGGGCAGCAGCACCAGACCCAGCATCAAGGGCCGCACCCGGCCGACGAAATGGGTGATCGTATAGGCGACGACATAGCCGAGCAGCAGGCAGGCGATGGTGGTGATCGCGGCGATGCGGAAGGTGAGCACGAAGCTCACCTTCACCGCGTTCGAGTCCAGCATCTTTTCGTAATTGGCGAAACCCGGCTGCGGCTCGGAGACGGAGATGCCCCAGATGTTCAGCACCGGCAGGATATAGAACAGGATCATGACCGCCAGCGCGGGCAGGATCAGCATCCAGTAGCGGGCCTTGTCTGACATCCGGGGCGCCTGTTTCTTCTCAGCCGATCAGCGCGTCGATATACAATTCCTCGGCGCTCACCTGGTTCTTGCCGTACCATTCGTCGCTGTAGATCACCTGTTTCGCGACATTCTCGGCGCTGGCCGGATTCCAGGCGGCCAGATCGGCCGGAACGCGGGCCGCGCCCTCGGGGTTGATCGGGCCGTTGCCGATGGTCTTGAACCACTCCACCTGAAGATCAGGGTCCTGCGCCGTGGCGATGAAGCGCATCGCCGCCTCGGTCCCGGCGGGGTTGTTCTTCGGCACCACCCAGACCCCCGGCTGAAGCACCGCGCCGTCATAGGTCATGGCGAAGGCGCCGGGATCCATCTGGTCCTTCAGCAGGAAGCCGCGGGTGGAGTAGATATTGCCCATCGCCACCTCGCCCTGAAGGAAGAGATTCTGGCTGTCGGAGCCGGAGCCCCAGACGATGATATGTTCGCGAAGCTCGCGGAATTTCGCGATCGCGGCCTTGATGCCCTCTTCGTCGAGGAACTCATAGACCTTCTCGCGTTCGATCCCCATCGCCAGCGCCGCGCCTTCGAGCTGCCCGCGAACGGATTTGCGGAAGGTGCGCATGCCGGGGAAGGCCTCGACATTCCAGACATCGGCCCAGTTCTGCGGAACGCCGCCCGGCAGCATGGTCGGATTATAGGCCAGCGCGTAGGAGAAGACGTAATTGCCGACGCCGAATTTCAGATCGGTCCCGGCCAGCACCTTCGTCCGATCCACGATCGAATAGTCGATATCCTGGATCACCCCGGCCCCGTTCATCACGATGGCCGAACCGGCGCCGCTGTCGCAGACGTCCCAGACCACCGCGCCGCTTTCGACCATGGCGCGGACCTTTCCCGGCGAGGGACCGGCGCCGTCCACCCGCACCGGTATCCCGGTTTCCTCCTCAAAGGCCTTGCCCAGAAGATCGCGCAGGATATCCGAAGCGGCGCCGCCCCAATTGCAGACGACCAGTTCGCTCGCTTGCGCGAAGGCCCGGTCGCCGAGGAACGGGACCAGCCCCAGCGCCCCCATGGCGCTGAGGAAGCCGCGCCGCGACACGAGCCCGGCGCGGTATTTCTCCGCCGCGATCTCGATCAGATCGGCCTTGCTGTCGTGATCTGTGAAATCCATTGTCCTTCTCCCCGTTTCCAGTTCGTCGTCAGTTCCGCGCGTCGTCATCGTCGCCAAGGACCACGCAGGCCTCGGCGTCCCAGCCGAAGCTCACATCCATATGCGGCTCGGGGCTCAACCCCTCGTGCCAGGTCGGTTGCGAGATCAGGATCTCACCCAGATCGGCGTGATCGACCAGCACCTGCCGGCGCTCGCCAAGATAGCTGATCTGGCGCACCCGGCCGGAAAAGGACTCCACGCCCGGCGCGGCCAGGCGGATGCGCTCGGGGCGAAGCGCCAGCGCGACCTC
This sequence comes from Pikeienuella sp., assembly GCA_047974395.1. Taxonomy (GTDB): domain Bacteria; phylum Pseudomonadota; class Alphaproteobacteria; order Rhodobacterales; family Rhodobacteraceae; genus Pikeienuella. The sequence goes on along the minus strand of JBKECG010000143.1, from coordinate 6,180 downwards.
GCCAACCCCGGCCGCGCCAACCCCGGCCGCGCCGGGCAGATCGAACCGCACCCCGGCGACATCCACCAGAGCCCCGGTTTCCGAACCGCCCTGCGCCGCGCCGGTCAGGAAATTCGATTTGCCGAGGAAATTGGCGACGAAACGGGTCCGCGGCCGGTTGTAAAGCTCATCCGGCCCGCCCTCCTGCTGGATCGCGCCGTCGCGCAGGATCACGATCCGGTCGGACATCGAGAGCGCCTCGTCCTGATCATGGGTGACATAGACGAAGGTCACGCCCAGCCGCTCATGCAGGGCCTTCAGCTCCCATTGCAGATCGCTCCGCAACTTCTTGTCGAGCGCGGAGAGCGGCTCGTCCAGCAACAGCACGTCGGGCCGGAACGAGAGCGCGCGCGCCAGCGCGATCCGCTGCTGCTGCCCGCCCGAAAGCTGATGCGGCATGCGCCCGGCGAATTCGCCCATCTGCACCAGATCGAGACATTCGCGCACCCGCGCCCGCGCCTCCGCCTTCGGCGTTTTCCGCACCCTGAGCGGATAGCCGACATTTTCCGCCACCGTCATCGTCGGAAACAGGGCGTAGCCCTGAAACACCATCGCGAAATCGCGTTTTTCCGGCGGCTGGCGGGTGATGTCGGCGCCCCGCGCATGGACGCTGCCCGAAGCGAGCGGGGTGAAGCCCGCGATCGCCGAAAGCAGGGTGGTCTTGCCCGAGCCCGAAGGGCCAAGAAGGGTCAGGAACTCCCCGGCGCGTATATCCAGGCTGACCCCGTCCAGGGCCCGGAACCCGCCATAGGTCTTCACCGCATCGCGTATGGAGAGGATATGCTCGGACATGCGCAGGTCTTGCTCCGGATAGATCGGATCGACCCAAACACGCCCCGGCCTATATTTAGAAATAAAAAAACCGGGGATAAAAATAACCTCACGTTATCCGCCCTGCGCCATGCGGCTCAATCTCCGCCAGCCGATCGCGCATGAATCCCAGAAACTGCATGGCGATATGCGAGGTCGGGAAGAGGTTGGAGGTGACGCCATGCAGCGCCACGGGCAGCGCCGGCCGGGTCCGGCGTATCGCGATCCGCTCATCCTCCCGTCCCATCAGCGCGAAACTGTCCACCAGCGCGACCCCGGCCCCGTTCCTCACCATCTCCAGCGCGGTGGAGGTGTGGCGCACCTCGCAGAAGAAGCGCCGCTCCACCCCGTTGCGCGAATAGACCGCGTCGATCATCTGCCCGAGCGGCGTCGATGAACTGTAAGAGACATGCCGGACATGGTTGAGGCTCAGAAGGTCGATCTCCCGCGAATGCGCCAGATCGTGATCGGGCGGGCAGACGCAGACCAGCTCCCCCTCCGCCAGCGGCCGCACGCTCAGCGCGCCATGGCGCGGCGGGGTGATCGACAGGCCGAGATCGGCATGCCCGCCGATCAGCCGCCGGATGATCTCGTCGATGCTACCAAGCTCCACCGACAGCGTGACCTTGGGCCGCGCGGCGGTGAATTCCGTGATCAGCCGCGGCAGCAGCCCATAGCCGATCGAGGGCGTCGCGACCACGCCGAGCCGCCCGACCGCGCCGCCGCGCAACTGGGTGATGATCTGCTCGACCCGCCGGTGCTGGGAAAAGAGATGCTGCGATTCCTGCGCGATATGCAGCGCCTCGGGCGTCGGCGTCAGCCGCCCCTTCTCGCGCTTGAACAGGGGAAAGCCGACCAGATCCTCGATATGCCGGATCATGTTGGAGACCGCCGGCTGGCTGACCGAAAGCGCCTCGGCCGCGCGCGAGGTCGCGCCAAGCTCGATCACCGCGCAAAGGACTTCCAGCTGACGCAAGCGGATCATGGGGAATAATCTTCAGTTATTTCTTCGGCTCATGATTTTATTTCCAGATGAAACGGCGCATGTCTAGCTTGCGGCCCATGTATCGAAGGAGCAGGCGATGAGCCGTAGGGAAGTTTTCGCGGTGGCCCAGCTGGGGCCGATCCATCTGGCGGACAGCAAGGCGGCGGTGATCGCCCGGCTGATCGAAATGCTGCGGGAGGCCCACGGCCGCGGCGCGCGCTGGGTGACCTTTCCCGAACTGGCGCTGACCACCTTCTTCCCGCGCTATGTTTATGACGACCCGGCGGAATATGACCAATTCTACGAGGAGGGCCTGCCCTCCCCCGCCATGCGCCCGCTTTTCGAGGAGGCGGCGCGGCTCGGCGTCGGCTTCTATCTCGGCTATGCCGAGAAGGCGACGGAGGACGGAACCGTCCGGCGGTTCAACACTTCGGTTCTGGTCGGGCCGGATGGGGCGATCCTGGGCAAATACCGCAAGATCCACCTGCCGGGAACGAAAGACCCGATCGGCGACCCTGAATTCGAACATCTCGAAAAACGCTATTTCGAGGTCGGCGATCTCGGCTTCCCTGTTTTCAAGACCCCGGCCGGGCGGATCGGCATGTGCATCTGCAACGACCGCCGCTGGCCCGAGACCTTCCGCGTCATGGCGCTGCGCGGCGCGGAGATCTTCATGCTCGGCTACAACACGCCGACCCGCAACATCCACCACGCCGAGCCGGCGCATCTGCGCGAATTCCACCACCGGCTGAGCCTTGAATCGGCGGCCTATCAGAACGGCGCCTGGGTGATGGCGGCGGCGAAATGCGGCGCGGAGGACGGCTTCGCCATGATCGGCGGCTCCGCCATCGTCGCCCCGACCGGGGAGGTCGTCGCCCGGACCACCAGCGAGGATGACGAGGTGATCGCGCATGCCTGCGACCTCGACCTCGGCGCCTATATCCGCCGCTCGGTGTTCAATTTCGCCAAGCACCGGCGGATCGAGCATTACGGGCCGATCACGGCGCAGACGGGGGTTGAGGTGGAGGATTGAAGGGGCGACCGCCTTCCCCGGCATTCCGCCTCGCCCCGCGCAATCTCCGCTGCAAGCGTCTCCGACCATCGACAACCGCCGCGTCAACATCCTCGCCCCATGCCCCAACGCACCCTCCTCGTCTGTCTCGGCAATATCTGCCGCTCGCCCATGGCGGTCGGGGTGATGCGGGCGAAGGCGCGGGCGGGTGGGTTCGATCTGATCGTCGAGGGCGCGGGGACCGCCGGCTATCACGAAGGGGAGCCGCCGGACCGGCGGGCCGTCGCCGCCGCGCGAGCGCGGGGCTATGATATCTCCATGCTGAGGGCGCGGCGGGCGGTGGCCGCCGATTTCGGGGCCTTCGACCATATTCTGGTGATGGACAAAGCCAATCTCGCGGCGATGACGCGGCTTCGCCCGCCGGGGACGAAGGCGAAGCTGGGGCTGCTGCCCGACCATGCGCCGGGACCGGCGCGAGAGGTCCCGGACCCTTATTACGACGGCAGTTTCGACCGGGCGCTGGATCTGATCGAGGCGGCGGCGGACGGGTTTCTCGCCACGCTCCGCTGAGCGCCGTCAGGCCCGTCGCAAATCCGCCAGATCCAGCCGGCGGGTGAACATCATCAGCCGCCCGTCCTCATCGCGCGGCCAGTCCGCCTCCGGCCTGTCGCGGTAAAGCTCGACGCCGTTGCCCTCCGGGTCGTCCAGATAGAGCGCCTCCGAGACGCCATGGTCCGAGGCTCCGGTCAGCCGCACCCCCGCCGCCTCCACCCGCCGCAGCGCATCGCCGAGCGCGGCCCGGTCCGGGTAGAGGATCGCGAGGTGATAGAGCCCGGTCGTCCCCGGCGGCGGCGGCGTCCCGCCCCGGCTCTCCCAGGTGTTCATCCCGATCAGGTGATGATAGCGCCCGTCCGACAGGAACGCCGCCTGGTCGCCATAACGCTGCGTCACCGCAAGACCCAGCACATCGCGATAGAAACCCAGCATCCGGTCGAGATCGGCGACCTTCAGATGCACATGGCCGATCCGCGCGCCCTCTCCCATCGGGCGCGGGGCCTGTTGCAGCGGCTTTATCGGGATCATGGCGGTCTCCTTCGCTTTCCTCCGATATCGCCCACCGTCCCGCCGACGCCAAGCCCCCGCCCCGCGCAAGAACCGTTGACGGCTTCGCGCCAATCGACGCCGCTTGACCGCCCCCCGAAAGCCAAGCATATCGGCGCGATGACCGACCTCGCCCATATCCGCAACTTCTCCATCGTGGCGCATATCGACCACGGGAAGTCCACGCTCGCCGACCGGCTGATCCAGATCACCGGCGCCGTCTCCGATCGCGAGATGAAGGAGCAGCTTCTGGACGCGATGGATATCGAGCGAGAGCGCGGCATCACCATCAAGGCCAACACCGTGCGGCTGGAATACCGGGCGAAGAATGGAGAGGATTACATCCTCAACCTGATCGACACGCCCGGCCATGTCGATTTCGCCTATGAGGTCAGCCGCTCGATGCGCGCGGTCGAAGGCTCTCTGCTGGTGGTGGACGCCAGCCAGGGCGTGGAGGCGCAGACCCTCGCCAATGTCTATCAGGCGATCGACGCCGATCATGAAATCGTGCCGGTGCTCAACAAGATCGACCTGCCTGCGGCCGAGCCCGACCGGGTGAAGGCCCAGATCGAGGATGTGATCGGCATCGACGCCTCCGATGCGGTGGAGATCTCCGCCAAGACCGGCCTCGGCGTCCCGGATGTGCTGGAGGCGATCGTCACCCGCCTGCCCGCCCCGAGCGGAGAGCGCGACGCGCCGCTCAAGGCGATGCTGGTCGACAGCTGGTATGACAGCTATCTCGGCGTCGTGGTGCTGGTCAGGATCAAGGACGGCGTTCTGAAAAAGGGCGAGCGGATCCGCATGATGGCCAACGGCACGGTGCATCACGTGGACCGGATCGGCGTCTTCCGCCCCGCCATGCAGGACGCGGCGGAACTGGGGCCGGGGGAGATCGGGTTCCTCACCGCCTCGATCAAGCAGGTGCGCGACACCCGCGTCGGCGACACGATCACCCATGAGAAGAAGGGCTGCGAGACGCCGCTCCCCGGCTTCAAGCCCTCGATCCCGGTGGTTTTCTGCGGGCTCTTCCCGGTTGACAGCAATGATTTCGAGGATCTGCGCGACGCGATCGAGAAACTGGCGCTGAACGACGCCAGTTTCAGCCACGAGATGGAGACCTCCGCCGCGCTCGGCTTCGGCTTTCGCTGCGGTTTCCTCGGGCTCTTGCATCTGGAGGTCGTGCGCGACCGGCTGGAGCGCGAATACGATATCGACCTGATCACCACCGCGCCTTCGGTCGTCTATCAGATCCACATGACCGACGGGACGGTGAAGGAGCTGCACAACCCCGCCGACATGCCGGACCCGGCCCGGATCGACCATATCGAGGAGCCGCGGATCAAGGCCACGATCCTCGTCCCCGACGAATTCCTCGGCGATGTGCTGAAACTCTGCCAGGACCGGCGCGGCATTCAGCTCGACCTCACCTATGCAGGGTCGCGGGCGATGGTGGTCTATGACCTGCCGCTCAATGAGGTGGTGTTCGATTTCTACGACCGGCTGAAATCGGTCACCAAGGGCTACGCCAGTTTCGACTATCAGATCACCGGCTACCGGACCGATCATCTGGTGAAGATGCAGATCCTCGTGAACGAAGAGCCGGTGGACGCGCTCTCGATCATGGTCCATCGCGACCGGGCGGAGGCGCGCGGCCGCGCCATGTGCGAAAAACTGAAATCGCTGATCCCGCAGCACATGTTCAAGGTGCCGATCCAGGCCGCCATCGGCGGCCGGGTGATCGCGCGGGAGACGATCTCGGCCCTGCGCAAGGATGTTACGGCGAAATGCTATGGCGGCGACGTGACCCGCAAGCGCAAGCTTCTGGAAAAGCAGAAAGCCGGCAAGAAGAAAATGCGCCAGTTCGGCAAGGTGGACATCCCGCAGGAAGCGTTCATCTCTGCGCTGAAGATGGATAACTGACCAGCACCCTTTCGGAATTTCAACATCTTCCGCCGGACATCTGATCCGGCCGCGCATCTGGCGTCATGATCCCGCGCGGCGAATGACGAATTCGGAGCGTCGCGCGGCGGCGAGCTTCGGGAAAAACCGGATCGACATGTCGCAAAAAAATATCCCCGCCATTGGCGGGGATATGTTCGGCCGGCCGGGGCGCGGCGCTTCCCGGTGTCGGGGACGCGGCGTTCCGCGTCCCCAGTCCGATCACTCGATGATTTTGCCGACGACGCCGGCGCCGACGGTGCGCCCGCCCTCGCGGATGGCGAAGCGCAGCCGC
>JBKECG010000128.1:0-3805 GCA_047974395.1 Pikeienuella sp. | reverse complement strand
GCTGGTCTTCGTGCGGGCCTTCGTCGTCTTCGTGATGATGGATTTCACGCGCGGCGGGGCGAAGGCGGCGGGCGGCTCAGCCGCCCTGCCGGCGGGGGCGAACGCGGATCGCTGAGATTCGGGCGCGCCGGCGGTGAATCGCCTTCGCGCCCGAAGCGTCTCCCGGCCTCCACATGATTTTGGCTGAATTGTGCAAATTTTCGTGAGTGATATACGGCTTTTATTCGCCAGAATCCCGTAACGTGTATTGAAATCAACGTGGCTTGAGAAACTTCCGTCAGAATGAAAAATTCAAACAACCCACGGTGTTGCGGGTCGATCCGTTGACCGGTTATCCGGCGATTGATAAAAACGCTCAGGTACCTAATCGGCAGCCCATCTTCACAAAAACTACTGAAACTCCCCAATAGGAGCCTTTGATGCGCAGAATCGCAATCGCCGCCGCGCTCGCGGCGACCCCCTTCGTCGCGTTCGACGCGGAAGCGAAGACCATCGTCACCGGCGGCGACGTCACGGTCGAAGTGACCCTGCCGCTGCTCGACTACGATCTCTGGGGCACCGCCGCCGCCGGCTCCCCGCCCGCCCATGTCAACGAAGCCGGCAATCCGGTCGTCCAGACCCCGATCATGGCCTCCCGCGGCTCCGACTACTCCCGCGGCAGCCAGGTGGTCGATGGCGGCTACCAGCTGTACATGAACGGCGGCGTCTATCTCTATCCGCTCAAGACCTCCGGCGACCCGACCAGCGAGGTCGAGTCCTTCGCCGATGTCTTCGTCTTCGGCGAGATCCCCGAGGGCGTCACCGTGGACAGCAGCATCCGCTGGCGGAACTATGTGCGGCGCTCCGATGGCGCCCATGTCGATTACAGCACCGGCGAGGTTGTCGAGCTGACCGCCGAGCAGATCGCCCTGCTGACGGAATCGCAGATCCGCACCTGCTGCCGCCACTCGCTCACCGGCCTGTCGCTCAACACCGTAGACGGCACCGTTGACGGCCGGATCGACGGCGTTCGCGAGCGCGACATCAACTTTGACGGCGTGATCGACGAGAATGACGAATTCCACTTCTTCGATCTGGTCGCGACCGGCGAAGAGGGCGTTTTCGACCTCGCCCTGACCGACGTGATGGCGCAGTACATCAACTTCGGCTTCACCCCGCTGGCCTTCGGCGGCGACCCGGCCTTCTCCGAGTGGGCCCGTCTCGTGAATGGCGGCGGCGGCCTCGGCCTCGCCGGCGGCGACATCATCGGCCGTCTGACCTATTCGGTGAATACGGCGGTGGTTCCGGTTCCGGCGGCGCTGCCGCTGCTGGCCTCCGGCCTCGGGCTGATCGGCTTCCTGCGCACCCGCCGCAGCCGTCAGGCCTGATCTGAACAAGGGGGCCGGCGTCAGCGCCGGCCCCATCCCCGCGCCGCCGGCGGTCAATCCGCCCAGGCCAGCGCGACGCAATCCCCCTGATCGAAGGCGACGCGCGCAAGCGCCAGCCAGTTCCGAAGCCGGATCTCGAAACCATCCGCATCGGCTTTCTCGATCGACGCTTCCAGAAAATCGGGAATGTCGGACATGCGGTCCGACAGCGCCTTGTAGACCGCCTCCTTCGCCGAAAAGACGGCGGTGCGGAACGCGGCCTCGCTCCAGCCCGGCGGTTTCATCGCCTGGTCCGCAGGCGTCAGCACGATCGGCGCGATCTCTTCGGCGGCGGCCTCGGTGAGCATTGTCTCGCAGTCTAGCCCCAGCGCCGCGCGGCTTTTCGTGGCCACGGCCATGGCGCGGCCGGCGCTATGGCTGATGGATCCGCGCACCCCCGCCGGCCAGACCGGCGCGCGCCCGTCACGCCCCACCGTTTCCGGCGCCCCTGCGGCCCTGAGCGCGAGCAGGGCGGCGAGCCGTCCGGCCAGGAACTCGCTCCGCCGCTTGTCCACCGCCCGGGCCAGATCTTCGGGCGGGTCGAGGATGACCGGCCCGCCCGGATCTTCGTGAACCAGCCGCGCCGCCGGCCCCGGCTGAAAGCGGCATGAGGCCCAGAACACCCCCTCCAGCGGGATGATCGGCCGCGCGTCTGTCTCCAGGATGCGAAAATCCGCGCCTTTCCCCGCGCTTTTCATCGTCATCAGAGCGCCCCTTCGCCGAGGCGCGCCGGCGCGCGGCGGGTCCGCGCGCTCCAGCGATGCAGCATGGCCAGGGCCTTGGCCAGCTCCTCGATGACGAAGGCCCACCAGACCCCCTCCACCCCGAAACCGAACGGTATGCAGAGCGCCCAGGCCAGCGGCAGGCCCAGACCCCAGCTGAGCGACTGGCTGACCAGCACCGGCCAGCGCACATCCTCCACCGCCCTGAGCGCGTGAAACAGGATCATGTTGCAGGCGAAACAGGGCTGGAGGAAGATCGTCAGCCACAAGAGCCGGCGTGACAGGTCCAGCACCGCCGGATCGTCGCTGAAAAGCCCGATGAATAGATCGGAGGCGAGCCAGATCAGCACCGCGCAAAATGTCGAAAGCCCGGCCGCGATCAGCGCCGAGCGCAGCCCCTGCCGCTGCGCCGCCTCGCGCTTGCCGGCGCCGAGCCGGTAGCCGATCAGCACCTCGCTGCCCTGACAGACGGCCATGATGACCAGGGTCAGGAACGACATGGCGATCATCACATAGGCGCGGCTGAGCACGGCGACGTCGCCATGGGTCGCGATCACGCCGATCAGGATCATCTGGTAGAACCCGTAGGCGATGAAATCCGAGACGCTGGGCAGGGCCAGCGCCGCCATTCGCCGGGCGAGCGGCAGATTGTCCAGCGCCGCGCGCAGGCGAAAGCGCAGCTTCAGCGCCCGTTCCGCGGCCAGGACCAGCACCAGCGCGAAGATGATCCGCACCGTCAGATTGGCGAGCCCGGCGCCCTCCGCCCCGCGTCCGGCGGCGAGTACCAGAAGATATTCCAGCCCCAGATAGAGCAGCGCGCCGAAAACGCCGAGCAGCATCACGATGCGGCTCATCCCGAAACCGCGCAGGCAGGCGACGGCGGCGTTGGTGAAACAGAGAAAACCCATGGCGACGCCGGCGAGCCGGAGATAAAGCGCCCCGTCCGCCTCCAGCGCCGCGCTCAGCCCCATCAGCGACAGGGCCATCGGCCCGAAGATCGCCATGGCCAGGCCGGCGACGACGCCAAGCGCGGCGTTGGTGACGCAGGCGACCTCAGCCGTCAGCCGCGCGGCCTCGCTTTCGCCCCGGCCGAGATGCTGCGAGATCAGGATCACCGCGCCGATCCCCATCACCGCCGACAGCTCCACCGCGATGCGCAGCACCTGCCCGGCGACGCTGAGCGCGGCGGCGGTGTCGGGGCCATGCGCGCTCCAGATCATCATGTCGAGCGCCATCACCGCGAACATGACAAGGGATTGGAGAAACAGCGGATAGCTGAGCTGAAACAGGGTCCGTCCCGCAGGATCGCTCATTCCGCCTCACTCTTCGTCGAAGCTCACCAGCTCCGCCACGGCGTCGAGGTCAATATCGTCGAGCGCCGGCAATTCCGCCATCGCCGGCGTCGGGGCCGGCCGCGCCGCAGCGGCCAGCGCCGCCACCGTCGGCCGGGCGAAGAGATCACGGGGTTCGATCGCGAGTCCAGCCTCGGCCGCTCTGGCGGCGACCTGAATCGCCATGACGGAATCGCCGCCGAGATCGAAGAAGCCGTCATGCCGGCCCGGCCTTTCCACCCCCAGCACCTCGCGCCAGATTCCGGCGAGGGTGATTTCCGTCGCGCCGCGGGGCGGCTCGTCGGACAGGGGTCTTTTGGGGGCGGCGCGCGCGCCGCCACGATCT
>JBKECG010000483.1:0-13780 GCA_047974395.1 Pikeienuella sp. | reverse complement strand
GCGGGCAGGCGCGCGAGGGCGGGCGCGCCGGCGAGCCGGCCGCGCCAGTAATCGCGCTGCGGCGCGAGGTTGTGCCCGTTCTGCCAGGCGGCGAAATCCGGGTATTGCACAGCAGGTTTCGCCGCCGCCGCATCGCCGGGATAATCGGCGCGCAATTCCTCCAGCATGACGCCGAAAGACCATTCGTCGGCGAGGATGTGATGCAGGGTGACGAAGAGGACATGTTCTTCATCCGAGAGCCGCGCCAGCCGCAGGCGCCAGGGCGGCGCCGCCTCCATGTCGAAGGGCGTTTCGTCCTCCTCTTGGCGGATTCGCGCCAGGGCCTCGCCCTGCGCGCCGCCGCCCGGATCGTCGCGGCGCAGCGCCGGCGCGCCACCGTCGATCACGACGCTGGCGACGCCGCGTTCGGCGGGGAAACGGCAGCGCAATATGTCATGGCGCGCGGCGAGCCGGGCGAAGGCCCGCTCCAGCGCCCCGGCGTCCAGCGGCCCGGTCAGCCTGACCGCCAGCGGCAGATGATAATCGGCCCGCCCCGGCGCCAGCCGCGACAACAGCCATTGCCGATGCTGCGCCGCGGAAAGCACGGGCGCGCCGCCCGAGGGCGCGACGGGGGGCGGGGCGGCGCGCCCCTCGCCGACGCGGGCGCAGAACCGTTCGAAGACGGGGGCGTCGAAAAGGTCGCGCAGCGACAGATCGACGTCGAGCCGCCGCCTGATCTCGCCGATCACCCGGAGCGCCAGCAGCGAATGGCCGCCAAGGGCGAAGAAATCGTCTTCGGGGCCGATCCGCTCCGCCTCCAGCGCCTCGGCCCAGATGCCGGCGAGGATCTCCTCTCGCTGCGAAAGCCGGCCGCCCGCCGCGCGGGTCGCGCCGGGGGCGGGCAGGGCCTTGCGGTCGATCTTGCCGTTCGGCGTCAGCGGAAACCGCGCCAGCGGCAGATAGGCCGAGGGGATCATATAGGCCGGCAGCGCATCGGCGAGATGCGCCCGGATCTCCTTCGCCGGCGGCGCGCTCTCCGGCCGCAGATAGGCGACGAGCCGGGCGGAGCCGCCCTCGCCCCGGACCATGGCGACGGCCTCGGTGATGTCGGGGTGGGTCTCCAGCCGGGCTTCGATCTCGCCCAGTTCGATCCGGTAGCCGCGCAGCTTCACCTGATCGTCGAGCCGGCCGAGGAAATCCAGCGTCCCGTCCGCATTCAGCCGCATCCGGTCGCCGGTGCGATAGAAGAGCGCGCCGGCCTCGGCCACGAAACGGTCGGCGGTCAGGTCGGGGCGGCCGAGATAGCCGGGGCTGAGCCCGGCCCCGCCGATCCAGAGCTCCCCCGCCGCGCCGACCGGCATCGGCCGGCCGCGCTCATCGCGGAGCGAGAGCGTGGTTTCCGCCAGCGGGCCGCCCACCGGGACCTTCGGGCGGGAAAGATGTTCGGGGCGAACCCGGAGCGCGGCCGACCAGATCGTGGTTTCGGTCGGCCCGTAAAGGTTCCAGAGCGCGCCGCCCAGATCCAGAAGATCGCGCGCGAGCGCGCTGTCCAGCGCCTCGCCCCCCGACAGGATCTTCAGCCCCGGCGCGCCTTTCCAGCCGCTGTCGCGCAGCACGCGCCAGCCCGCCGGCGTCGCCTGCGCCACGCTGATGCGGCACTCCTCGATCAGCCGGGCCAGCGCGCCGCCATCCATGCCGGCGCCGGCGCCGGCGAGGACGACCGTCCCGCCGACCGTCAGCGGGCCGAACAGCTCCAGCGCGGCGATGTCGAAGGCGACCGTGGTCAGGGCCAGCCAGCGGTCGTCGGGGCCGATCCCCGGCGCCTCCTGCGTCGAGGCGAGGAAATTCGCCAGCGCCGCATGGGTGATCGGCACGCCCTTCGGCCGCCCGGTGCTGCCGCTGGTGTAGAGGATATAGGCGAGATCATCGGGCGCGACCCGATCGGGCGACGCGGCGTCGCCCGCGCAATCCGCGACCATCAGCACCGGCGGCCCGTCCTGCGGCCCGAGCGCGGCGCGGCCGATATCGTCCACCACCGCGACCGCAGCCCCCGCATCGCCGAGGATATAGGCGATCCGATCGGCCGGATAGACCGGATCGAGCGGCAGATAGGCGGCGCCGCAGCGCCATGCGGCGATCAGCGTGGCCAGAAGATCAGGGGTCCTGTCCTGACAGATGGCGACGATGTCGCCGCGCCCGATCCCCCGCCCCCGAAGCGCGGCGGCGATCTCGCCCGCGCGCCGCATCAGCCCGGCGTGGTCGAGGCCCTCACCCCCCGCCGTCTCGACGGCGGGATGCGCCGCCCGGTCCCGCGCCTGCGCCAGCAGCCGATCCAGCGCGAGCGGCGGAGAGGGAATCCGCGGCCCCTGGCCGAGCGTTTTCAGCGCCGCGCGTTCCTCCGGCGCCAGCATGCCGATCCCGTCCAGCGTCGGGGCGTGCGCGACGAGTCCCTTCAACGCCTCCGCCAGATGCCCGGCGAGGCGCGGGCCGGTCGCCGCCGGCAGGCGCGCCGCCTCGGCGGCTATGCAGATCTCGATATCCTCGCCCGGCAACACTTTCAGCGTGAGCGGGAAATTCGTGCGTTCATGGACGCCGGTCTCCGTCAGCTTCACCGCTTTCGCGCCGCGGCTGACGGCGGTCTCGATGGATTCGGGATAGGTCTCCACGATCAGCAGGCTTTCGAACAGGGCGGACCCGCCCGCGCCGCTCCAGCGCTGGATGTCGCCAAGCGGCGCGTGTCCATGGGTCTCGCGCTGGCGTTGTTCGGCCTGGATCGCGGCCAGCCAGGGGCCGGGCGCGGCGCCGGGCGCGACGTTGATCCGCGCCGGAACGGTCTGGAGGAAAAGCCCCACCATGTCTTCGGCGCCGGGAAGATCGGCCGGACGGCCGGAAAGGACCATGCCGAAGGTCACATCCTCCCGCCCCGCATAGCGCGAAAGCACCAGCGCCCAGGCGCCCTGCATCAGGGTCGGGAGGGTCAGCCGACCTTCCCGCGCCGAGGCGCTCAGATCGCGCGTCAGCGCCGGGCCGAGGCGGAAGCGATGCTCCCAAAGGCCCTGCTCGCCTGTCTCCGCCCGGTCGATCCCGAGCGGGGTCGGCCCCTCGATCCCGCTCAGGGCCTCGCGCCAATAGGTCTCGGCCGCGCTGCGGGCCTGCGCCTCCAGCCATTCGGCGTAGGCGCGGAACGGGGGCGGGGCGGGGCGGGGCGGGGCGCCGCCATAGATCTCCAGCATCTCGCGCACCAGAAGCGCGCCGCACCAGCCGTCGAGCAGCAGGTGATGGAAGCTCCAGACGAAGACATGGGCGTCCGGCCCCAGCCGGATCAGCGCGAAGCGCGTCAGCGGCGGCGCGGCGAGGTCGAAGCCATGGGCGCGGTCCTCGGCCAGCCATGAGCGCAGGCGCGCCTCCTGCGCCGCGCGCGTGTCGCCGGACCAGTCCTCGACCCGCCATGCCGGCGTCGCCGCCGCGTGAATGACGAGGGCGGGGCGGTCCAGCCCCTCCCAATGACAGCCGGCGCGCAGGATGTCGTGGCGGGCGATGACGGCGTCCCAGGCGGCGCGAAAGGCGCCGATATCCAGATCGCCCTCCAGCCGGCCCCAGTATTGCTGGAGATAGGCGCCATCCTCGGGCGCGTAGAGCGACTGAAAGAGCATGCCGGCCTGCGCCGGGGTCATCTCGTAGAGGTCGAGAACATCATCCATCGGGCTTATCCTTTCGCGCCCTGGAGCCGCGCGCGCAACTGGTCCAGCTTGCCCGCGCCGACGCTCGGGGGCGCCGCGAGTTCGGCGAGATGGCGCGCGGCGAGGCGCGCCGCCGTCTCCCGCCGCAGGCGGGCGGCGTCGAAACGCCAGATGAGGCGCATGCCGTCCGGGGCGGCCTCCGCCTCCACATGCAGGGCCGGGGCGGAGGGCGGGGCCGGCTCCGGCCGTTCGATCCAGTCGCCGGCGGCGGGCGCGGGGCGCCATGACAGGATCACGGCGCCGGCGGGAATGGCGCGGGGGTCGATCCCGCGCGGATCGCCGCCGGCGGCGGCTTCGACGGCGCGCAGGGATTCGGCCGCGCCGGTCGGAACCGCGCCCAGCCGGAGCGGGACAACCCGTGTGAAACAGCCGAGCGCGGGGCCGGGCGCATCCTCGATCAGCGCGAAGGAGACCGGCCCGCCGCCCCAGCCCGCCAGCGTCCGGGCGAGCGCCGCGGCGGCGATGCGGGCGGGGGCGGTGTTCAGCGCCCGCGCGCCGGCCTCCATCGCGCGGAGCGCGGCGGGGGAGAGCACCTGCGTCACCGGGGTCTCATCCCCGCCGGGCCCGTCGCCGGCGAGGGGGGCGAGCGCCGCCGCCCCGTCTTCCGTCGTCGCCGCATCGTCCATCACCGCGCCGAGCCAGCGCAGGTGATCATCCCGCGCCGCCGGGGCCGCGTCGCCGCGCAGCAGGGCCAGCGCCTCCGCCCCGAGCCGCGCGACCGAGGGCGCGTCGAGAAGCAGCGGATGGGCCTCGATCTCCAGCGCGCCATTGGCGATTTCGGCGCGCCAGAGCGGATCTCCGCCGTCGCGCCAACCTTCGGGCGTCAGCGCGAAGCGGAGCGCGGGATGCGCGGCGGCGAGCGCGGCCGTCGCTTCGCCCAGACGCCCTTCCAGCCCCGGCCCGACAGGCAGGCGAAGCCGCCATGGCCGGCCCGGCGCCGCCAGATGCGCGCGCTGCCAGGGTGAAAGCGGCAGGGCCTCCGCTCGCGCCGCGGGGCGGGCCGCCGGTCGCGCGGCGGCGGCCTGGGCGGCGATGGTCTGATGCTCGAACATCTCGGCCGGGGTCAGGACCAGCCCCGCCTCCCGCGCCCTGGCGGCGATCTGCATGGCGCTGACCGAAGCGCCGCCGAGATCGAAGAAATTGTCCTCGGCCCCGATATCCGCGCGACCCAGAACCGCGGCCCAGATCCCTTGCAGGGTCTTTTCCGCCGGGGTTTCGGCCGCCCGGCCGCCGCTTGGACCGGCCTCCGGTTTCGGCAGCTTCGCGCGGTCGATCTTGCCGTTCGCGTTCAGCGGAAAGGCGTCGAGCATGACGAAAACCGCCGGGATCATGTAGCCCGGCAGGCGCTGCGCCAGTTCGGCCCGCAGCGCCGCCGGCTCGGGCGCCGCGCGGCAATAGGCGATCAGCCGGTCGCCATCGGCGAGGGCCAGCGCCTCCTGCGCGCCGGCCGCGATCAGCGCGGCCTCGATTTCGCCCGGCTCGATCCGATGCCCGTTCAGCTTGATCTGATGGTCGAGCCGGCCGAGGAAGCTCAGCGCCCCGTCCGGCTCCAGCCGGACCCGGTCGCCGGTGAGGTAGAGCCGCCCGCCATCCGTGCTGACGAACCGTTCCGCGGTCAGGTCCGGCCGGCCGGCATAGCCGGGGCTGAGCCCGGCGCCGCCGATGGCCAGTTCTCCCGGCAGACCGGGCGGCAGGGCCGCGCCGTAGCGGTCCAGCACGAGAAGCGCGGTGTTCGCGACCGGATCGCCCACCGGGGCCTGCGCGCCGGTCAGATCCGTAGCCGACAACCGCCGGGCCGCCGACCAGATCGTCGTTTCGGTCGGCCCGTACATGTTCCAGAGCGCGCCGACCCGGCCGAGCAGCGCGCGGCCGAGATCGGCGGGCAGGGCCTCGCCGCCGCAAAGCGCCGTCAGGCCCGCGCGTCCGGCCCAGCCGTTCCCGACCAGCAGCCGCCATGTCGCCGGCGTCGCCTGCATATGAGTGATCGCATGCGCCTCCAGCGCTGCCGCCAGACGGTCCGGCTCGCCGGAAAGCGCGCCATCGGCGATGACCAGCTTGCCCCCCATCGCCAGCGGCAGCAACAGTTCCAGCCCGGCGATGTCGAAGGCGATGGTGGTCAGGGCCAGCATCCGGTCTTCGGGGCCGAAACCCGGCCGCGCCGCCATCGAGGCGATGAGGTTGGAGAGCGCGCCATGGGTGATGGGCACGCCCTTCGGCCGGCCGGTGCTGCCGCTGGTGAAGATCAGATAGGCGATGCGCCCGTGATCGGGCGCCGGCGGCTCGGCCTCGGGCGCTTCCGGCCCGAGCGTGGCGGGGTCGAGCGTGGGGCAGGGCGCCTCGACGCGCCCTTCGGCCAGCATCAGCCCGGCGCCGGCGTCGCGCAGGATCATGTCCCGCCGCGCCGCCGGATGCGCGGGATCGAGCGGGACATAGGCGACGCCCGCCTTCAGCGCCGCCAGCAGCGCGATCGCCAGACCGGGCCCGCGCGGAAGCGCGATGGCGAGGCGCGGATCGGGGCCGGAAAGCTCCGGCCGCGCGCGGAGCCGGCGGGCGAGGCGCGTCGCGGCGGCGTCGAGATCGGCGCCGCTCATCCGCGCCCCGGTCGCATCGCAGATCAGCGCCGTCTCCCCGCGCCCCGCCAGCGCGCCGAGCATGGAGACGAGGTGGGGGATCTCCGCCTCCGGTCCTTTCAGCGCATGGGCGCTCGCCGCAGGCGCGAAATCCAGGGTTTCGATCGGCGCGTCCGGCCGGCCCAGCGCGGCGGCGAGCAGGGTTTCGAACCAGCCGAGCATGCGGCGGATCCAGTCTTCGTCGAAAAGCGCGGCGCGGTATTCGACGATGACCGAAAGCGCGCCGGGCCGCTCCATCATGTGCCAGCTCAGATCGAATTTCGCATCCGCCAGCGGGATCGCGCGCTGCCTGACGGAAAGGCCGGGATCGCCGAGATCGACAATATCGGCGTTCTGGAGCGCATAGCCGGCCGACTGGACCTGAAATAGCGTCTGGAAAAGCGGCGTTTCGCCCGCGCGGCGCGCGGCGCCCACCGCCTCCACCACCCGCGCGAAAGGCAGGTCCTGATGCTCGAAGGCGCGGGCGAAACCGGCGCGCGCATGGGCGAGCCAGTCGCGAAAGCTCATCCCGGCGCGGGGGCGGGCGCGCAGGACCAGCGTGTTGACGAAAAGACCGATCAGCCCGGCGGAATCGGGCGCGCCCCTTCCCGCCGCCGGCGCGCCGACGGCGATGTCGTTCGCCCCGGTCATCCGGTGCGAAAGCAACTGGAACACGGCGAGCAGGAGCATGAAGGGCGTGGCCCCCAGCGCCGCCGCCGCCGGCGCGACGCGCGCCGCGAGCGCGGGGTCGATTTCATGCAGGATCGTCGCCGCCCGGCGATCGCCGGAGGCGCCTTTCGCCGGCAGGGCCTGCGGGGCGAGCCCGGCCAGCTCCTCGCGCCAGAAATCCTCCTCGGCCCTGGCGGCGGGGCTGTCCAGCCAGGCGATCTGCTCCAGCGCCAGATCGGCGAATTGCCGCTTCAGCGCGGGAAGCGCGGGCGTCTCGCCGGCGCGAAAGGCGCGGTAGCTTTCGGCCAGCTCGCGCATGAAGACGCCGCGCGACCAGCCGTCGGCGATGATGTGGTGAAAGGCGAACAACAGCCGCCAGCGCCCGGGCGCCGGGGCCAGCAGCATGGCGCGAAAGAGCGGCGGGCGCGCCAGATCGAAGGGGCGCGCGGCGAAATCGCGCTCGATCGCGTCCGGCTCGCCCGCCGGCGCCTCCTCCAGCGCGAAGGCGGCCTCGGCGGCGATTTCCTGCCAGGGCTGGCCGTCCCGGCTCGGAAAACCTGTTCTCAGCGGTTCATGCCGCGCGACCAGATGCGCCAGCGACCGCTCCAGCGCCGCGCGGTCGAGCGGGCCGTCCATATCCCAGGCGAAGGCGATGGTGAAAGCCGCGCTTTCCGGGTGGATCTGCTGCAGCAGCCAGAAATGCGTCTGCCCCGGCGACAGCGGCGGGCGCGCCGGCCGGGCCGGCGCCCCGGCCATCTCGTCGGCGGGGGCGACGCGCGCCCAATCGACGCCCGAGGCCTCCACTTTCGCGCGGAAGGCCGCCAGCTTTTCGGGCGGCAGCGCCGCGACGCGGGCCCGCAGCATCGCGATGCGGTCGTTCATGGCGTCAGGCCGGCTCCATCCGATGCGTCCCGGCGGTCAGTTCCGCCAGCCGGGCGATCTCCGGCAGTCCGCCCATGACCAGATCGTGATCCTGAACGAAGTCGATCAGGCAGGCGACCTCGTCCACCCCGGCTTCGGCCAGCGCGTCGATCATGGGTCGGCAGGATTCGGCGCTGCCGATCAGCGAGCGGCCGTTCATGAAACCCTCGACCCCGAATTTCAGCAGCGTGTCCAGATCGTCCTCGCTGAAATCCGACAGTTTGACGTCCAGCTTCATGCTCTTCGCCAGGCTTTCCAGCAGATGATAATGGGTGCGCAGATATTCGCTGAACGGGCCGATCACGCTGGCCTTCGCGGTCTCCGGGTCGTCGGCGAGGAAGGTGTGCACCATCATGCTGACCTTGCCGGCCTCGGGATCGTGGCCATGCTTGTCCAGCGCCTCGCGATAGGCGCGGATCTTCGGCGCGACCTCCTCCAGCGTCTCGCCCAGCAGCGAGCAGAGCACGTTGATCCCGCGCCGCCCGGCCTCGACATAGGTTTCCGCCGACTGGCAGGCGATCCAGAACGGAATCCGGGGCTGGAGCGGGCGGGGCAGGGTCTTCGCCTCCACCAGATTGCCGTCGGCGTCCTCGAAGCTCACCGCCTCGCCGGCGAGGAGCTTCACGATCTCCTCGTAATTCTTCCACATGAGGCTGCGGCGGAACCCGTGCGGCTCGCGCGAGAGCACGAATTCCTCCATCGTCCAGCCGGAGGCGATGGCGATCCCGGCGCGCCCGCCGGAAAGATTGTCCACGACCGACCAGTCCTCGGCGACGCGTACCGGGTGATGGAGCGGCAGCACCACGCTTCCCGAGCGGAGCTGAACATTCTCCGTGATCATCGCCAACGCCGAATGAATCACCGCCGGGTTCGGATAGAGCCCGCCGAAAGCGTGGAAATGCCGCTCCGGCGCCCAGAGCGCCAGAAAGCCGTTCCTGTCGGCGAAGCGGGCGCTGTCGAGCAGCAGGCGATAGGCGTCAGGGTTGCGGCGCGACCCGTCGCCGTCGAAATAGAACAGGCTGAATTTCATGGCTCACTCCATCATTTGCGTTGCGTTCAGCCGGCGGTTTCTTCGGGGGCGTTCTCGACCTCGTCCAGCAGGCGGGAAAGCTCGTCCGCTTCCGCCTCGGCGGCGTCGCGGGCCTTGCGGATCGCGGCGGCGACGCCGGCGGCGGTCGGCGCCTCATAGAGCAGGGCGCGCACCGGCAGGCTGACCTCGAATTCGCGCCGGAGCCGGTTGACGATCTGGATCGCCAGCAGGGAATGGCCGCCAAGCTCGAAGAAATTGTCCTCGGCGCCGATCTCCGCGAGGCCGAGCAATTCGGCCATGGCAGCGGCGACGGCGGCTTCGTATTCGTCCCGCGGCGCGACGAAGGGCGCGCCGCGGGGCCGCGCCGGTTTCACGGCGGGGGCGGGTGGCTCCGCCGCGTCCCTCAGCCGCCGCGAAAGATCGCCCGGCGTCACCGCGACCAGCCCGGCCCGCGGCGCGGCGAGCAGGGCGCGGCTGGCGCGCCAGACCTCTTCCGGCTTCAGGATGCGGATGGTGGAGTAATGCTGCGCCGAGGCGCCCAGCGCCCCGGTCTCCGCCGCGTCCCATTGCGCGACCAGCCAGTCGCCGCCCTCGCGCCGGGCGCGCGCGACCTCGGCCTCCAGCGCGGCGTTGGCGGCGGCGTAGGTGGCGAAACCGTAGCCGCCGGCGAGCGTGGAGAGCGAGGACTGGATCAGGCGGAACCCCGGCGCGCGGCCCGCAAGCGCGCGCCTGAGCGCCGTCACGCCGCGCAGTTTCAGGGCGAAGAGCCGGTCGAGATCGGCGGCCTCCATCTCCTCCAGCGGTTTCAGATGCGCCTCGCCCATCGCGGCGGTGTGAAAGACGCCGGCGATGGGGCCGAGCCGGGCTTCGGCCTCGTCAAGCGCGCCGCTCAGCCATGCGGCGTCGGTCTCGTCCCCGGCGAAGACGAGGATATCCTCGCCGATCCGCCCCAGCCCCCGCAGCGCGGCGATCATTCCCCCGGCGGGATCATCCGGCCCATGGGTCGCCAGCCAGCCGTCCCAATCGGCCGGATCGGGAAGGCCGCGCCCGGCGAGGATCAGCTTAGCGCCGGCCTCTTCACGCGCGGCGCGGGCGTAGATCAGGCCAAGCCCTTCGACGAGATCTCCGGTGATCAGCCACGGGCCGGCCGCCGGTTGCGGCGCCGGCGCCTCCATCCGCGTCGGAACATGGTCGCGCCGCCAGAGATACCCGCCCCTGAGCGCCAGCGCCCGCGCCTCGTCCCAGGGCGCGAACAGCGCGTCGGAAAGGCCCCGGACCGGCGCGCCAAGCTCGGCCGGGTCGAGATCGACGGCGCGGCATTCGACGCCGGGCAGCTCCTGCGCCAGCACCGGCGCAAGGCCGAGCGCGGCCGCTGCGCCGGGGTCCAGCGCCTCGCCGCCCGTCACTTCCTGCATGCCGGCCCCGAGCAGCGTGATCCTCGGGCGCGCCTGCGCCCCGATCAGCGCCTGCGCCATGGCGAGCGCGCCGCGCGGCGGCGATCCCGGCCCGTCGCCGGACGGGGCGTCGAGCCCCCATGCGCAGATGATCTCGTCGATCCGCTCGCCCTTCGTCTCCAGCGCGGCGAAGAGCGCGCGATGATGGTCGGCGCTGACGGGATCAAGCGCATAGCCGCCGGGCGTCGCCGCGAATTCCGGCCCTGCGGCGACCATGATCGCATGGGGCGACGCGCCAAGCGCGGCCCGGAACGCCTCGGCGCCCAGAACCAGAACCCGCCCCGGCGCGCCCGGCGCGGCGAAGGGAACCCGCCGCCAGACCGGCTGATGGAACCAGTCGGCTGGGTCCTCGGCCGCGCGCGCCCCGGCGGGCTGCGGCGTCGGCGGCAGCCAGAAGCTCCGCCGCTCGAAAGGATAGGTCGGCAGCGGCACGCGCCGGCGCGGCGTCGAGTGCAGGGCCGGCCAGTTCGGCGCCAGCCCGGCCGCCCACAGTTCTCCGGCGGCGCGGAGGGTTCCGGCGGCGCCGTCGATCCCCTCCGCATCCGTCAGCGAGGCGACGCCGCGCGCCTCCTCCTTCATCTGCTGGCGGGCGAGACGGATCAGCCCCGATCCGAGGCCGATCTCCAGCAGCAGCGGGTGGTCCAGCTCCATCAGCCGGGCGACGCCGTCGCCATAGCGGACCGGCGCGCGCAACTGGCGGAGCCAGTAATCCGGATCCGTCGCCTCCGCCCCCGTCAGCCAGTCGCCGGTGAGGCAGGAGACGATCCCGATTTCGGGCGCATGCGGCTCCACGCTCTCCAGAACCGCGCGGAACCCGTCCAGCGCCGGCTCCATCATCGCGCTGTGGAAGGCGTGCGAGGTGCGAAGCGGCCGGCAGCCGATTCCACTGCGGTCGAACATCTTCGCCAGATGGTCGATGGCTTCCGCGGGGCCGGAAAGCGCGACCGCGCGCGGCCCGTTCACCGCGGCGATCTCGACGCCCTCGGGCAGGGCGCCCGCGGCCTCGCGCTCCGACATCATCACCGCCAGCATCCGCCCCGGCGCGCAGTCCTGCATCAGCGCGCCCCGCGCCGTGACCAGCTTCATCGCGTCGGCGACGGAGAAGACCCCGGCGAGGCAGGCGGCGGCGTATTCGCCGATGCTGTGCCCGATCATCGCCGTCGGCGCGACGCCCCGCGCGATCCAGAGCCGGGCGAGCGCATGGCCGAAGGCGAAGAGCGCCGGCTGGGCGAATCGGGTTTCGTGAATCCGCTCCCCGGCCCCCGCATCGAGCAGCATCGCCCCCAGTTCGGGATCGGCGCAGCCAAGGCATTCGTCCAGCGCGCCGCGAAACACCGGTTCGGCGTCGTAGAGCGCGCGCGCCATGCCCGGCTGCTGGCTGCCCTGACCGGTGAAGACGAAGACCGGGTTCGGCCGGCCCGCCATCGGCCGGATCGCATCGCCCCCGGCCCTGAGCGCGGCGGCGGCTTCGACGCGGGAGGCGGCGATGAAGACCTGACGCGCCTTCAGCGCGCGCCTGCCCGCTTGCAGGGTGAAAGCGGCGTCGGCCAGCGCCGGCGCGCCCGGCGCCTCCAGCGCCTCCGCCAGCGCGCCGCGCATCCCGGCCAGCGCCTCCGGCGTCGCGGCTGAGAGCGGCAGCAGTTGCGGGCCGTCATCGGCCGCCATCGTCGCCTCCGCCGCCAGCGGCGGCTCCTCGACGATCAGATGGGCGTTGGTCCCGCCGATCCCGAAGGAGCTGAGCCCGGCCCGGCGCGGGCGGGCGGGGTCGCGTCTCCAGTCGCGGCCCTCGCCGATCACCTCGAATGGGCCGAAGACGCAATGCGGGTTCGGGCGCTCGAAATGGGCCATGCCGGGCAGACGGCCATGGCGATAGGCCAGCAGGATCTTGACCAGCCCGGCGATGCCCGCCGCGGCGTCGAGATGGCCGAGATTGCTCTTGACCGAACCCAGCCCGCAACGCCGCCCGGCCGCCTCCAGCCCGGGCCCGTAGCTGCGGTTGAGCGCCTTGACCTCGATCGGGTCGCCAAGCGCGGTGCCGGTGCCATGGGCCTCGACATAGTCGATCGCCTCGGCCCCGATCCGGGCGTTGGCCAGCGCCGCGCCCAGCGCGGTCGCCTGGCCGGAGACGCTGGGCGCGGTCAGGCTGATCTTGTCGGCGCCGTCATTGCCGACCGCCGATCCCAGCAGCACGCCGTGAATCGTATCGCCGTCGGCCAGCGCGTCCTCCAGCCGTTTCAGCGCGACCACGCCGGCGCCGTTGGTGAAGATGGTGCCCGCCGCCTCGGCGTCGAAGGGTCGGCAACGCCCGTCCGGGGCGGCGATGCCCTCCTGCTGATAGCGATAACCTTCGGGGCGCGGCTGGTTGACCGCGACGGCGCCGGCCAGCGCCATGGCGCATTCGCCTCGCCTCAGCGCCTCGATCGCCTGATGCAGCGCGACGAGCGCGCTGGAGCAGGTGGTCTGCACGCCGACGCTCGGCCCTTTCAGGTCCAGATGGAAAGAGGCCCGCGCCGCGACCATGCCGCCGATATTGGCCAGCCCGACCTCGAAAGGATCGGCCCGCCCGGCGACCCGCAGCAGATGGCCGGAGATCGAGGCCCCGGCGAAGACGCCGATGGGGCCGATTCCGTCGCCGCCGTGATAGCCCGCATCCTCCAGCGCGCTCCAGGCGCATTCGAGGAACATCCGCTGCTGCGGGTCCATCAATTCGGCCTCGCGCGGGGAATAGCCGAAGAAACCGGCGTCGAAACCGTCGGTCTCCGGCGGGCCGCCCCAGACGGGCACATAGCCTTCCTCCTCCAGCAAGGCGGGTGAAAAGCCGGCGGCTTCGAGATCGTCCTTCCCGACCTTCGACAGGCCGCTCCGCCGCTGGTCGAGCAACGCCCAGAACGCGCCCGCGTCGCCCGCGCCCGGAAAGCGGGCGGCGAGGCCGATGACGGCGATCTTTCCGTGGCGTTCGTTCTGGTAACGCGCGATCCGCGCGCGCGCCTTCTCGATCAGCGCGCGCATCTCCGCTTCGGTTTCCGCGCCGGTCCGGTCGCTTGAGGTCAATGTCGTCTCCCTTTGGCGCGAGGATCAGGGATCTGCGTCGAGAAGGGCTTCGAGCGCGCGCATGTCGCCATCCGGCGACTGCGCCGCCGGTCGCGGCCCCGGTTTCGCCGGGGCCGCGAAAAGCGCGGCCAGCAGGTGGTCGGCCAGCGCGGCCGGGGTCGGGTGCTCGTAGATCACCGTCGGGTCGAGCGGGAGAGCCAGCGCGCGCTCCAGCTCTCCGACCAGCGCGACCCCGCCCATCGAATCCAGTCCCATGTCGAAAAAGCGCCCGTCATCCGCGATCGCGTCGCCGCCATCCGCGGCGTGGGCCAGCGCCTGACGCAGATG
>JBKECG010000480.1:0-4974 GCA_047974395.1 Pikeienuella sp. | reverse complement strand
CGATCTGCATGCCGCCGATCTCGGTCGGGCTCGGCGCGCTGGTTCTGGGCGAGCGGCTCGGACCCAACGCCTTTCTCGGGGCCGGGCTGATCGCGCTCGGGCTTCTGATCATCGACTGGCGCGCCCTTGGCGCGCTTCTCCGGCTTGCGAGGGGGCGAGGCGCGGCGTAA
Source organism: Pikeienuella sp. (assembly GCA_047974395.1). GTDB lineage: Bacteria > Pseudomonadota > Alphaproteobacteria > Rhodobacterales > Rhodobacteraceae > Pikeienuella. The sequence goes on along the minus strand of JBKECG010000480.1, from coordinate 4,804 downwards.
GACCGGGGTGATCCAGATTGCAGGAGCCCGCCATGGCCTTTCTCGCCGACAGTCTCGCCCGTGTGAAACCCTCCCCCACCATCGCCGTCACCACCAAGGCGCGCGAGTTGAAAGCCGCCGGCCGCGACGTGATCGGCCTCGGCGCCGGGGAGCCTGATTTCGACACGCCGGAGAATATCCGCGAGGCGGCGAAACGCGCCATCGACGAGGGCCACACCCGCTACACCGCCCCCGACGGCATCCCGGAGCTGAAAGCCGCGATCTGCGCCAAGTTCAAGCGTGAGAACGGGATCGACTACAAGCCGTCGCAGATCACCGTCTCCACCGGCGGCAAGCAGGTGCTCTACAATGCGCTGATGGCGACGCTGAACCCCGGCGACGAGGTGATCATCCCCGCCCCCTATTGGGTCAGCTATCCCGACATGGTGCTGCTGGCGGGCGGAGAGCCGGTGGCGATCGAGGCCGGGATCGAGACCCAGTTCAAGATCACCCCCGCGCAGCTTGAGGCCGCGATCACGCCGAAGACCAAATGGCTGATCTTCAACTCCCCCTCCAACCCGACCGGCGCGGGCTATTCGGCGGCGGAGCTGAAGGCGCTGACCGAGGTTCTGATGCGCCATGAACATGTCTGGGTGATGACCGACGACATGTATGAGCATCTGGCCTACGCGCCGTTCAAATTCGCCACCGTCTGCGAGGTCGAGCCCCGGCTTTACGACCGCACGCTGACGGTGAACGGCGTCTCCAAGGCCTACGCCATGACCGGCTGGCGCATCGGCTACGCCGGCGGGCCGGAGGCGCTGATCAAGGCGATGGGGAAGGTCCAGTCGCAATCCACCTCCAACCCCTGCTCGGTCAGCCAGTGGGCGGCGGTGGAGGCGTTGAACGGCCCGCAGGATTACATCCCCTGGTCGCTGGAGCATTTCCGTCGCCGCCGCGATCTCGTCGTCTCCATGCTCAATCAGGCGAAGGGGATCGAATGCCCGACGCCCGAGGGCGCCTTCTATGTCTATCCCTCGATCAAGGCGCTGATCGGCAAGAAGGCCCCTTCGGGCAAGGTGATCGAAACGGACGAGGATTTCGCCGCCGAGTTGCTGGAGGCCGAGGGCGTCGCCGTGGTTTTCGGCGGGGCTTTCGGCGTTTCGCCCTGTTTCCGGGTCTCTTACGCCACATCGGACGAATTGCTCGAAGAAGCCTGCCAGCGCATCCAGCGGTTCTGCGGCGCGCTGGCTTGAGCGGCCTCGCCGCCGAAAAAACCGCGCTGCGGCGAGAGATCTTCGCCCGGCGCAAGGCGGCGCATGCCGGGCGGGATTGGCGCGATCCGGCGGCGAACGCGTCGTTGCTGGATCATCTTCGCCGCAGGCCCGTCGAGGGGGTCGTGATCGCGGGCTATCGGCCGATCAGGACCGAGATAGACCCGACCGAAGCCATGGCCGCGCTTGCGGCGGCCGGCGCGCGGCTTTGCGTTCCGGTGATCGAGGCCGAGGGCGCGCCGCTGAAATTCCGCGAATGGGCCGAAGATGCGGCGATGGTCGAAGGCCCGTTCGGCGCCATGGTCCCCGCCGCGGGCGCATGGCTGACGCCGGCGGTTCTGATCGTCCCGCTTCTCGGCTGGGATCGCGCCGGCGGACGGCTCGGCTATGGCGGCGGGTTCTATGACCGGACGCTGGAGCGGCTTCGCGTCGCCGGCCCGGCGCGCGCGATCGGCTTCGCCTATGGCGCGCAGGAGCTGACGGCCGCGCCCGCCGGCCCGTTTGACCAGCGGCTTGATGCAGTTATCACCGAAGATGAAGTGATCGAGACAGCTATATGAATATCCTGTTTCTTGGCGATATTGTCGGCCGCAGCGGCCGCAATGCGGTGATCGCCGCCCTGCCCGATCTCCGCGCCCGGCTGAAGCTCGATTTCGTCATCGTCAACGCCGAGAACAGCGCCGCCGGCTTCGGCCTCACCCCGAAGATCGCCGAAGAGCTTTTCGAGGCCGGCGCCGATTGCGTCACGCTCGGCGATCACGCTTTCGACCAGAAGGAGATGCTTGGCCATATCGACGCCGAGCCGCGCATTCTCCGCCCGCTGAACTACGCCGCCGCCGCCCCCGGTCTGGGCGCGCGCCTGTTCGAGGCGCCGCGCGGCAAGCGGGTGCTGGTCGCGGTGGCGCTCGGCCGGGTTTTCATGGCCCGGCCTTTCGACGATCCGTTCTCCGCCATCGAAGCGGCGCTGAAGAAACACCCGCTCGGCGCCGGGGCCGATGCGGTGATCGTGGAGATCCACGCCGAGGCGACTTCGGAGAAAACCGCCATCGGCCACTATTTCGACGGCCGCGCCTCTCTGGTCGTCGGCACGCATACGCATGTCCCGACCTCCGACACGATGATCCTGCCCAAGGGCGCCGCCTATCAGACCGACGCCGGCATGTGCGGCGATTATGGCGGCGTGATCGGGATGGAGAAGACCGAACCCCTGCGCCGCTTCATCACCGGCATGCACGGCGCGCGCTTCACCCCCGGCGAGGGCGAGGCCGCCATTTCCGGCGTCTTCGTCCGGACCGGACCGGACGGGCGCGCGACCGAGGCGGCGCCGCTGCGGCTCGGCGGCCGGCTGGGTCAGGCGATGCCGGAACCGGACTGACGGCCGCGTTTCACATCTCTCCGCCGCGACGCCGGTAAAACGCCTGCTTTAACCCTTTTGCGAATCCCCCTATCCTCAATCGCTCGGCCCGCAGCCAGGAGCGCCCCGCCCTTGCCCTTCCTCACCCCCGAAATCCTGCCCGCCGCACTGACGATCGTGGTGATTTTCGGCATGCTGGCGCTGTTCATCGCCGAGCTTTACCCCCCCGAAGTGGTCGCCATCGGCGGCGCGGCGGTGCTGCTCGCGACCGGCGTGCTGGGGCTGGAGGATCTTCAGGTCGCGGTGGCCAGCCCGGCGCCGCTCGCCATCGCCGCCATGTTCATCATCTCAGGCGCGCTGGTCAGGACCGGGGCGCTCGGCGCGATGACGGAGCGGATCACGAGGCGGGCGACGCGGCATCCGCGCACCACCCTGATCACGCTCGGGTCCTTCGTGATCTTCTCCTCCGCCTTCATGAACAACACGCCGATCGTGCTGATCTTCATTCCGGTGGCGGCCCAGCTCGCCGGGAGGCTCGGGCTCGCGCCCTCCAAGCTGATGATCCCGCTTTCCTATTGCGCGATATTGGGCGGCGTCTGCACGCTGATCGGCACCTCCACCAACCTGCTGGTGGACGGGGTCGCGCAGAAACGCGGGCTGGAGCCGTTCTCGCTCTTCGAGGTGACGCCGGTCGCGGCGATCCTCGCCGCCGTGGGGCTGGTCTTTCTCTTCTTCGCCGCGCCCCGGCTTCTGCCCGACCGCGCGGCGATGGCCGGGTTCCTGCAACATAAACGGCCGCCGAAATTCATCACCCAGGTCGCGGTGACCGAGGAATCGCCGCTCGTCGGCGAGAAGCCGCTGGAATACGACCTCTTCCAGCGCGAGGGGATGCGGGTGATCGACGTCCTGCGCGGCGACGCCTCGCTCCGGCGCGATTTCCCCTCCGTCCAGTTCGAGCCGGGCGATGTCGTCGTCATCCGCACCGGCCTTGATGAATTGCTGACCCTGCGTGAAAATCGCGCCATCGTGCTGGTGGACGAGATCGCCAGCGCCGAGAGCGTCACGGTGGAGGCGTTGATCGGCCCGGGCTGCACTATGGTCGGGCGCACGCTGGGCCGGTTGCGTCTGCGCCGGCGCTATGGCGTCTATCCGCTGGCCGTGCATCGGCGTTCCGAACGGGTGCGCCAGAAGCTGGACGACGTGGATGTGAGGATCGGCGACACCCTGCTGCTGGAGGGCGCGCCGGAGGATATCAGCCGGCTGGCCGACGACACCAATCTCGTGGATGTGAACCACCCTTCGGGCCGCTCCTTCCGGCGCGAGCGCGCGCCGATCGTCATCGCCGCGCTGGCCGGGATCGTGGTCGCCGCCTCTTTCGGGTGGATGCCGATCGCGGTCGCGGCGGTGATCGGGGTGGCGGTGGTGCTGCTTTTCCGCTGCATCGACGCGGATGAGGCCTTCGCCGTGATCGACGGGCGGCTTCTGGTGCTGATCTTCGCCATGCTCGCGGTCGGGCGGGCGCTGGAGACGACGGGGGCGGCCAACATGCTGGCCGAGGCGCTCGCGCCCTATCTCGCCTCGATCCCGCCCTGGGCCGCGCTCTGGTGCGTGTTCCTGATCGCGACGGTGATGACGGAGATCGTCACCAACGCCGCCGTCGCCGTGGTGGTGACGCCGATCGCGATCTCGCTGGCCGAACAGATCGGCGTGGACCCGCGGCCCTTCGTCGTCGCGGTGATGCTAGCGGCGAGCCTCAGCTTCGCGACGCCGATCGGCTATCAAACCAACACCATGGTCTACGGACCGGGCGGCTATCGCTTCACCGACTTCCTGCGCCTCGGCGTGCCGATGAATCTGGGCATGAGCCTCATGGCCTCTCTGCTCATCCCCCTTTTCTGGCCCTTGTGACGCGTCGATAAGGCCGCCCGAGATCAGGAAAACGCCGAGGGTTTCATGGCCGGCCATTCAAAATGGGCGAATATCCAGCACAGGAAGGGCCGGCAGGACGCCGCGCGCTCCAAGCTCTTCTCCAAGCTCGCGAAGGAAATCACCGTCGCCGCGAAGATGGGCGACCCAGACCCGGACAAGAACCCGCGCCTGCGCCTGGCGGTGAAGGAGGCGAAGTCGAACTCCGTCCCCAAGGACGTGATCGACCGCGCGATCAAGAAATCGCAGGGCGGCGACGCGGAGAATTACG
>JBKECG010000439.1:0-4220 GCA_047974395.1 Pikeienuella sp. | reverse complement strand
CATAGGTTTTCGGATCGAGCACCGCCACCAGCCCCTGCGCGACCACCGAGGCGGTCATGTCCACCACCCGATAGACGCTGACGACGCGGCCCCGCGTCTCGTTCACCGCCTTGGCCTGCATCCAGCTTTCGGCGATCGTATAGGCCCCGGCCACCGCGCAGCCCGAGCCGATGCGCAACACCGCCCAGGCCAGCGGGTCGGGCAGGATCGGATGCGCCAGCGCGGCGATGGCCCCGATCGCGGCCATCGCCGCGAAGGCCCGCGCATGCCCGACCGCGCCCAGAAGGATCGGCGTCAGCCAGCAGCCGATGAAGAACCCGGCGAAATGCGCCGAACCCAGAAGACCGATCTCCGCGGTTGAAAACCCTCTCGCGGCGCCGGCCAGCGCATCGAGCGGGCCGAGAGAGCCGGAGCCGAGCTGCACGAAGGCGATGGAAAGAAAAAGCGCCGCGAAGGACACCAGCGTCCGCATGGGATATATCCTCTGACGACGCTATCGCCCACCATGGAGTTCGACGCCGGTTCAAACCCTTTTCGACCTTTCCGGCGCGGGTTTCAACGCCCCCGGACCCGGATCGCCCCGCGTGGCGCCCGGTCGCGTTGCGAACCCCCCGCCCTGACGGTTAGATCGCGCCGCCCCGAGGAGGACACATGGCGGAAACGAGAGACAAGGCGACCACGGTGAAGCCGCTGAAGGCGCTCGCGCCCTTTCTGGCGCCCTATCGGCTATGGGTCGCCGCCGCGTTCGCCGCGCTGACCTCCACCGCGACGCTCAGCCTGATCCTGCCCCTGGCGGTGCGCCGGGTGATCGACGGGTTCGCCGAGGAGAGCGCGGCGCTTCTCGACGAGTATTTCGCCGCGGCGATCGGCGTCGCCACCTTGCTGGCGGCGGCGACGGCGCTGCGTTTCTGGCTGGTGACGCGGCTCGGCGAGCGGGTGATCGCGGATCTGCGCCGCCGGGTCTACGATCATGTCATCGGCATGAGTCCGGGTTTCTTCGAGACCACGATGACCGGAGAGGTGATCTCCCGGCTCACCACGGACACGACGCTGCTTTTGTCGGTGATCTCGGCCTCGGTCTCCATCGCGCTCCGTAACATGCTGATGTTCTTCGGCGGCATGGCGTTGATGGTCTGGACTTCGCCGAAGCTGGCGGGGTTCTCGCTACTGATCGTGCCGCTGGTGGTGATGCCGATCCTGGCGCTGGGCCGGCGCGTCCGGAAGCTGAGCCGGGAAAGCCAGGACCGGGTCGCCGAGGCTGCGGCCCAGGCCTCCGACACCCTGCTGGCGGCGCAGACCGTGCAGGCCTTCACCGCCGAGACCGCGAGCCGCGCCCGGTTCGGCGGGCTGATCGAGCGGGCCTTCGACGCGGCGCGCCTGCGCATCTCCGTCCGCGCCTGGATGACGGCGATCGTGATCTTCCTGGTCTTCACCGGCGTTGTCGGCGTGCTCTGGATCGGGGCGCGGGACGTGCGCGCCGGGGCGATGAGCCCGGGCGAGCTGGCGCAGTTCCTGATCTATGCGGTTCTCGTCTCCGGCGCCGTCGCCGCGCTTTCGGAGATCTGGGGCGAATTGCAGCGCGCCGCCGGCGCGACCGAACGGCTGGTGGAGTTGCTGGAGGCGGAGGATTCCGTCGCCCCGCCCGCCGATCCGGCCCCGGCCCCGGCCGAGTCCGCCGGCGCGATCGAATTCCGCGATGTCGGCTTTCGCTATCCGCAGCGCCCCTCCGTTCCCGCGCTGGAGGGGTTCAATCTCTCGATCCGGCCCGGAGAGACGGTGGCGCTGGTCGGTCCTTCGGGCGCCGGCAAGACCACGGTGTTTCAGCTTCTCCAGCGGTTCTACGATGTCGATTCCGGCGCGATCGAGATCGACGGCCGGGATCTCGCCGCGGCCGACCCGGCCGCGATCCGCGCCGGGATCGCGCTGGTGCCGCAGGAGCCGGTGATCTTCGCCGCCTCCGCGCGCGAGAATATCCGCTTCGGCCGGCCGGAGGCGACCGACCTTGAGGTCGAGGCCGCCGCCCGCGCCGCCGCCGCGCATGATTTCATCGCCGCGCTGCCCGAAGGCTATGACAGTTTCGTCGGCGAGCGCGGGGTGATGCTTTCCGGCGGGCAGAAACAGCGCATCGCCATCGCCCGTGCGATCCTGCGCGACGCGCCGGTGCTGCTGCTGGACGAGGCGACCTCCGCGCTCGACGCCGAATCGGAGCGGCTGGTGCAGAGCGCGGTCGCCGCCCTGGCCGAGGGGCGCACCACCATCGTCATCGCGCATCGGCTCTCGACCGTGAAACAGGCGGACCGGATCGTGGTGATGGAGGCCGGGCGCATCGTCGCCTGCGGCGATCATGACGCGCTGGTCGCCGAAGACGGGCTCTACGCCCGGCTCGCCCGGCTCCAGTTCACCGAAGGCGCGGCGGCCTGAGCCGCCGCCCTCATTCCTTCAGCCTGCCGAGATCCGGCAGCCGGGTGCGCCCCGGCGTCCTGAGCTGAACCGTGGAGGCGCGGGAGATCGCGTCGAATTCCGCCCGCAGCCGCGAGGAGAGATCCTCCGCCTGTTCCGGCGAGATCAGGATATGCGGGCGCAGCAGCGCCAGAAGCTCGCTCCGCCCGGCGGACTGGCTGCGCCGGCCGAAAGCGGCGCCGATCAGGGGGATCTCGCCCAGCACCGGAATGCCGGCCCTCCCGGCCGAGGACGTGTCCTGTATCAGCCCGCCCAGCACCACCGTCTGGCCGGAGCGGATGGTGACGCCGGTGGTGACCGAGCGGCGGCTGATCGTCGGGCTGTCGAGGCCCGACGTGGTGGTGGCGGCGACGGAGGAGACCTCCTGATCCACCTCAAGGCTGACGAAACCGCCCGAATTCACCCGCGGCGTGACCCGCAGCATCACGCCGGTGTCGCGATATTCGACCGCGTTCACGATCCGCGAATTGTCGTCGAGCCCTTCCGCGGTCTGGGTCACCACCGGCACCTGATCGCCGATCTGGAGCGTCGCCGACTGTCCGTCGCGCACCAGCAGCTTGGGTGAGGAGACGACGGTCAGGTCGGTGACGTTGTCCAGCGCCTCGATGATCGCCTCCGCCCCGAGGCTGGTGCCGATGGTGAAGGCGAAACCGGGGAAATTGGGCGCGATCTGCCCGCCGGAATTGGTCAGCGTCACCTGCCCGTCTCGGCCGTTGAAAAGATCGCCGACGGAGAAGGCGTATTGCACCCCGTAGCGCAGATTGTCGCCCAGCGTGACCTCAAGGATCGTCGTCTCCACCAGCACCTGCAAGGGCGCGCTGTCGAGCTGGCGAATGAGGTCCACCAGCGTGTCGAACTGGCGCGAGGCGGCGGCGATCACCAGCGCGTTCTTCTCCGCATCGACGACGATCTTCGGCGCCGGCTCGCCGCGAAAGGTGACGGGGCTGGCGGGTTCGCCCTCCACCGGCTGGCCGGCGAAAAGCGCGTTGAGCGATTCGGCGAGCGAGGCCGCCGGCCGGTTCTGCACCCGATAGACGAAGAGCCGCTCCGCCTCCGCCTTGCGCGGCTGATCCAGCCGGCTGACCCAGGCGAAGGCGCGGTCCAGCGTCGCCGTGTCGCGCGCCAGCAGCATCACTGCGCTCAGCCGGTCGAGGGGCACGATGCGCAGCCCGCCGGCGTCCATGCGCGCCTCGCCCTCGCGGATGCCGGGGGAGGCGTCGCCGCCGAAGATCGCGGCCAGCTCCGCCGCCAGATCCTCGGCCGGCGCATGGGTCAGCCCGACCAGCATCACCGAACTGCCGGCGAGCGCGTCGATATCCAGCGCGGCGACGGTGGCGCGGGCGAGGTCGCGCTCCTCGGCGGAGCCGGTGACGACGACGGCGTTCCCGCCCGGCCCGGCCACGGCGCGGATGCGGTCGGCCGGCAGCGCCAGCTCCAGCGCCTTGGCGATCTCGTCGGGGGCGATATAGCGGAGCGGGATCAGCTCCGTATCCCCCGTCGCCGCCGCGCCGTCGCCCTCTGCGGCGATGCGCCAGACGGCGTTCACCCGCTCCAGCGACAGGCCCCGCGCCTCCAGCGCGCCGCGGAAGGCGGAGAGCAGGTCATTGGGCGCGAGCGGCGTGGGCGTGCGGAGGGAAACCGTTCCCCCCGCGGCCGGATCGACCACATAGGGCAGGTTCAGCGCCTCGCCCAGCACGATGGCGGCGGCCTCCTCGATGGGAGAATTCTCGATCGAGAGGCTGACCGGATCCCCGGCCAGC
>JBKECG010000322.1:0-14023 GCA_047974395.1 Pikeienuella sp. | reverse complement strand
ACCTGCTGGCGGCCGACGCGCGCGGCGAGACCCTGCGTCAGCGCGACCTCGCGGCCCTGCTCGGCATCAGCCCGGCCTCCACCAGCGCCCTCGTGGACCGACTGGTGCGGGACGGCCACGTGCGTCGCGCCCCGCATCCCGGGGACCGCCGCTCCACCGCCGTGCTGCCCACCGAGCACGGCCATCACGAGGTGCGCGAGACCCTGCGCGTCATGCACGAGCGCATGCTCGCCGTCGCCTCCTCGCTCGACGAGCAGGAGCGGGCGGTGGTGCTGCGCTTCCTCCAGCGCCTGAACCACGTCCTCCACCACGACGTCGAGCAGGACGAGCCGGGGGAGGGGCGCCACGTCGCGGGTCCGTCGTCCCCGGACGACCCGCCGGAGGACGCCGACGGGCTCAGCGCCTTCGCCGGGGAGCCGGAGGCGCTGTTCGCGCTCACGCGCGGGCGCGACATGGCGCTGACTCCGCATATGGGAGAGTTCGCGCGGCTTTTCCCCGATCTGAGCGAAAGGCTGCAAGCCGTTGCCATGAAAGGTCCGGCCTTTTCCCGAATCGACGCGGCGCGGGAAGCGGCGGCGCGGGCGGGCTGCGTGATCCTGCTCAAGGGGGCGGATACGGTCGTGGCCGATCCCGGGGGCGAGGTCGCGGTCGTCGCCGCGCATTACGCGCGCGCCTGCCCCTGGCTGGCGACGGCGGGGGCGGGGGATGTGCTGGCGGGGATGCTCGCCGGGCTGATCGCGCGCGGCTTTCGCCCGTATCGGGCCGCGATTGACGCCGCCTGGCTGCATCAGGAGGCGGCGCGCGCCTTCGGCCCCGGCCTGATCGCCGAGGACATCCCCGAAACCCTGCCCGCCGTCCTGCGCGCGCTCAGCGCCGCCAGGGGATGAAGGCGGGGGCGCGCGCCGCCCATTCGGCGTAGCCGGGTTTGCGCGCCAGCCCCTCATCCGCCAGCGGCGCGCCGGAGACGCGCGTCAGCAGGAAGGTGATCAGAAGCGGGGAGATCACGCTCCACCACGCGCCCACCTCCGCCGCGATCAGCCACAGCCCCCACCAGAAGATCATCTCGCCCGTATAGGACGGATAGCGGACATGGCGACGAAGCCCGGCGGTCAGCAGCGCGCCGGGCGGCGCGTCGCGCTTGAAACGGTCGAGTTGCGCGTCGCTCAGGCCCTCCAGCGCGAGACCGGCCGCCGCCGCGAGCGCCCCCGCCCAGCCGAGCGGGCCGAGCGGCGCCGGCGCGGCCAGCGCGGCCGAGATCGGGGCCAGGGCGATCAGCCATTGCAGCGCCGCCTGCAACAGGAAGACGATGAAAAGGCTTTTCCACCAGAATGATGCGCCGTAGCTCTCACGCAGTTCCCGATAGCGCCGGTCCTCCCGCCCATGGCGCAGTCGCCGGCGCAGCATCACCAGACCGAGACGCAACGCCCAGAGCCCGACGAGCCCGGACGCGAGCCGGAGGCGCGCGCCGGATTCGCCGGCGCCGATCCCGACCGCCAGCGCCAGCGCCGCCAGAACGCCCGGTCCCCACCATGCGTCGATGATGCTGGCGTCGCCAGGGCGCAGGCTGAGCAGCCAGAGCGCGAAGGACGCGCCGAGCCCCAGCCCGAGAGCGGCGAGATAGGGTGTCCATACGGCCATGCGCATGCTCCCGATTCGAGTCCGGATCGGAGCGGAGATCGCCAAACCCGCGAACAGGCGCGGTGATCTCGCCGGTTCCATCCGCCCCGGGGTTCTGGTAACCCCTGATTAAGTTGTTGGCCGCAAGCTGAAGGTGGCGTTCCCGATTCTACCGGAATTAGCATTCCGGAGTCTTGGGGTTTCATGTTAAGTTGGCGGCGCAGCGGCTTGCAGCGTATCGACTTAGACCCTATAAACCAAGGTTGTGTGCGAGAGGCGTCGGATCGAGCATGGGGAACGAATATAACCCCGAATTGCGCGGCTTCGATTCCTATGAATTGAAGCTCGGCGATGAGATGCGCGGCGAGCGGGCCTCTCTGGGCAAGTCGCTGCTTGATGTTCAGCGCGATCTGCGGATCCGCGCCGACTATATCGCTGCGATCGAGAATGCGGACGCCTCCGCCTTTCCCTTCACCGGTTTCGCCGCGGGCTATGTCCGGTCATATGCGCGCTATCTCGATATGGACGAGGACGACGTCTATCGGCGCTTCTGCCGCGAATCGGGGTTTGTCGGCGTAGACGCCTCGCGCTCGCTGAAGCCGGAGGCGCGCAAGGCCGCCGCCGAGGCCGCTCCGGCGCGGTCCGCAGGGGCGGGCGCGGGGGCGGCGGACAGGGCGGTGATCTCCACCCGTTTCATGAAGGCCAACGTCGCCGCCGCGCGGGGGGAGCTGAATGTCAGCCTTCGCGGCCTCGCTTCCCTCGGGGTGCTGGTCGGGCTGGTCGGCGCGCTCGTCTATGGCGGATGGGCCCTGTTGCAGGATCTTCAGCGCCTCGGCTTCGCGCCGTTGCCGACGGCGCCGGAGGTGCTGGTTTCGGCACCGGATATCCTGGCCCCGGCCGATTCTGCGGCCGAGAGCCCGGCGGCGGACGCTTCGCCGCCCGATGAGGCGCGGGTGACGCTCGCGTCGATCTACGCGGCGCAGGAGGCGGCGGCGCCCGCCATCTCGCCGCGCGACGGGCCGATCTCCTCCATTGATCCGAAACGCGCCGGAATCTACGCGGCGCCGGCCGCGCCCTCGCGGCCCGAGACGGGAAGCGCGCCTTATGAGAGCGCGGCGATCCCGCCCGGACAGGACGTTCTCGCCGACGCCGCGCCGCAGGTCCCGACGGAGGGGGGCGGGGCGCCGGCGCTTGTCGATCGCGGGGTGGACATATTCGCGACCGAGGACGCCTGGGTCCGGGTCCGCGACGGTGAGCGCAAGGTGCTCTTCACCGGCATTCTCGGCCCGGGCGAGCGGTTCATCCTGCCCGAGGGCGTGGCCGCGCCGCAATTGCGCGCGGGCAACGCCGGCGCGGTCTATATCCTCATCGACGGCGTCGCCTACGGGCCGCTGGGCGACGGGCCCGAAGTGGCGAAGAATGTCGATCTGAAGCCCGACGCGGTGCGCGCCGCCTATGCGCCGGCGGCCGATTTCATCGCCCCGCCCCGACTGACCGAAGCCGTCCGCGAGACGGAGATGGAGCAGGGCGGCGCCGTCGCGCTTCAGGGCGAATAGGGCCGCGCGCCGGGCGAGATGCGGGGCGAGATGGACAAGACGCCGCCGCGCGCCTATCTCTCGCCCATGCAACCCAGCCGGAGACAGGCATGAGCATCCGCCCCTGGCGCGACATTCACCGCCGCCCCTCTCGCAAGATCAGGGTCGGCGCGGTGGAGGTTGGCGGCGACGCCCCGATCTCGGTCCAGAGCATGACCAACACGCTGACCACAGACGTGAGGGCGACGCTGGACCAGATCGCCCGCTGCGCCGAGGCGGGCGCGGATATCGTCCGCGTCTCCTGCCCGGACGAGGCTTCGACCCAGGCGTTCAGGGAGATCGCGCGCGAAAGCCCGGTGCCGCTGGTCGCCGACATCCATTTCCATTACCGCCGCGGGATCGAGGCGGCGGAGGCGGGCGCGGCCTGCCTGCGGATCAATCCCGGCAATATCGGCTCCCCGGAGCGGGTGCGCGAGGTGATCCGCGCCGCCAGGGACCACGGCTGCTCGATCCGCATCGGCGTGAACGCCGGCAGTCTGGAAAAGCATCTGCTGGAGAAATATGGCGAGCCCTGCCCGGAAGCGATGATCGAAAGCGGGCTGGATCATATCCGCATCCTTCAGGACAATGACTTCCACGAATTCAAGATCAGCGTGAAGGCCTCCGACGTGTTCCTCGCCGCCGCCGCCTATCAGGGTCTGGCGGAGGCGACCGACGCGCCGATCCATCTCGGCGTCACCGAGGCGGGGGGCTATGTCTCCGGTTCGGTGAAATCCGCGATCGGGCTCGGCTTTCTTCTCTGGGCCGGGATCGGTGACACGCTCCGCGTCTCGCTTTCCGCCGATCCGGTCGAGGAGGTGAAGATCGGCTACGAGATCCTGAAATCGCTGGGGCTGCGGCGCCGGGGCGTCAACATCATCTCCTGCCCGTCCTGCGCGCGGCAGGGCTTCGACGTGATCTCCACCGTCGCCGAGCTGGAGAAGAGGCTGGAGCATATCCGCACGCCGATGAGCCTTTCGATCATCGGCTGCGTGGTGAACGGGCCGGGCGAGGCGCTGATGACCGATATCGGCTTCACCGGCGGCGGCAGCGGCTCGGGCATGGTCTATGTGGCCGGAAGACGCGATCACAAGATGACCAACGCCGAGATGATCGACCATATCGTAGGTCTGGTCGAAAAACGCGCCGAAGAGATCGAGTCGGCCGACGCCGCCGCGCGCGAAGCGGCGGAATAACCGGCCTCAGCCGGGCGCCGCGGCTTTCATCATCGGCGTGGACCGGCTGAGCGGCGAGGGCGCGCAGCCCTCCTTCATGTCGCGCCAGGCGGGATTGTTCAGCGACACGCCGCAGCGCGCGGTGAATTCCCGCCCGCCGACGCGAAGGCAGCTCGTCTCGCCGATCTCCACCCGAACGCCGCGATTGGTGCAGTAGCACTCGGGATAGGGATGGCCTTCCTTGGCCTTTGGTCGCTCGAAAACCGGGTCGGCGGCGACAGCGCCGGCGACAAGGAAGAAAAGCGCAGCGATTGCAATGGCCTGTTTCATGAAACATATGGTAGTCGATTTTTGATTTATAGTACATAGTCTATCTGGATGCTCAGATTGACTTCGCAGGATCGGCTACCTAGTTCTTCTGACTAGCGAGAGTTCTTGAAGCAGGGTGGCGATGGCCCGACTGATTGTTCATCCGGGCGCGCCGAAGACCGGGACCTCGACATTGCAGCGTTTCCTCCATCAGAACCGGGAGGCCCTGGCCCGTCAGGGCGTGGCCGCCCTGACGCCGACCATGATCCGCAACAGCGCCTTCATGCGCGCCTGCCGCAAGGCCGCGCGCGGCGAGCGGCCGTTGAACCGGCGCGTGGTCGGGGATTTCGCCGCAGAATACGCCGATTACGACACGGTCCTGATTTCGGAGGAGGGGTTTTGCAGCGGTTTCCTGCCCGGCGCGCTGGAGCGGCCGGCGGGGCTGGAGCGCGCCGTGCTCGCCGCGGAGGTGATCGCCGCTCTGCCCTTCGACGATATCCGCGTGATCCTGACCATCCGCCGGCAGCGCGGTCTGCTGGTCTCCTCCTATGTGCACCGGGTGAAACTGCACCGTGAAAGGCGCGGCTTCGGCCGCTGGCTGCGCGAGGTGGTGGCGCCCGACCGGCTGTCCTGGGCGGGGGTGGCGGCGGAGTTCGAAGCTGTGCTCGGGCCGGGCCGGCTGACGCTGCTGCCGTTCGAGATCGTGAAGGCGGAGGGGAGCGGCGCCTATGCGCGCGCGTTTTTCGACGCCGCCGGGCTTTGCGGGGATGGCGTCGATTTCAGCCTCGTCAATGCGGCCAACCTGTCGGCCTCGCATCCGGCGCTGTTGGCGTCCCTGGCGTTCAACCGCATCACCTTTGGCAATGTGGAGAAAACGACGGTGAACGAGCAGTTGAGCCACTATTTCCCGTCCTCCCGTTTCCGCAGTTTCCTGCCGAAGGACGCGGCGCTCGACGTGATCGCGGCGATTTACGCGGCGGAGAACGAGGCGCTGGCGCGGCGCTATTTCCCGGATTACGAGGCGGCTTTTCTCGGGGCCGTGGCATGAGGCGGGATTCGGCGGAAGTGGAGGCCGCGCTTGCGGCCATCCCTCAACCGGCGCAGGGCTCGCTTCGCGCCTTGCGGGCGATGATCTGCGCGGAAGCGGATGCGCTTGGCCTTGGCGATCTCGAATCCGCGCTGAAATGGGGGCAGCCCAGCTATGTCGTCCCTGGCGCCGGCACACCGATCCGGCTTGGCCTGACGAAGACCGGCGCGCCCGCGCTTTTCGTTCATTGCGGGACCAGCCTGATTGAGGATTTTCAGGGGATCGCCGCCCCCGGAGTCAGGACCGAAGGCCGGCGCGCCGCACTGATCGGCCCCGAAGGGCCGGAGCCCCTCCGCCCGCTGATCAGGGCCGCGCTCGCCTACAGGCGGCGCAGGGCGCCTTGACCACGCGCGGCGCGGGCGCGAAGAGGGCGCCATGATCCAGCGTGACAAGATCGGACAGATCGTCCAGCGCCTCGGCTTTCTGGAGGCGAAGCTTTCCAGCGCGGCGGCGCCTGATGAACTTGCGGCGCTGTCCAGGGAATACGCCGAGGTGAAGCCCGTGGCCGAGGAGGCGGCGGCCTATCTGAAGGCGCTCGACGATCTCGCGGCGGCGAAGGCCTTGCTCGCCGATCCGGAAATGGCCGATCTGGCGCGCGATGAAGTCGCGGCGCTGGAGGATGCGCTGCCCGATATGGAGGCGCGGATGCGCCGGGCGCTGATCCCGAAGGACGCCGCCGACGCCCGGCCGGCCATCATCGAGATCCGCCCCGGCGCCGGGGGCGAGGAAGCCGCGCTTTTCGCCGCCGATCTCTGGCGCATGTACGCCCGTTTCGCCGAAGCGCGCGGCTGGAAGGCGGAGGTGCTGGAGGAATCCCAGACCGAGCTTGGCGGAATCAGGGAACTGGTCGCCGCGATCCGGGGGCGGGGGGTTTTCGCGGCGCTGAAATTCGAGAGCGGCGTTCACCGCGTCCAGCGCGTGCCGGAGACGGAGAGCGGCGGGCGCATCCACACCTCGGCGGCGACGGTGGCGGTGCTGCCCGAGGCGGCGGAGATCGACGTGACCATCGACGAGGCCGATATCCGCATCGACACGATGCGCGCCTCGGGCGCCGGCGGGCAGCATGTGAACACCACCGATTCCGCGGTGCGCATCACCCATGTCCCGACCGGGATCGTGGTGACGAGCTCGGAGAAATCCCAGCATCAGAACCGCGCCAGGGCGATGGAGGTGCTGCGCGCCCGGCTTTTCGACCTCGCCCGGCGCGAGGCGGATGAGAGCCGCGCCGCCGAGCGCAAGGGGCAGGTCGGCTCCGGCGACCGGTCGGAGCGCATCCGCACCTATAATTTCCCGCAGGGGCGGGTGACCGATCACCGCATCGGGCTGACGCTCTACCGGCTGGATCAGGTCATGCAGGGCGATCTCGACGAGATCGTCGAGGCGCTCTCGGCGGCCGACGAGGCCGCGCGGCTGGCGGCGATGGAGCCATGAGCGACAGTTTCAACACCCTGCGCCGCGCGGGCGCCGCGCGTCTCGCCGCCGCCGGGATCGACGGCGCGGCGCGGGATGCGGAGCTGCTGCTGCGCTGGGCCGCGGCGCTTTCGGGCGCCGCCCTGGCCGCGCGGGCGGAAGATCCGGCCCCGCCCGAGGCGCGCAAGCGGTTCGAGGCGGCCTTGACCCGACGCGAGGCGAGGGAGCCCGTCTCCCATATCCTTGGCGGGCGCGAATTCTATGGGCGCTGGTTCGAGGTGACGCCGGATGTGCTGGACCCGCGTCCCGAATCCGAGGTCATGATCGCCGCGGCGCTGGAGACGCCGGAGGGCCATCCGCCGCCGCGCCGGGTGCTCGATCTCGGCGTCGGCTCGGGGTGCCTGCTTTGCACCATGCTCGCCGAACTGCCCGAGGCGACCGGGCTCGGGGTGGACGCCTCGCGCGCCGCCTTGCAGGTCGCCCGGCGCAATATCGGCGCGCTCGGCCTGACCGATCGCGCGCGCGTCGCCATGGGCGACTGGATGGACGATCTGATGGAGGCGTTCGACCTCATCCTCTGCAACCCGCCCTATATCGCCGAGGCGGAGATCGCCGGCCTCGCGCCCGAAGTGGCGAAATACGAACCCCGCGCGGCGCTGACGCCGGGGGGCGACGGGCTAGACCCCTATCGGCGGATCGCGCCGGAGCTGGCCGCCTTCCTGCGCCGGGGCGGGCGGGCCTTTTTCGAGATCGGCCCGACCCAGGCGGAGGCCGCGGCGGAAATCTTCGCCGCGTTCGGCTGGCCGGCGCCGATCGTCCATCGCGATCTCGACGGTCGTGATCGTTGTCTGGAATTTCGTCGCAGAGCGTGATCGGCATTAGGGCTTGTGGCGGCCGTTCAGGGGCGCTAGTCTTCCCCTGTCCGGCGGGATCGGTTCCGATCGCGCGAATGGGCGGACGAATGCGACCCAGACAGGAACGGGCGAAAGCGGCGGCGCTGATGCGGCGCGCGGTTTCCGGCGGGGCGCTTTGGGGTTATCTGACAATCGACCGAGACGAATGAAATGAGACCTTCTCAGAAATCCGGACGCTCGCGCGGAAAGAACAATCGCAACAGGAGCGTCGGTCATTCGCCGAACCGCGTTTATGAAAGCGCGGGTCCCGAAGGCAAGGTGCGCGGCACGCCGCAGCAGGTCATCGACAAATATCTCTCCCTGGCGCGCGACGCGCAGCTTTCCGGCGACAGGGTGACGGCTGAGAATTTCCTTCAGCATGCAGAGCATTACTCCCGCATCCTGATCGCGGCGCAGGAGGCCTCCGCGCCGCCCGAGCGGCGCGAGCAGAACCAGCCGCAGCCGGGCGCGGACCGTGAAGAGGGCGATGAGGGGTTCGGCCAGCAGGGCCGCGCCGCCCAGCCGCAGCCGCAGCAGGATTCGCTGGCGCTGGCCGAGGCCGGCCGCGCCGATGAGGGCGGCGAGGGCGATGAGCAGCCCCGCGCGCCGCGTCAGGGTCGGGGCCGGCAGCCCCGGCGCATGGAGGACGCCGCGCCCGCCCGCGCCGCCGCGCCGGAGGACGATCAGCCGCCTGCGGACGGTCTTGGCGCGATCGAGGCGGCGCAGGGCGAATCCGAGCTTGTCGAGACCCCGGAAAGCAAGGCGGCCCCCGCCGCCCGCCGGCCGCGCCGGCCGCGGGCGAAAGCGGCGAAACCCGCCGAGGATGTTTCGGATATCGCCGGCGAAGCGTCGGCGGAGGCCGCCGAATAGGTTGCGGAAAAGCCCGTCGGGCCGGCGGGACGCCGGCCTGCGGCGGTGAAGGCCGAGTTCAGATCGCTTTCTGGTTAACCCGTTTCGACAATTCCGCCGCGCTCTCCTTCCGCTCGGAATAGCGATCCGTCAGATGGGCGTCGATGTCGCGGGTGAGCAAGGTGAATTTCATCAGCTCCTCCATGACATCCACCACCCGGTCATAGAAGGGCGACGGCTTCATCCGGCCGGCATCGTCGAATTCCAGGAACGCCTTCGGCGTCGAGGACTGGTTCGGAATCGTCAGCAACCGCATCCAGCGACCCAGTATGCGGAGCTGGTTCACGGCGTTGAAGCTTTGCGAGCCGCCGCTGACCTGCATCACCGCAAGCGTCTTGCCCTGGGTCGGGCGCACCCCGCCAAGGGAAAGCGGAATCCAGTCGATCTGGGTCTTCATGACCCCGGTCATGGCGCCATGGCGCTCCGGCGAGCACCAGACCATGCCCTCGGACCAGGCGACCAGATCGCGGAGTTCGCGCACTTTCGGATGATCGGCCTCCGCGTCATCCGGCAACGGCAGGCCGGAGGGGCGATAGGTCCGGGTCTCGGCCCCGAACCGCGCCAGAATGCGGGCGGCCTCCTCCGTCATCAGCCGGCTGTAGGAACGATCGCGCAGCGAGCCGTAAAGCAACAGGATGCGCGGGGCGTGCGTCGCACGTTCGGAGGCCAGCAGGCGCCCCTGGTCGATCGGGCGGAAATGCCGCTCCTCGATATTGGGCGTGTCAGGCAACGCGGTTCCCTTTCTCGTCGATCAGGGGGGCGCCGTCCTCCTTCGCCATCGGTCCGGGCGGCAGGTGGTCGAGCAGGTCCAGAACGGTCTCGCTCGGGCGGCAGAGCCGGACGCCCCTCGGCGAGCAGACGATGGGCCGGTTGACCAGCACCGGATGCTCCAGCATGGCGGCGATCAACGTCTCTTCGTCGATGGCGGGGTCGAGCAGGCCCATCTCCCGCGCCGGAGACTTCGTTTCTCGCAGGGCTGCGCGGGGCGTCAGTCCGGCTGCGGCGAACAGCGCCAGCAATTGCGGGCGGGTCCAGCCAGTCTGTAGATATTCGATGATCACGGGCGCCTCTCCCGCGGCCCTGATGATCGCGAGCGCGTTGCGAGACGTGCCGCAGTCGGGATTGTGATGGATCACGACGGTCATGGGTTTCCCTCGGTCAGAGACAGCCGCAGGCGCGTTCTGCGACGACGGGCTGGCGAAGCTCGGCGTTGCCGCCGCAGCAATCCTCCATCAGGAAGGCTAGGAGACCGCGAATCCCGCCGATATCGGCGAAATAGCGGATGCTGCGGCCTTCGCGTTGATTTCTGATCAGGCCGGCGCGGGTCAGGACCGACAGATTGGCCGACATGGTGTTCTGGCGAACCCTGAGCGCGTCGCCGATCTCGCCGGCCGACATGCCGGTCGCGCCGGCCCTGATGAGCAGGCGGAACACGTCAAGGCGCGTGGGCTGGCCGAGGGCGGTGAAAGCGTCGAGGGCCTGATTCTTATCCATATATCATGAATTATAGATATTATAGCGAAGGTCAACCCGCGTCCGCGCCTTTCAGAGCGCCCGCGCCAGCGCGCAGAACTCTTCCAGCGACAGGGTCTCGGCGCGTCTTTCGCCGTCGATCCCGGCGGCGGCGAGCAGCGCCGCGGCGTCGCCAAGGGGCTTCAGGCTCTGGCGCAGCATCTTGCGCCGCTGGCCGAAGGCCGCGGCGGCGACGCGCTCCAGCGCCCTTGGCGCGACCGTGGCGATCGGCGCTTTCGGCGCGATCGTGACCACCGCCGAAGTGACCTTGGGCGGCGGGGTGAAGGCGCGGGGGGAGACCTCGAAGGCGATCCGCGCCTCGGCCCGCCATTGGCAGAGCACCGCGAGCCGGCCATAGGCGCCGCCCCCCGGCGCGGCGGTGATGCGCTGCGCGACCTCCTTCTGGAACATCAGCGTCAGCCGGCTCCACCATGGCGGCCAGTCCTCGCCGCCCATCCAGCCGGTCAGGAGCGCGGTGCCGACATTATAGGGCAGGTTGGCGATGATCTGCGCCGGGCCGTTCAGATACGGGCGCGGGTCGATCTTCATCGCGTCGCCCGCGATCACCTCCAGCCGCCCGGGCCAACGCGCGGCGACCTCCTCCAGCGCGGCGAGGCAGCGCGCGTCCCGCTCGATGGCGATCACCTTCCGCGCGCCGCCCAGAAGCAGCGCCCGCGTCAGCCCGCCGGGGCCGGGGCCGATCTCCACCACCTCCGTCTCCGCCAGCGGCGCGCCGGCGCGGGCGATGCGGCCGGTCAGATTGAGGTCGAGCAGGAAATTCTGGCCCAGCGATTTGCGCGCCGAAAGCCCGTGCCGGGCGATGACCTCGCGCAGCGGCGACAAACCGTCCGGCATCGCGCCCTCGCTCATCCGCGCCGCGCGGCCATCTCGGCGGCCATGGCGAAGGCCTCGATCAGGCTGGACGGGTCGGCCCGCCCGGTTCCGGCTATGTCATAGGCGGTGCCGTGATCGGGCGAGGTGCGGATGATCGGCAGACCCAGGGTCACATTCACCCCGCGAGCGAAATCCAGCATCTTCACCGGGATCAGCGCCTGATCGTGATACATGCAGAGCGCGGCGTCATAGCGCGCGCGCGCCGCCGCGTGGAACATCGTGTCGGCCGGGAGCGGGCCGAACGCCTCGATCCCCCGCGCCTTCAGCGCCGCGATGGCGGGGGCGACGATCTCCTGATCCTCCATCCCCATCGCGCCGCCTTCGCCGGCATGGGGGTTCAGCCCGGCCACGGCGATCCGCGGGCGCGCGAGGCCGAAATCGCGGGCGAGCCCTTCGGCCAGCACCGCGCCGGTCTCCTCGATCAAGGCGGCGGAGAGCTGTTCCGGCGCCTCCCTCAGCGGGATATGGATCGTGACCGGAACCACCCGGAGGCCCGGCGCCGCCAGCATCATCACCGGCCGGGGCGCGCCCGAGAGCGCGGCCAGGAATTCGGTATGGCCGGGATAGGCGAAAGCCGCGCCGTCATTCAGCGCCTTCTTGTTGATCGGCAGGGTGACGACGCCGCCCGCGCGCCCCTCCCGCGCGAAGCCGACCGCGCGTTCGATGGAGCGGATCACGGCGCTGGCGTTGGCGGGGTCGGGCGCGCCGGGCGTCGCAGGGGCGGCGAGAGGCTCCGGCAGCACCGCGAGCCGGCCGCCGGCCCCGGCCGCCTCGGGCGCGGAGATCTCCTCCACCTCCGCCCCGAGCGCGCTGAGCCGCGCGGGGTCGTCTATGGCGAAGAACGGCGCTTTCAGCGCGCCGCTTCGCCAGGCTTTCACCAGCGCCTCCCCGCCGATCCCGGCGGGGTCGCCCATGGTGACGGCGAGCGGACGCATTCAGCGCCGCTCGATCACCGCTTCGCGCCGCAGGTCCTGCAGATAGCCATCGGCCAGCCGGGTCAGGCGCTGGGTGCGGATCTGTTCGCGAAGCTGGGTCCGGGTTTCGTCATCGACGCCGCCGCTCTTCTCGCAGACGACATAGACATCGACGCTGTTCTCGCCGCGAACCGGGCGCGAGGCCTGGCCCGTCTGGAGGAACTGCACCGCGTCGCGGACCGGGCCGGGCAGGGCGCTGACCAGCTTGCGGTCGATGGATTCGACCGTCGCCCGCCCTTCGACCGAAGGCAGCCCGCCGCAGCCATTGGTCTCGTCCATCAGATCCCGCGCCGTCTCATGCGCGTCCTCGGCGTCGCCGGGCACGGCGATGCGCCGCAGCGTCACCGTGCTTTCGCGCGCCCAGGGGGGGATGTCCTCGCGGCTTTCGGAGACGCGGTAGATCGAAACGCTGCTCGGCGTGGCGAAGGGCGGCGTCACCCCGCCGGGGGCGGTGGCGGCGACCAGTTCGGCCAGCTCCGCCGGCAGCACGGTCGCGGGCACCCAGCCGACATCGCCGCCATTGCGCGCCGAGGGGGCGCGGCTGTAGCGCCGCGCCAGGCTGGTGAAGCTGGCGCCGCGCTGAAGTTCGGCCATGATCCGGCCGATCGTGGCGCGGACCTCGTTTTCCTGTCCGGGGCCGGAGGGAAGCGAGATTTCCGAAAGCCGGTAGGATTTGGTGTTGTTGGACGCGGCCAGAGCGATTTCCTGATCCAGCTCCACCTCCGAAGGCGTGGCGCGAGAGCCGAAGCGCGCATTCACCAGATCGCGCCAGACCACCTGCGAGGCGAGGAAATTGTCGAACGAGGCGCGGTCCACCCCGGATTTGTCCACCCGCGTCAGCAGCGCGGCGCCGTCGATCCCGAAACGCTGCGCGAATTCATCGACGGCGCCTTTGATCGCCTCGGGCGAGGCGTCGATATTCGCCCGCCGGCCGGCCTGCGAGCGCAACCGGTCGTCGATCAGTTGCTCCAGCGCCGCCGAATTGAGCTGCGGGCTGGGCTGCGCGCCGCTCATCGCCAGCAGCCGCGCCCGCTGTGTCACGTCGTAATAGGTGATGACATCGTCGTTCACGACGACCACGGGCGCGAAGGCGGTCTGCGCCGCGGCCGGAGCCGACAGCGCGACCGCTGCGATCAATCCGCCGGTCGCCCGCTTCAATGTCGACAGTATCGTCATCAAGCATCCTCGTTCACTGCGCGCCGGCGCGCGACAACCCGGCGCCGGCATCCCAGAAGGTGCATAGCGCGCCTCCGGCGGCGAATCTATCCCGATCCGCGCGGGCGAGGCGAAGCGGCGCGGCTGCAAGCCTAGGCGCCCGCGCCAAATCGCGCTACGCCTCTGCCCGGTCGCATCGCGCCGGAACCCGGCGGATGCCGCGCAAGGAAGAGAGGCCCGCATGACCCAGCCCGTCGAGATCGCCTTCAAGTCGCCGGAAGAGGCGAAGATGCCGGACTGCGCCGGCGCGCTCGTCGTTTTCACGCTGAAGGGCGGCGCGCTCAGCCCCGGCGCGGCGGAGGCCGACGGGCTTTCGGGCGGCGCGATCGGGCGGCTGGTCGCCGGCAAGGGCTTCAAGGGCCGGGCCGGGGATGTCGGCGTGCTGGCCTGGCCCGCCGGGCTGAAGGCGGAAAAGCTGATCGTCGTCGGGCTGGGAGAGGCCCCCGACGCCAAC
>JBKECG010000163.1:0-4070 GCA_047974395.1 Pikeienuella sp. | reverse complement strand
CTCCGGCATCAGCGCGAAACGGAGGCTCCGCCCCGGCTCCAGCAAGGGCAGGGCGAGGTCGATCACCCGCTCCGCCGCCTTCAGCCCGGCCCTGTCGCCGTCGAGCGCGATCACCGGCTCGTCGGCGATGCGCCACATCAGCCGCAACTGATCCTCGGTGATCGCGGTGCCGAGCGGGGCGACGGCGTGTTCCATCCCGGCCTCGACCAGCGCGATCACGTCCATGTAGCCCTCGGCCACCACCAGCGCCCCGGTTTTCGCCGCGGCGCTGCGGGCGGGGCCGTGGTTGAAAAGCGTGCGGCCCTTGTCGAAAAGCGCGGTCTCGGGCGAGTTCAGATATTTCGCCCGCGCGTCGGCGCTGAGCGCCCGCCCGCCAAAGGCGATGCAGCGCCCGCGCGGATCGCGGATCGGGAAGATCACCCGGTGGCGGAACCGGTCATAGGGCTTGCCGCCATCCTCCGGTACGATCACCAGCCCGGCCTCGTCCATCTGCTTGGGCGCGACGCCCTTGCCGGTCAGGTGATCCAGAAGCGCGGTGCGGCTGCCCGGCGCGTAGCCGATCTCGAACCGCTCCTGCGCCGCGTCGGAGAGCTTGCGGCGCTGGATGTAGTCCCGCGCCTCCTGTCCCTTCGCCGCGCGAAGCTGGAGCCGGTAGAACCCGGCCGCCATCTCCATGACCTCGGCCAGCCCCGCGCGCCGGTCGGCGCGCTCGGCCTCGCGCGGGTCGCGTTTCGGCATCGTTAGCCCGGCGTCGCGGGCCAGCGCCTCCACCGCCTCCATGAAACTCATGTTCTCGGCCTCCTTCAGGAAGGAGATCGCATCCCCCTTCGCGTGGCAGCCGAAGCAGGAATAGAAGCCCTTCCGGTCATCGACATGGAAGGAGGAGGCTTTCTCCTGGTGGAACGGGCAGCAGGCCCAGTAATCGCCCTTGGCGGCGTTGGACTTGCGCTGATCCCAGCTCAGCTTGCGCCCGATCACCTGCGAGAGGCTGACGCGGGCGCGAATCTCGTCAAGAAAGCCGGACGGTAGGGACATGCCGCAGTATCGGGCCGGGCGCGGGCGAGGGCAAGCGGTCAAACGCGGCCATCCTTGCCTTGGCGATGTGGTGAGCTAGAAACGCAGTCTACAGCCCGCATCAGGAAAGCTGCTGAACATGCCGAAATTCGCTCTCCTCCGTCTCTTCTCCCTGTGCGCGGCGCTCGCCTGCGCCGCCCCGGCCGCTTCCGGCGAGGTTCTGCCGGAAGGCGGCTATGTGCTGGTCGATCCGTTCCAGAGCGCCGAGCGCGACGGATACACCGTTCCGGTGATCACCTGGATGCAGGTGTCCGGCGACCGGCTCGATTTCAGTTTCCTCACCTATGTCCGCCCGACGGCGTTCGATTGCGAGAGCCGCGGAAAATGCGACTGGAGCGCCGAGGCGCTTTCCGCCACCTATGCGATCGGCGTCGATGGAACCCTGTCGCTCAGCGATGTGGAACGGCATGCCGGCCCCGGCGCGGTGATCGACCGGCCGGAACTGGATGAATTGATCGTCTCGCCCGTGGCGCTGTTTCTGGAAGGGGCCGGAGTGGAGGCGCGCGAAGGCGAGATCGTCTTTCGCGCCGCCGGCGCCCGCCCGCCCGAGGGCGCCGTCAGCGCGCAGATGCGCTTTCTGGCCAGCACGCTGGAGGAGACCGAGGCCGCGATCGACTTCGAACGCATGTATGAGTTCCGCTCCCACGACCTCGGTCGCTGCGTCATCCGCCGGATCGCCGAGACCCGCGCGATTCCACCCGAAGCGCGCAAGCCGGCGCAGACTGACTTCCTGGGCGCGGTCGATGTCTACGGGGCGTATCAGGCCCTGTCCGCGAAGAAGTCGGAGCCGGTGAACGCCGAAGCCCCCGCTCCAGCGCGCCATCCTCGCAGCCGTTGGTCCGCGAAGAAGTCGGAGCCGGTGAACGCCGAAGCCGGCCCTGAGTTGAAACTGCTCACCTTCGCCTTGAACGCTTCGCTCCTCTTCCCCGATCTTTCCCCGGAAGCCGCGCTGGACGAGGCCATCGCCATCGCCAAGGCGCCGGCGGCGCTGGTCGAAGAGCGGATCGCCCCGAACCGGCGCGCGCTGATCTGGCTTTCGGAGCATATGAAGCGATTTTATGAGTTGAGAGCCAGACCGGATCTGCCCGCAGACGCGCCATGCGCCTTCCTCGCCGAGGAGATTGACGGCGCGCCCTGAGCGCCGCGGCGGCGCGAAAAGGCTCAGCCGAGCGCGTCGCGGATGATCGCCTCCGCCTCCGCCCAGTCATGCGGATGGTGATCTGCGCCCGGCGCCGGGCCGACCACCGGTTTCAGGAGCGCGGGGCCGACCAGATGCAGCCGCGTCGCGCCCTCCACATGCCGGGCGACGCTGCCGAGCTGGTCGGCGCTGTCGTCGATGAAGGCGACCGGCGCGTCGGCCTTCGCCGCCAGCCAGCTCAGCGCGCGGCCCTTGCCGCCCTCGTTCATCACCACCGGGAAATCCATGCCGAGCGCCGCCAGATTGGCGACCCGATCGGCGCGGACCCTGGCCGGGGCGTTGGTCAGGACGACGATCTGCGCCAGACCGGAAAGGCTGGCGAGCGCCTTGGCCGCGCCCTCGATTCCGGGCTGGCGGCGGGTCTCCGTCTCGATGAAATTCCAGACAAGGGGAAAGATCTCCGGCCTCGGCAGGATCTCTCCGCCGCGCCTGATCGCGCTGTCGAGCTTGTATTCGGTGAGGCGGAATTCATAGCCGCGCGCTTCGAGCCAGAGCGCGAAATGCTCGGCGAAATGGACCAGCACCTCGTCGGCGTCGACCACGACCAGGGGCCGGCCACGCTCGACCCCGGTCGCCTCCAGCTCCGCCAGCACGCGCGGGGGGATGGCGTCGAGATCGGCGGCGTACCAGTTCGGTTTTTCCGGCATCAGGTCAGGTCCAGTTCGGCATCTCGCCGCCCGGCAGGGCGGCCCGCGCGCGCATCGGCGTTTCGGGCTTTTCCCCGTTCGCGTCGCAGAAGGCAAGCAGCGCGGCTTCGTCCGCCAGCAGGAAATCCAGCACGAAGCCGAGGAATTCCGGGTCGCCCGCCCGTTCGCGCAGCTCCGCCGCCCCCGCGCCGCTCGCCGCGAGGAAGGCCCCCGCGAGATCCTCGTCCGCCACGATCCAGCCAAGCGCCTTCAGCGCCAGCACTTCCGCCGTTTCCTGTCTCATCGACTCAATATTTCTGCATTTTGCAAAGGTTTCATTAACATGTCTGGCGGTACTGAATGGCTGCGGCCGGGCGAACCCGGAGCGGGACGATGGAGATGCCTGATGCGAAAGAAAGTGCTCATCGTCGAGGACAATGCCCTCAATCTCCGTTTTTTCAACGACCTTCTGGCGGCCGAGGGTTACGACACCGTGACCTCCAATGGCGAGGAGGATGTCGCCATCCTCGCGCGGAAGGTCCTGCCCGACCTGATCCTGATGGATATCCGCCTGCCCCATGCCGACGGGATGGAGACGACGCGCCGGATCAAGCGGGACGTGACGACGCGGCGGATTCCGGTGATCGCCGTGACCGGCTGCGCCATGGCCGGGGACGAGGAGCGGATCCGCGCCACCGGTTGCGACGATTATCTCGCGAAACCCGTGTCGCTGGAGGGGATATTGTCATCGGTGAGGCGGCACTTGCACTGAAAGCGCGCCGGGGCCGACTATCGCCTCGGCTCATATTGATCCGGGCTGCGGGAAGGAGCGCCGATGTCGAGCCGCGTTCTCGTCATTGACCCTTGCGAAGACAGGCGCGCCGCGCTCGAAACGGCGCTGAGGGCGGCCTATTTCGAGGTCGCCGCCGCCGCCGCGCCGCCGGACGGGGCGGCGCAAGCCGATCTCCTGATCCTCGCCCCGCCGACCGATGCGACGGGGACGGCGGAGATCGCCCGCATCGTCGCCGGTCCCGCGCCGCATCCGCCGGTTCTCGCGGTTTCGCCAAGGGGCGCGGGCTTCGCCGCCGCCGCGTTGCGGGCGGGCGCCGGCGATCATCTGGAATGGCCGGCCGACGCGGCCGAGATCGTCGCCCGTGCGCGCGGGCTGATCC
>JBKECG010000113.1:0-4734 GCA_047974395.1 Pikeienuella sp. | reverse complement strand
GGGGAATTGCATCTCGACCAGCTTTTCTCGATGCGGCCGGGGCCGGGGATGGCCGGGCACAGGACCCCGGTGAAGGGCCTCTATCAATGCGCTTCGGGCACGCATCCCGGAGGCGGGGTGACGGGCATTCCGGGCATGAACGCGGCGCGGGTGATCCTGCGCGATTTCAGGCTGAGGCGGGCGGCCTAATGATGATGACAGACGGGAGCAACGACATGGCGGGCGCGCAGAACCCTTCCACCCCAGCGATCGAGGTCCATGGGCTGGAGAAGAATTTCGGCCAGCTCAAGGTGCTGCGCGGGATCGACCTGACCGCCGAGCGCGGCAATGTGGTGTCCGTGATCGGCTCTTCGGGCTCGGGCAAGTCCACTTTCCTGCGCTGCATAAACCTTCTGGAGCGACCGAGCGCCGGCAGCATCCGCGTGGCCGGCGAGGAGATCGCCCTGCGCCGGGCCAAGGACGGCCAGCTCGAATCCGCGAACCGCCGGCAGTTGCAGCGGATCCGCGCGGAGCTGGGCATGGTGTTTCAGGGGTTTAACCTCTGGTCGCATTTCACCATCCTGCGCAACCTGACCGAAGGGCCGATGCGGATACACCGGATCAGCGGCGCCGAGGCGCGCGACCGGGCCGAATCCCTGCTGGAGAAAGTCGGGCTGGCGGACAAGCGCCACGCCTATCCCTCCCAGCTTTCGGGCGGGCAGCAGCAGCGCGCCGCGATCGCCCGCGCGCTGGCGATGGAGCCGCAGGCGCTGCTCTTCGACGAGCCGACCTCCGCGCTCGACCCCGAACTGGTGGGGGAGGTGCTGCGCGTCATGCAGATCCTGGCCGAGGAGGGGCGCACGATGATCGTCGTGACCCATGAGATGCGCTTCGCGCGCACGGTCTCGGACAAGGTGATGTTCTTCCACAAGGGGCATGTGGAGGAAGAGGGGCCGCCGGAGAAGGTGTTCGGCGATCCCGACTCGGAAAGGTGCCGTCAGTTCGTCTCCGGCGAATGACGGCCCCGCCAACACGATACCAACTGGTCCAACCAAGGAGAAACATCATGAAATTCAAGCTTGCCATCGCCGCCGTTCTCGCCGCCGCGCTCGGTCAGGCCGCCGGGGCGGAAGGGCTGCGGATCGCGACGGAGGGCGCCTATCCCCCGTTCAACTTCGTCGATGAGAGCGGCGAGCTGAAAGGCTTCGACGTCGAGGTCGCCAACGCCCTCTGCGCCAAGCTCGAAACCGAATGCGAGATCGTCGCCCAGGCCTGGGACGGCATGATCCCCGGTCTGAAGGCCGGCAAGTACGATGCGATCGTCGCTTCGATGTCGATCACCGAGAAGCGCAAGAAAGCGGTCGATTTCACCAGCCCCTATTACGTGGCCGGCGCGATCCTGGTCGCGCCGAAGGACAGCGACATCGCGCTCGACCCGGCGAAGCTCGAAGGCAAGGTGATCGGCGTGCAGCGCGCCTCGACCTACGCCGCCCTGATGGCCGCCAGGTTCCCGGAGGCCGAGGTCAAGGAATACGATACGGTCGAGAACCACAATCTGGACCTTCTGGCCGGGCGGCTCGACGGCGTCGTGGCGCAGCAGATCTTCATGTACAACTGGCTGGAGACCGAAGGCGGCGGCGACAGGTTCGAGTTCAAGGGCGATCCGGTCCTCGACGAGGAGTTCATCGGCGCCGGCGCCGGCATCGCCGTAGACAAGAGCAACCCGGAACTGCTGAAGAAGCTGGACGACGCGCTGGCCGCGATCCTCGAAGACGGGACCTATGACGCGCTGAACGCGAAATATTTCCCCTTCTCCATCCGCAAGCAGTAATCGCTGCCAGAAACGGGTAGATAACCTTGTTTGATCTGGAGGGATTCGGGCCCCTGCTCCTGCAGGGCGCATGGATGACGGTCAGGCTGGCCCTGGCCTCGCTTGTCCTCGGCATCGTCTTCGGGCTGGCCGGGGCGTGGATGAGGCACTCGTCGATCTGGCTGCTGCGCGCGGCGGCGGAGGTTTACACCGCCGTCCTGCGCGGCGTGCCGGAACTGGTCGTCATCCTTTTCATCTATTTCGGCGGCGTTCTGATCGTGAACGGCGTCGCCGGAAAGCTGGGCTATGACGGCTATATAGACGTCTCGGCCTTCGCGGCCGGGGTCACGGCGCTGTCGCTGACTTTCGGGGCCTACGCCACCGAAATCTTCCGCGGCGCCATCGCCGCCGTGCCCGCGGGGCAGATCGAGGCCGCGCAGGCCTGCGGCATGTCGCCATTGACGATCGGATGGCGCATCCTGTTGCCGCAGGTCTGGCGCTTCGCGCTGCCGGGGCTGGGCAACACCTTCCTGATCATCCTCAAGGAGACGGCGCTGGTCTCTGTCGTCGGGCTGGACGAGCTGATGCGCAAGACCGATTTCGCCGTCGGCTACACCAAGAAGCCCTTCACCTTCTATCTGACCGCCGCGCTGATCTATCTGGCGATGACCGTCGTCACCATGGGCGTGCAGCGGGTGCTGGAGGCGCGTGCGAACCGGGGCGTCGCCGGGGGGAAGCAGGCATGAATGTCGAAGAGATGATCAACAGCCTGCCGGCCCTGCTCGGGGGGCTTGCGGTGACCTTGCAGCTTGTGGCGGCGGCGCTGGTCGTGGGCTTCGTGATCGCGCTGCCGACCGCGCTGGCGCGCCTCAGCCGCTTCGCTCTGCTGCGCTGGCTGTCGCTCGGCTATGTGTTTTCATTCCGGGGCACGCCGCTGCTGGTCCAGATCTTCCTGATTTATT
This sequence comes from Pikeienuella sp., assembly GCA_047974395.1. Lineage (GTDB taxonomy): Bacteria > Pseudomonadota > Alphaproteobacteria > Rhodobacterales > Rhodobacteraceae > Pikeienuella. The sequence goes on along the minus strand of JBKECG010000113.1, from coordinate 1,983 downwards.
ACGGCCTGGCCCAGTTCGAGATGGTTCGCGACAGCGCGCTCTGGCCGATCCTGCGCGAGCCCTACTGGTGCGCGCTGATCGCTTTCGCCCTCAACACCGGGGCCTATAGCGCCGAGGTGTTCCGCGGCGGGATCATGTCGGTCCCGCAAGGGCAGGTCGAGGCGGCGCAGGCGATCGGGATGTCGCCCGCGACCGTGTTCTGGCGGGTCGTCTGGCCGCAGGCGCTGCGGCAGGCGCTGCCGGCCTATGGCAACGAGATCATCCTGCTGGTCAAGGCTAGTTCGCTGGCCTCGACCGTCACGCTGATGGATCTGACCGGCGTCGCCCGCAGCCTCGCGGCCGAGACCTATATGCCGATCGAGGTCTTCGCCGCCTCGGCGCTGATCTATCTTGCGCTGACCTATCTGCTCTCGCGGCTGATCATGCTGGCCGAGATATGGTTGGCGCCGAAAGAAGGCCGGGTCTGAAATCGGGGGGAGCGATGCTCCCCGCGCCCTCGGGTTTCGGGCTGGCGCTTCGTCGCGCGTCGTGGTCTTCTGCCATGATCGCAATGGAGGGGCCAAATGCGTGGAGTTCTGTTCAGTCTCGCCTTCGCGGCCCTGGCCGGCGGAGGGGGCGCCGCTTCGGCCGATGAGCCGATAGGCGCCGACGCCTGGCGCGCGCTCACGGCCGGAAAGACGCTCTATTACTACAAGGATGGAGAGCTTTACGGCCGCGAATACTACCCGAACGACAAGGGCGACGTGGTGTTCCGTTTTCCGAACGGGTTCTGCTCCAAGGGGCGCTGGGCCTTCGCCGAGGGAAAGTTCTGCTTCGCCTTCGAGGGTGAGCTTCACTGTTTCGAACATGTGAAACGCGGCGATGAAATCGTCGTGATCAGCGACCCGGAGGGCGACGAGCAGACCGTGGAGCGGATCGTCGATCGCGAGCCGCTGAGCTGCGACGCGGCGTTGAGCAGTTGACCTGGCGCGACCGCAGGCTGATCGACCGGCTGGGCCTGACCCATCCGATCATTCAGGCGCCGATGGCCGGCGCCTCGACCCCGGCCATGGCCGCGGCTGCGGCGAACGCCGGGGGGCTGGGCGCGCTCGGCGCGGCGCTGATGACGCCGGAGGCGATGCGCGCCGCCTGGGCCGAGGCCCGCGCCGCCACCAACGGCGCGCTTTCGGTCAATTTCTTCTGTCACAAGCCGCCCAGGCGCGACGCCGCCGCCGAAGCCGCCGCGCAGGCGCGGCTCGCCCTCTATTACGCCGAATTCGGGCTGGGCGCGCCGCCGGCGCCGACCGCCTCGCCGCCCTTCGACAGGGAGCGTCTGGAATTCCTGCTGGAGGCTGCGCCTGTCGCCGCCTCCTTTCATTTCGGCCTGCCCGAACCCGCGCTGCTGGCGCCGCTGAAAGAGGCGGGGATCTTCATCCTCTCCTCCGCCACTTCGCCGAAGGAGGCGGTGGCGCTGGAGGCGGCCGGCGCCGACGCGATCATCGCCCAAGGGTGGGAGGCGGGCGGCCATCGCGGCGTTTTCAACCCCGAAGAGGGGCCGGGCGAGATGGGTGCCATGGCGTTGATCCCGGCGATCGTCGATCGGGTCCGGGTTCCGGTGATCGCCGCGGGCGGGATCGGCGACGGGCGCGGGGTCGCGGCGGCGATCATGCTCGGCGCCGCCGGGGTTCAACTCGGCACCGCTTTTCTCAACAGCCCTGAATCCATGATCGGCGCGCCGCACAAGGCGGCGCTTCTGGCGTCGGATGGCGGCGACACCGTGATCACCTCCGCCTTTTCCGGCCGGCCGGCGCGCGGGATCGTCAATCGCTACATGCGCGAGACGGCGGACATGGCCCCCGCCGATTTCCCGCTGATGAACCCGCTGACCGGCCCCTTGCGCGCGGCGAGCGCGTAGGCCGGATCGCCAGAGTTCATGTCGCTCTGGTCCGGTCAGGCCGTGGGGCTGAACCGGGCGGAGGGGACGGCGGAGATCATCGCCCGGAT
>JBKECG010000104.1:0-4262 GCA_047974395.1 Pikeienuella sp. | reverse complement strand
AGCCCCGGCGCCCGCCGCCGGAACGGCCCCGCGCCGGCGGCGGTCATCGTGTCGTCGGGGGGAGGCTTGTCGCCGACCACCCAGACATCGGCGACCGATCCGCCGGCCTGCATCGCCAGAGCGGTCGGGTCCTCGGTCCGGCCGATGAGGGCGTAGCCGCCCGGCATCACCCGCCAGCCCCCGGCGGTGCGCCCGGCGAGGACGCGCACGACGACCGGGCGCGGGGCCAACTCGCCCTTCACCATCGCCGGGGTGGTGGAGAGGGTCACCGCCTCCTGCCCGACCAGCCGCGCGCCCTCGGCTTCCAGCCACTCGCCGATGGGCGCGTGGCCGGGGGCGCGGAACCTGCCGCCGATCACATCCGAGGCGCCAAGGTCGAAGGGCAGACGGGTGGACATGGCCGGGCCGATGGTCATCCGCTCCAGATTGGCCCGGACATAGGCGCGCTCCGCCCCCTGCCCGCACCACCATGTGGCGATGTTCGGCAGCGCCAGAGGCTCACCCAGCAGGCGCTCGGCGATGCGCGGCAGGAAAGCGAGCAGCGCCCGCGCCTCCAGCACGCCGGAGCCGAGGCAGTTGACCATGGTCGCCCCCCCGCCCCTGAGCGCGGAGACCATGCCCGGCGTGCCGAGATGCGATTCCTCGTCAAGCTCCAGAGGGTCGGCGTAGCGCGAATCCAGCCGCCGCCAGAGCACGCTGATCGGCTGCGGTCCGTCGATGGTCCGCACCGTCAGCGCCCCGTCCACCACTTTCAGATCGTCGCATTCCAGCAGGGTGAACCCGAGATAGCGGGCGATATAGGCATGCTCGAAATAAGTGTCGGTATGCTGGCCCGGCGTAAGGATGCCGACGCGCCCGCTTTCGCTGTCGCGCAAGCTGTTCAGCCGGTCGCGGAAGGCGCGGAAGAACCCCGCCAGCCGCTCCACATTCGCATTGGGAAAAATATCGTGGAAGACCCGCCTGGTCGCCATCCGGTTTTCCAGCGCGAAACCCGCGCCCGAGGGGGCCTGCGTCCGGTCGCCGAGCACGAACCAGCTTCCATCCGGCGAACGGCCGATCTCGAAGGCGACGAAATGCAGGAAATGGCCGAAGCGCGGCTCAACCCCGACAAGCGGGCGCAGCCATTCGGGATTCTCCGCCACCAGCTCCGCCGGCAACAGCCCGTCGGCGACCAGCCGGCCCGGCCCGTAAAGATCGGCCATCACCCGTTCGAGAAGCTCCGCGCGCTGCGCCACCCCGGCCGCGAGCCGGCTCCATTCCTCCTCCGCGATCATCACCGGGATATGGCTCAGCGGCCATTCGCGCTCGGCCGAGCCGCTGGCGGTGCGCTGTCGGAAATAGACGCCGGCGTCGCGCAGATACTGATCGCCGCGGGCGAAGCGGAGCGCCATGGCCTCGGGCGTCTCGGCGCGCAGAAGATCCAACAGCGGCCGCCAGACCGGCCGCACGCCGCCATCCGGGGTCAGCTACTCGTCCGCGACGCCTGCGGGCGGGCGATAGCCGGCCAGAAGCCTGGCCGCCTCGCTTTCCCATGGCTTCGCCTGCGCCGACATGTTCAGATTCCCGCCGCCCGGCGCAGATCGAGCGTCAGCGGAAATTCCGGGTGGCGCCGCTCTGGCGCGGGCGCATAGGCGCCGGGCGTATGGCCCATCTTCTCGAACCGGGCCAGACGGCGCGCGTCGGCCTCATTGCCGTTGACGGGGAAGGTCTCGTAATTCCGCCCGCCCGGATGCGCGACATGATAGGTGCAGCCGCCGATGGCGCGGCCCGACCAGCGGTCGAATATGTCGAAGACCAGCGGCGCGTTCACCGGCAGCACAGGATGCAGCGATTCCGCCGGCCGCCATGCCTTGAACCGCACCCCGGCGACGGAGACCCCCGTCTCTCCGGTCGGGGTCAGCGGCGCCTCGCGCCGGTTGCAGCAAACCATGTAGCGGCCGGGATCGGCCGCGGTCAGCTTCACCTGCATCCGCTCCACGGAACTATCAGTATAGCGCACCGTTCCCCCGATCGCGCCCTTTTCACCAAGCACATGCCAGGGCTCCAGCGCCTGACGCAGCTCCAGATGCGCCCCTTCGCACTCGACCTCCCCGGCGAAGGGAAAGCGGAACTCCGCCTGCGCCTCGAACCATTCCGGCCTGAGCGCGAAACCATGATCGCCCAGATCGCGCAGCACGTCGAGGAAATCCGACCAGACGAAATGCGGCAACATGAAACGGTCATGGAGCACCGTCCCCCAGCGCGCCGGCTCCCCTTTCAGCGGCGCGCGCCAGAACCGCGCCAGAAGCGCGCGGATCAGCACCTGCTGGGCGAGGCTCATCCGCGCGTCGGGCGGCATCTCGAAACCGCGGAACTCGACAAGGCCGAGCCTCCCGGTCGGCCCGTCGGGCGAGAAGAGCTTGTCGATGCAGATTTCGGCCCGATGCGTGTTGCCGGTGACGTCGATCAGGATATTGCGCAAAAGCCGGTCCACCAGCCACGGGGCCGGCGGCTCGCCCTCCCCCGGCGCCGCGATCTGCGAAAGCGCGATCTCCAGCTCATAAAGCGCGTCATGGCGCGCCTCGTCGATCCGCGGCGCCTGCGAGGTCGGGCCGATGAAAAGCCCGGAGAAGAGATAGGAAAGCGAAGGATGGCGCAGCCAGAACAGGATCAGCGAGCGCAGGAGATCCGGCCGGCGCAGAAAGGGCGAATCCTCCGGCGTCTCGCCGCCGACGACGACATGAGTGCCGCCGCCGGTGCCGGCGCGTTTGCCGTCGATCATGAACTTGTCGGCCCCGAGCCGGGAAAGCCGCGCCTCCTCGTAGACGCCATTGGTGATGGCGACGCAGTCGCGCCAGCCGGCGGCCGGGTGCACGTTCACCTCGATCACGCCGGGATCGGGGGCGACGCGGATCACGTTGATGCGGGGATCGGCCGGGGGCGCGTAGCCCTCGACATGCACCGGCAGGCCCTGCTCTTTCGCCGCCGCCTCCACCGCGGCGAGAAGCTCCAGATAATCCTCCAGCGTCTCGACCGGAGGCATGAAGACGCAAAGCCGGCCGTCGCGCGGCTCCACCGCCATCGCGGTGCGCACCGTCGCGCCGTTCCCGCCGGGCTCCTGCGGGCGCATGTCCTGCACCGCGCCGGCTTCGGTGAAGCGCGCCACCGGCTGTTCGCGGTCGGGGCCGTCCACAGGGCCGTCCTCGCCGGCGAAATCCGGCAGCGGGCCGCGCGCGACCGAAGGGTCGGTCATGTAGACATAGGGATATTGCGCCGGCGGCACATAGGGGAGCGCGTTGAGCGGCAGGCGATAGCCGACCGGGCTGTCGCCGGGCACGAGGAAAAGCCGCCCGCGCCGGGGCTTCCACCGCTCCGAGCGCCAGCGCGGCCCGCTCGCCCTGCCCTGCCAGCGCTGGACCGGCAGGACATGGCCGGCGGGCTCGGTCAGCCCGCGCTCGAAGACGCGGGCGATGCGGCTTCGCTCCTCCGGGTCGCGGAGTTTGGAATTTTCCGGGGTCACATTGTCCGGCAGGTTGGATTCCTTCAGGACCCATTCCGCCGGGTCCTCATAGGCCGGTGCCACCATATCCGGTTCGACGCCGAGCCGTTCCGAGACTCCCCTGAGCAGCGCCTCCGACGCCGCCGCCCCCGCCGCCGTCTCCGCGTTCTCCTCCGCGATCAGCCCGGAATCGCGCCATATCGGCTTGCCGTCCCTGCGCCAGTAGAGCGAGAAGGTCCAGCGCGGCAGCGTTTCGCCCGGATACCATTTCCCCTGCCCGTAATGCAGGAACCCGCCCGGCGCGAAACGGTCGCGAAGCCGCCGGATCAGCTCATCGGCGCGCCGCCGCTTGGTCGGCCCGACCGCGGCGGTGTTCCATTCCGCGCTTTCGAAATCGTCGATCGAGACGAAGGTCGGCTCGCCGCCCATGGTCAGGCGCATGTCCTCGGCGCGGATGATGTCGTCAACCTCCTCGCCGAGCCGGTCCAGCGCCTCCCATGCCTCGTCGGAGAAGGGTCTGGTGATGCGCGGATGCTCCGCCACCCGCTCGACCCGCATGTCGAAGCCGAAATCGACCTCGGCGAAGGAGGCGGACCCGGCGATCGGCGCGGCGTTGCGGTAATGCGGCGTCGCGGCGAGGGGGATATGGCTCTCCCCGGTCAGGAGGCCCGAGGTCGGGTCGAGCCCGATCCAGCCGGCGCCGGGCAGGTAAACCTCGCACCAGGCGTGCAGATCGGTGAAATCGTGATCGGTGCCCGGCGGCCCGTCCAGCGAGACGAGATCG
>JBKECG010000080.1:0-15365 GCA_047974395.1 Pikeienuella sp. | reverse complement strand
CCTCCGCCGTCACCGGCGCGCCGTCATGCCAGTTCAGCCCGTCGCGCAGGGTGATCGTGTAGGTCAGCTTGTCGTCCGAAACCTCGTAACCCTCCGCCATCTGCGGCTGGGCCTGGAAGTTTTCATCGGTCGCGAAAAGCGTGTCGAAGATCATGTAGCCGTGATTGCGGCTCATGTAGGCGGTGGTGATGATCGGGTCGAGAACCCGCAGCGAGGAGTGTTTCACCACGCGCAGGGTCTGCGCCTCGACCGGCGCTGCGGCGAGCAGCGCGCATGCCGCGGTCGCGGCCAGGAAAACGCTGCGAATCGGAGCCTTTATTCCGCGCAACGCACCTGAAGGTTTAAGTGAAAAGACCATGAACAGCTCTCCTGTCGGCATCAGTTTCTTTTACGCCGCGGCGCCGTTTTGCGCTGTATCGCATCATCCGGGGCGCGGCTTGTTTTCTATCCACGAGGGCAACATGGTTGCTTGCTAAGCGCCTTGTCAATGAGAATAATCGGGCCGTCATCTCCTCCGGCGCCCAAATCCGCGGCGCTTTCTTCGCAGCTGCACAATCAAGGGGCGGAAATGCCGAACAAACAGACCGAACTCAATGAGGCGCCCGCGATATTGGCGGCGGTGCAAGCCGGTTTCGAAGCGCAGATTCGCTTTCTGGCGGATTTCGTCCGCATCCCCTCAACCCGTTTCGAAGAAGGCCCGGCGCAGGACTATATCGCCGCCGCGCTCCGCGCCCGCGGCTACAGCGTCGACGACTGGAGCATCGACCTGAAGGATCTGGAGCCCCTGCCCGGCTTCGGCCCGATCGAGGGCGATTTCTCCCGCGCGCGCACGGTCGTCGGCTCTCACCGCCCGACCGAGGTCAAGGGCCGCTCGCTGATCCTTCAGGGCCATCTCGACGTCGTGCCCGCCGGCCCCGAGGAGATGTGGACCACACCGCCTTTCGAACCCGAGATCCGCGACGGCTGGATGTACGGGCGCGGCGCCGGCGACATGAAGGCGGGCACGGTATGCGCGCTCTTCGCGCTCGACGCGATCCGCCGCGCCGGGTTCGAGCCGGCCGCGACCGTGCATTTCCAGTCGGTGATCGAGGAGGAATCGACCGGGCTCGGCGCGCTCTCCACCCTGCAGCGCGGCTATCGCGCCGATTTCGCGCTTTTGCCGGAACCATCGGATTTCACCGTGAACCGCGCCCAGGTCGGGGCGATCTGGTTCAAGCTGCGGGTGCGCGGCCGGCCGGTCCATGTCTCCACCGCCGGCGCCGGCGCCAATGCGATCATGGCCGCCTATGAGGTGATCCGCGCGCTTCAGGGGCTGGAGGAGGAATGGAACGAGCGCGCCAAGAGCGACCCGGTCTACAAGGACGTCCATCACCCGCTGAATTTCAACGCCGGCAAGATCAAGGGCGGCGACTGGGCCTCCTCTGTGCCGGCCTGGTGCGATGTCGATTGCCGCATCGGCGTGCTGCCCGGACAGGATCTGGCCAGGGCGCGGGCGGAGATCGAAGCCTGCGTCGCCGGCGCCGCGCGCGAGCATCCCTTCCTCTCCAACAGCCCGCCCGAGGTGATCTGGAACGGATTTCAGGCCGAGGGTTACGTGCTCGCCGACGCAGAGGAGCAGGAGGAGGTCTTCGCCGCCGCCTACGCCGATATCTTCGGCGCCGGCGCGCGCCCGCAAGAGCGGCGGATGACCGCCCTGACCGACACGCGCTTTTACGGGCTTTATTACGACATTCCCGCCTTCTGCTTCGGCCCGAAGGCGGAGAATGTGCATGGCTTCGACGAGCGGGTGGAGATTGAATCAATCCGCAAATGCACCGAAGTCTACGCGCTGTTCATCGCCCGCTGGTGCGGCCTCAACAAGATCTGACGGAGTTATCGCATGACCGCGCCCCGCGTCGCCATCGGCGGTTTCCTGCATGAAACCAACACCTTTGCGCCCTCCAAGGCGACCTATGACGACTTCGCCCATGGCGGCGGAGGCGGGCGCATGGTCGAGGGGGAGGAGATCTACGCCGCCCTCCGCGGCGTGAACCAGCCGATCGCCGGCGCGATCGAGGTCGGCGAAGAACTGGGCTGGGATCTGGTTCCGACGCTCTGGTGCGCCACTTCGCCTTCCGCCCATGTCACCGAGGACGCGTTCGAGCGGATCACGACGCGGATGCTGGATCTGATCGAAGCGGCGGGGAAGCTGGACGCGATCTTCCTCGATCTCCATGGGGCGATGGTCGCCGAGCATCTTGATGATGGCGAAGGGGAGCTGTTGCGCCGGCTCCGCGTCCGGGTCGGTGATGCGATCCCGGTGGTGGTCGCGCTAGATCTTCATGCGAACGTCACCCCGTTGATGGTTGAAAAGGCGGATATTCTGGACAGCTATCGCACCTATCCCCATACCGATATGAACGAGACCGGCGCCCGCGCCGCCCGCGCGCTGGCCGGGCTGATCGGCGCCGATGCGCGCCCGAAAAAGGCGATGCTTCAGGTTCCGTTCCTGACCGCGATCTCCTGGCAATCGACCAACGCGGAACCCGCGCGCGGCCTTTACAGGCGACTGGACGGAATCGCCGGCGATCAGCTTTCCTGGAGCTTCAACATGGGCTTTCCGGCGGCGGATTTCCCCGATTGCGGCATGAGCGTCCTCGCCTATGGCGATCAGGCCGAGGCGCGAGCGGCGGCGATGCTGAAAGCGGTCGAGGCGGCGGAGGCCGATTTCGCCGGCCGGGTCCACCAGCCGGACGAGGCGGTGGCGGAGGCGATGCGGCTGGCGGCCGGCGCCAAAAAGCCGGTGATCATCTCCGACACGCAGGACAATCCCGGCGCGGGCGCCGACAGCAACACCACCGGCATGCTCCGCGCCCTGATCAAGGCCGGGGCCGATGCGGCGATCGGCAATCTCTACGATCCCGAGAGCGCCGCGCAGGCCCATGCGGCCGGCGAAGGCGCAACGGTGCGGCTCGCGCTCGGCGGCAAGTCGTGGAAACATGGCGACGCGCCGCTGGAGGCCGAATTCACCGTCGAGAAGCTGACCGATGGCGAGTTCGTCGCCTCCGGCCCCTATTACGGCGGCAAGCACCTGAACATGGGCCCCTCGGCGCAGCTTCGCATCGGCGATGTGAAGATCGCGCTCGTTTCCGCCAAGGCGCAGATGGCGGACCGGGAGATGTTCCGCACGCTCGGGATCGAGCCGGAGACGCAGAAGATCCTGGTTGTGAAAAGCTCCGGCCATTACCGCGCCGATTTCGAGCCGATCGCCGAGGCGCTGCTGGTCGCCGCGGCGCCCGGGCCGATGGCGGTCGATCCGTCGCTCTTCACCTGGCGCCGGCTCCGTCCCGGACTGCGGCTCTCGCCGCTGGGCAAGGCCTTCGCGCCGCCAGCGTAAGACCGTATCAGGCGCGGGCGCCGCGCAAGATCAGGCGGGATATGACAAAAGCCCTCGTCCTCGGCGCCTATGGCCTGATCGGCGCGGCTTGCGCGGCCGCGCTGGAAAGGCGCGGCGTCGAAGTGACCGGGATGGACCGCTCGGCGGCGCAGGCTCGCACTCATCGCCCATGCGATGCTGGAGGAGCGGTGAGCTACGAGATCCTCAGCTTCCTCCATGTCATCGGCGCCTGCGTGCTGCTTGGCGTCGGGGCCGCCTTCGCGGCGGCGCCGGGGATACTCTGGCTGATGCTGACCCGCCGGGCGGCGCCCTTCTGACGACGCTCAGCGGCGCTTCTCTCCGGCCCGTTTCCGCTTCGCCTTTTTCGCCAGTTTCGCCGATTTCGCCTGCGACTGGCCCAGCCGCCGCTTCGGTCCGCCGCCGCGTCCCGCATCGCGGCGCGGGCGACCGAAACCTTCGGCCTCCAGCAATTCGAAAAGCAGCCCGCCGGTCAGCGGCGCGGCCTCCTTCAACCGCACGCGGGCGCGGGCGCCCATGGCGATGGACTTGCCGGATTTCTCGCCGACCAGCGCCGCGCGGGCCTCGTCGTGGCGGAAATATTCCATCCCGAGCGAGGAGACCGGCACCAGCCCGTCCGCCCCGGTCTCATCCAGCTTCACGAAAAGCCCGAACCGGGCGACGCCGGAGACGCGGCCCTCGAACTCCGCTCCGACCTGTTCGGAAAGATAAGCGGAAAGATAGCGGTCGATCGTGTCGCGCTCGGCCTCCATCGAGCGGCGCTCGGTCATGGAGATATGCTCGCCGGTCTCCGCCAACCCCTCCGCCTCCTCCATCGTCTGCCCATCCGCCCCCCAGCCATGGGCGGCGATCAGCGCGCGATGGACGATCAGATCGGCATAGCGCCGGATCGGCGAGGTGAAATGGGCGTAGGCGCGCAGATGCAGGCCGAAATGGCCGTAATTCTCCGGCGCGTAATAGGCCTGCGTCATCGCCCGGAGGACCGACATGCCGATCAGCTCCGCATCCGCGCCGCCGGCGGCGGCATCCAGAAGGTCATTGAGCTGCGCCGTGCGCAGCACCTGCCCCTTGGCCAGCCGATAGCCGGCTTCCTCGGCGATGGCGCGCAGCGCCTCGATCTTCTCCGGGTTCGGCTCCTCGTGGACGCGGTAGAGGAGCGCGCGGCCCTTTTTCTCCAGCGTCTCGGCGGCGGCGACATTGGCGAGGATCATGAACTCCTCGATCAGCCGATGCGCGTCGAACCGCTCGCGGATGCGCACGGCGGTCACTTCGCCCTCGACGCTCAGTTCGACCCGGCGTTCGGGAAGATCCAGATGCAGCGGCGCGCGCCGCTCGCGCGCCTCCGAAGCGGCGCGATAGGCGGCGTAGAGCGGGGCCAGCACCGGCCCGGCCAGCGGCGCCGTCTCCGCATCCGGCGCGCCGTCGGCCGCCGCCTGCGCCTGTTCATAGGTCAGCGAAGCGGGGGAGCGCATCAACCCGCGATGGAAGCTGTGCCCGGTCATCGCCCCGTCCGGGCCAAGCCGCAGCCGCGCCGCGATGCAGGGGCGGTCCACCCCCTCATGAAGCGAGCAGAGATCGCCCGAGAGCGCCTCCGGCAACATCGGCACGACCCGGTCGGGGAAATAGGTGGAGTTGCCGCGCTTCTTCGCCTCCCGGTCCAGCGCCGAGCCGGGGCGAACGTAATGGGCGACATCGGCGATGGCGACCCAGACGATCCAGCCGCCTTCGATCTCCGGGTCGGGTTCGGCGCAGACGGCGTCGTCATGGTCGCGCGCATCGGCCGGGTCGATGGTGATCAGCGGAAGATGGCGAAGATCCTCCCGCCCCTTCATGGATTTCACCGGTTTCGCCGCCTCCGCCTCGCGGATCGCGGCTTCGGGAAATTCGGTGGGTACGCCATGGGCGTGGACCGCGATCAGCGAGACCGCCCGCGCCGCGCCCGGATCGCCCAGCCGTTCCACCACCTTCGCGCGGCGAAGGCCGAGACGCGGGCCGGGGACCGTCTCCACCTCCACCAGTTCGCCATCCTCGGCGCCGCCGGGATCGACCACCAGCATTTCGTCCTGACGCCGGTCCACCGGCAAAAGCCGGCCCTCCGCCCCCTCGGCCCTATAGACGCCGAGCGCGCGGCGCGCGCCGCCCGAAAGCTTGCGGATCATCCGGGCCTCGTAAAGCCCGTCCTCATGCTGGCTCGCCGCCAGCCGCGCCAGCAACCGGTCGCCCCTGGCCAGCGCCGGATCGCCCTTCTTCTCGACGATGAGGATGCGCGGCGGCTCGGCCTCATCCTCCCAGGTCTCGGGTCGGGCGAAAAGATCGCCGCCGTCGCCGGCCCCGAGCACGCGCAGCACCGCGACCGGCGGCAAGGCCCCGTCTCCGCGGAAGGTCTTGCGCCCGCCCTTCCTGATCGCGCCTTCGGCCTGCAACTCCCGGATCAGCCGCTTCAACTCGATCCGTCCCGCGCCCTTGATGTTGAAGGCGCGGGCGATGTCGCGTTTGGAGGCCTGGCCCGGATTCTCGCGAACCCAGTCCAGAATCTCGGCCTTGGAGGGAAAAGCGTTCATCGCCGAGATATGGACGAGCCGGCCCGCCGCGTCCAGCGGCGCCGCTCAGGCCGCCTGAAACCAGTCCCAGGTCTGCTTCATCCCGTCGCGCAGCGTCGTCGCCGGATCGAAGCCGAAAGCGGCCCGCGATTTCGAGATGTCGCACCATGTGGCGTGGATCTCGCCGGCGCGGAAATCGGCGTAGCGGACCGGGATATCCGCCCTGCCGGTGACATCGCGGATCACGTCGAGCAATTCGTTGAGCGTGGTCGGCCGGCCGCTGCCGAACTGGAAGACGCCGGTCGCGTCGCTCTCCATCGCGCTGCGGATGCCTTCGACCAGATCGCCGATGAACAGGAAATCCCGCGCCTGGGTCCCGTCGCCATAGACGACCAGCTCCTTCCCCGCGAGAATCTGCTTGTAATAATGCGCGACGACGCTGCCCTTGTGATAGGAGCGCGGGCCATAGATGTTCGAAAAGCGGAGCGCGCAACTGGTGACGCCGTAAGCGCCCGAAAAGGCGGAAAGATATCCCTCCATCGCCAGTTTCGAGGCCCCGTAGGGCGCGAGCGGCGCCGCCACCATGCCTTCATGCACCGGGGGCTCCGCCTCGCCGATGATCGCGCCGCCGGTGGAGGCGGCGACGACCCGGTTGACGCCAAGCGCGCGGCAGGCCTCCAGCAGCCTGAAGCTGCCGGCGACGTTGACCTCGAAATTGTGGCGCGGGTTCTCGATCGAATCCATCACCCGCGTGTCGGCGGCGAGATGGACGACGAAATCCCGCCCCTCCAGCGCGCGTTTCAGCGCGCTCTCGTCGCAGATGTCGCCGTGAATGAAATTGACCCCGTAGGGCTCCAGATGCCTGCGGTCGCCCAGGGTCTCGTTGTCCAGCACCGTGATCCGGTAGCCGCCGCGCGCGGTCAGGTAATGGGTCAGATTGACCCCGACGAAACCGGCGCCGCCGGTGATGAGGATGGATTTCATGGCCGCCTGCCCCTTGTTATCGCCGGCGCGTCTTCGCCGGCCGTCCGCTCAACCGCCGACGCGGCAAAGAATGTTCTGCGCGCCCTGCCAGGTGGTGGAGGATTCGAGCACCTCGGCGCCGCAGAGCCGGCAGATATCCTCCATGGTCCGCCCGGTGAAAAGATGCCACCACGGCCCGGTCCTGATCCGCCCGGTTTCCGGATCGACGAAAGTCGGCGCCGGCGCGTTCACGCCGCCGACCTTCACGTTCAGCTTGTCGTAATGCGCGCCGATGATCCGGCGCTCCGCCTCGTCCAGCAGCGGCACGCAGCGGAAGGTTCCCGGCGGCGTCATCAGCACGCCATGCTCGTTCTCGATCTTCTCGGGGATCAGCATCGAACCGATGATCAGATATTCCCGCGCGACCAGCATCAGGTTGCGGACAAAGGCGATCGGGTCGGAGACGTGATAGACGATGCCCGAGCAATGCACGAAATCGAAACGGCCGATCCCTTCCAGTTGCGTCTTGTCGCAGAGATCCGCGACCTTGCAGCCGTAATCCTTCACCCCGAACTGCGCGCAACGCTCGTGAAAGGCCGCCCACCATTTCGACCCCTCGTGCTGGATGTCGATCATGGTGACTTCGCGCGCGCCGGCATGGCTGGCGATGGTCACCGTCTCGTTCACCGCGCCCCAGAGCCCGCCGATATCGGCGAAGCTCCGGCCGGAGACGCGCTCGGCGATCCAGTGATGCTTGGGCATCCGCAATTCGGGACGAGAGCGGTCAGCGCCGTTTTCATCTGCCATGATGAATTCCTCTTGCTTTGGTTCACCCGCCTGCGCGGCGCGCGGGGTTTTCACAATCCGCCGTCTATCGCCAGCGGCTCCAGCGGCCAGAGCAGCGCCTGCTCCGCCTGCAATTCGGTCACCAGCGAGGAATCGCGCCGGCGCTTGAAGATGATCGTATCCGGCGCGATCTCATGCCGCCATCCCCTTGCGATCGTATCGAGATTCCAGCGCCAGTCCTCGTAGCCGAGATTTCTCGCGCGATCCCGGACCGCATAGGGCGCGTCCAGAAAAGCCCGTCGCGGCGCCATCGCCAGTGAATCGTAGTAGTTTCTCATCGCCCAGTAAGCGCCGAGATAAAGCTCGTCCCGCTGAGATATGTTCAGCAACATCGAGTTGGCCGCATCGAAGAAGACGTTCAACTCGGGATGAAGGATCAGATCCTCACCCATCTCCTTCGCCTTTTCGAGACGCCTCACCCCCTCCAGCAGCCAGTTTTCGCTGAAGAGGTCGTCGGCGTCCAGAAAGGCGACCACCTCTCCGCGCGCCAGCTCCGCCAGCGCATTGCGCGAGGCGCCGAGGTCGCCGAAATCGAGATCCCCCAGCGGCCAGTCGGAAAGCGAGGGCTGCGAGAAGAAGGCCCGGCAGCCATCCGTCGCCCTGTCGAGACCGATGATCGCCTCGGCGGAATAACCGCCCGCCTCCAGCGCGCGAAGCGCGGCTCTCGCGCTCGCGATGGTCGGGCCGGCGACGATGGTCTCCGAATGCGCGGTCAGGGCCAGCGTGAGATGGATATGTCCTGTTCCTTCGGTCATCTCTCTCCACCGCCGAGCAGCGGGATCCTGTCTATCCCGGTCGCTTCGATCTCGCGGATCGTCACCAGGTTGGAGCGGCTCTCCACGAACTGGGACATATCCCTGCGACGCTTGAAGATGATCGTGTCCGGCGCCGCGACATGGGTCCATCCCGCCGCCATGGTCTCGATCGCCCATTGCCAGTCCTCATAGGCGAAGCCGCGCGCGACGGCGCGCTCCGCATAGGGCCGCTCCAGCCAGGCGCGGCGGGGGGCGGCGCAAAGCGCGTCGTAATAATTGGCGATCCCCATGTAATAAGGGGCGAAAAGCGGGTCCGACTGGCCGGGCAGCGTCATCACGAAAGCGCCGCCGTCGAAGACCCAGTTGAGCTCCGGATGGACGATGATCCGGGCGCCGTCCTTTTCCGCCTGATCGAGCAGCTTCAGGGCCTCGACCAGCCAGTTCTCGGAAAAGAGATCGTCCCCATCCAGAAAGGCCAGCGCCTCGCCTGCGGCCGCTTCCGCCAGCGCGTTGCGCGAACGCCCCTGATCCCGGAACGCGAATTCATGCGGCTCCCACCCTGCGAATTCCGGGCGGCGGAAATAGGCCCTGCTGCCTTCGGTGCAATTGTCGAGCCCCAGCAGCCGCTGCACCCGCGCGCCGGCGGCCTCGGCGGCGGCGATCGCCGCTTCGGCGCTCCGCATCGTCGGCCCGGAGACGACGGTCTCCGCATGCGCGGTGATCGCGACGGTGAGATCGAAGCCGCTCATGCCCGCTGATCGAACCCGAAAGCGTCGAGCAGCGTTCGCCGGTAATTCGCCGGCGTTCGCGTTTCGACCAGACGTTCGCGCAGGGCGCGCGCCCGGTTCCGCGCGGCGACAGGATCGGCCAGCACCTCCCTCAGCGCCGCGGCGTAATGCTCCACATTCTCGATTTCGCGGATCGGCCAGCTCAGACCGTCCTGAAGGATCTCTCCGGTGCCGCCGATGAGCGACCCGACGATCGGCGCCCCGGTCATCGAGACCTCGATGAGCAGGCTCGGCACGCCGTCCCATTCCGCCGTGTAGAGCCAGGCGTCGCATTCATGCATCGGCAGGTCGGCGAAACTGGCGTAGACCCCTTCATGGATCACGTTGTCCGGCTTCTCCAGCGAGGCGAGAACGCCGCGAAGAACCGGCTCGCCCCACATGCGGAAATCCGCCTCAGGCATCGCCGCGGCGAGCGTATAGACCACGTCCAGCCGCTTTTGCGCGTCGAAGCGGCCGGACCAGAAGATCTGCGGCCGCCCGCCGGCGCGGGGCGGCGCGGCGACCGGAATGTCGGGGTCCACGGGGGCCTCCAGCACGCGCAGTTTCGCGCGCTGCGCCTCCGGCACCATGAATTGCGCGCTCAGGCTTTCGGCCAGATCGTGGCTGTCGGTGAAAACCCCGGTCAGGAGGTCGAAATAGCGATAGAAGAAGCGCGCGGGATAGCCGTTCCAGAACCCGTAAGGGGTCTGCTCGTTGCAGAACATCCCGACAAAGAGCGCCGTGCTGGCCGACAGGGCCTTTCCATAGGATTGCAGCATGGCCCAGAATAACCGGCTGTTGATGTTCAGCACCGCCTCCGGCCGCAGCGAGCGGAGCAGTTCCGCCAGCAGCCGCTGGCGCACGTTTTCGTCCCTGCCGGCGGTGAGTTCGGCGAAATCCAAATGGCGGCAGCCATCGGGAAAACGGCCGGCGGGCAGTTCTCCGCCCTCATCGGTGTTGATGATGACGACATCTTCCGGCGATACGTCTTCGGCCAGGGCGTGGACGATATGGCCCTCCATCCGCCTTCCGCCGCCCCATCGCGGCCGGTTGAGGACGATGACGAAGCGCGCCCGGCGCCATTCCGCCGCCTCCTGAAGCCGGTGGAAGGTCACCACGCGCGAAATCACGTTGTCGCTGTGGAAGGGCGGCGTCTTCACCGCCACCGCCTCGCTCCAGGAATGCGCGATCAGCGGTTCCAGGGCGGCGGCCCTGGCGACCATCTCGCCGAGGGCTCCATGCTCCAGCCGCGCGCGCAGATCGCGCCGCCTGTTCTGGAGGAGCGTCTGCGCCTCGGCCGGCGTCTTGCCGACCAGGGCGCACATCGCGTCGAACTCCTTGAAGGGTTCGGCGATATAGCCCTTCGCCCGGCCGGTGACGATCCAGTGGTAGAACGGGTTCTGGCCGCTCTTCGCGACCTCCGGGTAGCGGCGCAGATACCCCTTCGTCGAGAAGGAGGGATGCGGGTCCTTGCCCTCCTTCGCCCCATGCCGGAGGTAGTGCCTGACCAGATCGACATCCGGCCGCCGCGCCAGATCGCGATAGCGCATCAGGTAGAAGGCCACGTCGAATTCGGTCTTCACCACGCTGTATTCGGGCCCGCCCCGGGTCCGGCCGATGCGCTCGGCATGGGTCTTCACCAGCCGGTCCAGCACCTTTCCGTAATGCGGGGTCTTTCCTTCGGTTTTCGAGGCGGCGAAGGGCGGGAACCGGGCCGGCGGCGGCGTCTCGACATCCCCTCGCGGCCGCGGGCTGAGCCCCAGCTTGCGCCCGAAACGCAGGAAATGGACCAGAGGATTGACGCCATTCATGAGAAGCTCCCTGTTGGCTTCGGCGTAGCCTTCGGTGTCGAAACGCGGCGAAGGGTTGCGGCCCAGACGGGCGCCGACGCGCAGATAGTGCATCGCCGGACGCATGCCGGTGAGCCCGACATCGGGATAGACCCGGCAATACCAGTCCGCGTCGAAAAGCCCGCTTTCGCCGACCAGCCGGAACTGGCCCTCATCGACCGGGGCCCGCCTATCCGCCATAGAGCTTGAACCTCGCCCTGGCGACCTCGTTCGGGGCCCGGCCCTCGGCATGGCCGAATTCGAGGAAATGCGCCGCCGGATCGGCGCCGGCCCCGGCGATATCGGGATAGGTCTCGCGGTACCACGCCTCGTCGAAGACGCCGGAAGCGCGCAGATCCCCGAGCCGCCGCGCCCCGCCGGCGCGCCGCCATGGCCAGAGCCGCGCCAGGAACCCGGCGATCCCGCCGCGGCGCCCGACGGCGAGCGCGCGCGCGATGAAGCCGGCGGCTGCGGCGTAGCGGCCCTCGATCCGGTCGCGCGCCGTCTCCTCTTTGCGGAGCAGAATGGTCAGGCGCGCGAGTTCGGCGGCGGCGATGGCGGCGCGGGTCTCATACGCCTTTTGCCGGTCGGAGAATTTCCGCTCCATCTCCTCGCGCCGCGCGGTCAGGGCCTTGACGTTCCGCCAGGCTTGCTCCGCCTCGGCCTTGCGCGTCTTCAACTGCTCGATCAATTCGTCGCGCCGCGCCTCCAGCCCCCGGGCATGGCGGATCGCCTGATGCTGGCCGTCCCTGAGCGCGCGCGCCTCCAGCAGCGCGGTTCCGAAAAGGCGCAGCCCATCGTCGAACCCCGCGCGCAGCGCATCCAGCCTCTGCTGATCGCCTTCGCGGATATCGTCATGGCACCAGCGCAGCAGAAGCTCATAGGTCTCCTCGACCGGGCCGGGTTCTTTCTCCGGGTCGGGCGTGAACCGGTGATGGCGCTCGCCGGAATCAATGAACGCCGCAAGCCCCGGCGCGGCTTCGGCGGGGTCGCGCGGCCAGGCGATGTCCAGCGCGCCGGATATGCGCGCGAGCAACGCCGCCGGATCCTGAAGCAGCGCCTCATAGGAGGTGAAGACGCGCGCCGCCGCCGCGCGGGAGTCCCGCTCCGCGTCCAGCACATGCCGGAGCCATGAGAGCCGGCATTCCGAATCCACCATGCCGTCGCGCGCGACGATGGAGGCCGCCACCTCGGCCGGATGGCGCAGCGGCAGCACCACGACAGGGCGCGCGCCGAACCCTTCCAGCGCCTCCAGCCAGATCGGCAGGAAACGACAGACGCGCGGGTCCTTTATGGCGAACAGGCGCGATTGCGCATATTCCGCCTCAAGCATCTCGCGGATGCGCGCGACCAGCGGGGCGCGAAAGGCGGGGTCCTCCATGACCGGGCCGAGCGGGCGCCAGTCGTTCCAGAACTGGCCGGTCGCTCCCAGAGCCTCCCGGCTGATCTCGACCGCCTGCTTCGCCTCCCAGAACCCTTTCGGATTGCTGTTTTCAAGCGGCTCGACCAGATCCCCGGAAAGATCGCAGCCCATGATGTTGAGCGCCCGCGTGACGGCGGAGGTGCCCGAGCGGTGCATGCCCGCAACCAGAACGCATGTCTTGTCGAAATCCATGTCCCGCCCGAATCGTCCCTGCCGTCGTCGTCACTCTGGTAATCGCCGACGCGGTTGAAATCGAGTTCGACGGCTCGCCTGTCCGGCAAGGCGGCGCCCGCCGGCCGATGGAGCGCGCCCATCGGCCGGCGGCGTCACCCCGCCCCGCTCACTTCCAGAGCGAGACGCAGGGGATCTTGGAGCGGTCGCAGCGATCGGCGTATTTGCTCGCGATCTCGCGCACCTCGTCCATCAGCCCGTCTTCGAGCTTGATCGGGTTCAGCCCGAGGCCGAGGAACTTGTCATTGGCGACGTGAAGATCGTTCTCGTCCGCCTCGTTGCGCGGGTTCTTGAGGAAGGCGACCTCGGCCCCGGTGCGGCTGGCGATCATCTCGGCCAGATCGCGGACGCGATGCGTCTCGGTCATCTGGTTGAGGATGTTCACCCGCTCGCCCTTTTTCGGCGGGTTCGTCAGGGCCAGCTCGATGCAGCGGCAGGTGTCCTGAATATGGATGAAGGCGCGGGTCTGCCCGCCGGTGCCGTGCACGGTCAGCGGATATTTCACCGCCGCCTGCATCAGGAACCGGTTCAGCACGGTGCCGTAATCGCCGTCATAGTCGAACCGGTTGATCAGGCGCTCGTCGCGGCGGGTCTCCTCGGTCTGGGTGCCCCAGACGATGCCCTGATGCAGATCGGTGATCCGCACCGCGTCGTTCTTGTTGTAGAAATGAAAGAAGAGCTGATCCTGGGTCTTGGTCATGTGATAGATTGAGCCTGGATTGGTCGGATACAGGATCTCCTGCTCGTGCATGCCGCTCGGGGTTTCGACCTGAACCTTCAGATAGCCCTCGGGGATCTTCATGCCGGCGGTGCCGTAGCCATAGACGCCCATGGTGCCGAGATGCACCAGATGGATGTCCTGCCCGGATTCGACGATCGCCGCCAGCACGTCGTTGGTCGCGTTCAGGTTGTTGCTCACCGTGTAACGCTTGTGCGACGAGGATTTCATCGAATAGGGCGCGGCGCGCTGCTCGGCGAAATGGATGATCGCGTCGGGCTTCTCGCGGCGCAGAAGGTCCAGCAGCCGGTGATAATGCTCGCCGACGGTGAAGCTCTCGACGCGGATCTCGTTATTGGTGATTTCCTTCCACGCGGCGACGCGCTCGCCAAGGGGGCGGATGGGGGTCAGCGAGTCGACCTCCAGCTCCACGTCGATCTTGCGGCGAGAAAGATTGTCCACGATGATGACGTCATGGCCCCTGGCCGAAAGGTAAAGCGCATTCGGCCAACCGCAGAAACCATCGCCACCCAGAATGATGATCTTCACTTCGCGCTCCTCGAATTTCAGCGATCGGGCGGGAATAACCGTGATGGCGCATCGCGGCAATCCCGTCAGGGTATGATTTGCGCCCGAATACTCGCGTCCGGTTTCAGATCATTGCGCCCGGAGCGCCCCGGCGCGACTTGCCGGCGCCCGCGCGGGGTGCGAAAAGCGGGGCGGATCGGAGCAGGGCCGGAGGGATAATGAACGCCCGAGCAGCATCGACGGCATGATCGTCGCAGTCCTTCGCCGCCGGGCCGAGGCCCGCGCGATCCGGGCGTCGTTCGATATTGATTTCTACCTGACGCGACACCCGGAGGTTGCGGCCTCCGGTCTCGATCCCATACGGCATTATATCGTAGCCGGCGCCGCGAAGGGATTCGATCCCGCGCCGTGGTTCTCCTCCCGCCATTACGCCGAACAGGTTCCTGCGGCGCAGCGGGCGGGGCTGACGCCCTTTGGCCATTACCTGCTGAAAGGCCGCGCCGCGGGGCTGGCGCCGCGTCCGGCTTCGGCCGCCAATCCCGATTTCGCGCAATTGTTCCGGATGCGCGGGATCGACCCCGAACAGGCCGAAGCCGCCATTCAGGCGCAGGAACGGGACGTCGCCCACCGGCTCCGCGACGGGGTGTTGGCGGAGATGGCGGCGAAGGCGGCGGCGCTGCAACCCTTGCTGGACAATTCGGCGCAACGGCCGCTCCGCCCGGTGGTGACGCCTTTCGGGCGCGATGCGCTGGCCCCCTCCGCCGCGCTGGCCGCGATGCAGGAGGCGGCCGGCTGGCGAACCGCGCGCACGGTGATCGCCGCGCCGGGCGGGGATGACGAGGCCGCGCGCCGCGCCGCCGCGCGGCTGGCCCACGCGCTCGCCGCCGAGGCGGGGGCGGATCAGGTTCTGCTGCTCCTGACCGACGCGCCGGGGGCGGCGCCTCCGGCGGAGGGCGCCCGCGTGATCGACTTCGCCGCCCACGCCGCCCGCATCCGCGCCCCGGGCGCCCGCGAAGAGCTGATGCTGGCGCTGATCCGTTCGCTGGCGCCGGCGCGGGTCCTCAATGTCGAAAGCCGGCTTTTCCGCGACATGGCGGGCGGTTACGGGCGGGCGCTCGCCGTCTCTTCGCGGATCTACGATCATCAACTCGACGGCGAGGCGCGGCTGCGGGCGCAGACGCGGTTCCTGTCCGATTGCGATCAGGCGCTGAGCGGCGTGCTGACCGAGACGGCGGCGCAGGCGGAGGCGCTTCGCCTCCGCCATCTGGCGCCCCCGGACTGGGCGGCGCGGATAATCGCGCTGGAAATCCCGAAAAAAGAAGCTGAAACAGGCGATTATCAGGATAGGCTTCTGTCTTTTCTCATCGAAAC
>JBKECG010000052.1:0-9494 GCA_047974395.1 Pikeienuella sp. | reverse complement strand
AGCCCCTGATCCGTTTCTTCGAGCCGGGCGCGGATGTAATGTTCGCGCGGCCCGTTCGCCTTCAGCGGCGAGCCGAGCCGGGCGCGGATGCGGGGCAGGGGCGCCGCCTCCAGCCCGAGGAACGCGTTCACCATCGGCCGCAGCAGCAGATTGCCTAGCACCATGGCGGAGACCGGATTTCCCGGCAGCCCGACCATCGCCTTGCCGCGCACCCGCCCGGCCATAAGCGGCTTTCCGGGCCTGATCGCAACCTTGTAGAAGGCCAGATCCAGCCCCTCCGCGCCAAAGACGCTCCGCACCAGATCGTGATCGCCGACCGAGGCGCCGCCGAGCGTGACGATCAGATCGGCGTTCTCCGCCCGGTCCAGCGCCGCTGTCAGCGCGCCGGCGTCGTCCCGCGCGATCGGTTCGATCCGCGCGGCCGCGCCCGCGGCCTCCAGCATCGCGGCGAGGCCGTAATTGTTGGAGGAGACGATCTGGCTCGGCCCCGGCCGCGCGCCCGGCTCCACCAGTTCGTCGCCGGTGGCGATCAGGCTGACCAGCGGCTTGCGCCGGACCTCAAGGAAAGGCGCGTTCATCGAGGCGGCGAGCGCGATATCGGCGGGGCCTAACCGGCGCGGAGCCTCGATCCGGGCGCCGGCGCGGAAATCGACCCCGGCCGGGCGGACATTCTCCGCCGGCGCCACCGCCGCCTGCGGCGTCATGCGGTCGCCCTCGCGCAGGGCGTTCTCCTGTATCAGCACGGCGTCGGCCCCTTCGGGCATCGGCGCGCCGGTGAAGATGCGGATCGCCTGTCCGCGCCCGAGCGCGCCCGCCCAGGCGCCTCCCGCCGGAACCTCGCCGATCACGTCGAGCGGGGCGCCGGGCGCGACTTCAGCCGCCCTGACCGCATAGCCGTCCATCGCCGAGGCGGCGAAGGGCGGCTGGTCGCGCGTGGCGACGATCGGCTGCGCCAGCACGCGCCCGGCGGCCTCGCGCAGCGGAACGGTCTCGATATCGAGCGGCGCGGCGAGGGCGACGACCCGCGCCAGGGCCTCTTTCGCGGAAAGAAGCGGGCCGCTCATGGCGCGCTGAACTCCCCCGAACGCCCACCCGCCTTGTGGACCAGTCTGATATCGGTGAGCCGCATCGCCTTGTCCGCCGCTTTCACCATGTCATAGACGGTGAGCGCGGCGGCGGAGACGGCGGTCAGCGCCTCCATCTCGACGCCGGTGCGGCCGGTCACCTTCACCGTGGCCTCGATCTCCACCCGGCTTTCCGCCTCGTTGACGCTGAGATCGACGGAGACCTTCGAGAGCGCCAGCGGATGGCAGAGCGGGATCAGATCGGCGGTCTTCTTCGCCGCCATGATCCCGGCGAGCCGGGCCACGGCCAGAACGTCGCCCTTCTTCGCGGCGCCGTCGCGGATCAGCGCCAGCGTCTCCGGCGCCATCAGCACCGCGCCCTTCGCGGTGGCGCTGCGGCTGGTGATTTCCTTTTCGGAGACATCGACCATATGCGCGTCGCCCTTGGCGTCGAAATGGGTCAGCCGGCTCACGCGGCGCTCTCCCGCGGCAGCGGGTCGGCCAGCAGGACGCGGGTCGCGGCCGCGACATCCTCCTGCCGCATCAGGCTCTCGCCGATCAGGAAGCTCCGCGCCCCGGCGCGGGCGAGCCGGGCGAGATCGGCGGGGACGAAAAGTCCGCTCTCGCCAACCAGAAGCCGGTCCGCCGGGGCGCGTGCGGCAAGCCGCTCGGTCGTCGCCAGATCCATTTCGAATGTCTTTAGATTACGGTTGTTTATGCCAAGAAGTTCGGATCTTGTCGAAGCCATGGCTCGTTCCAGCTCCGCCTCGTCATGCACTTCGATCAGCGCATCCATGTCGAGCGCGAAAGCGGCGTCCTCCAGTTCCGCGGCCTGCGCGTCCTCGACCGAGGCCATGATGATCAGGATCGCATCTGCGCCGAGCGCCCGCGCCTCCGCCACCTGCCAGGGATCATAGATGAAATCCTTGCGAATCGCGGGCAGGGCGGTCGCCGCCCGCGCCGCGGTCAGATATTCATCCGCGCCCTGAAAGCTCGGCCCGTCGGTCAGCACCGAGAGGCAGGCGGCGCCCCCGGCCTCATAGGCGCGCGCCAGCGCCGGCGGGTCGAAATCGGCGCGGATCAGGCCCTTGGAGGGGCTGGCCTTCTTGATTTCCGCGATCAGCCCGTAGCCGCCGGCCGCTTCGGCGGCGCGCAGCGCGCGGGCGAAGCCGCGGGGGGCGTCGGCGGCCTTGGCGCGGGCTTCGATTTCAGCAAGGGGCGTCGCGGCCTTGCGGGCCGCGACCTCCTCCAGCTTGTAGGCTTTGATCTTGTCGAGAATATCGCTCATCTGGGCGATATAGCGCCTCTGGGGCGGGCGCGCCACGGGGCGAAAGCCCGCGGCGCGTCGTTTTCGTCAGCCGATGGCCTTTTGCAGGTTCGCGTCCACCGCGTCGAGGAAGCCGGTCGTGGTCAGCCAGCCCTGATCCGGGCCGACCAGCAGGGCGAGATCCTTGGTCATCTTGCCGCTCTCGACCGTATCGACGCAGACCTTCTCCAGCGTCTCGGCGAAGCGGATCAGCGCCGCGTTGTCGTCGAGCTTGCCGCGATGCTTCAGCCCGCCGGTCCAAGCGTAGATCGAGGCGATGGAGTTGGTCGAGGTGTCCTTGCCCTTCTGGTGCTCGCGGAAATGGCGGGTGACGGTGCCATGGGCGGCTTCGGCCTCCACGGTCTTGCCATCCGGCGTCATCAGCACCGAGGTCATCAGCCCGAGCGAGCCGAAGCCCTGCGCCACGGTGTCGGACTGCACGTCGCCATCGTAGTTCTTGCAGGCCCAGACATAGCCGCCCGACCATTTCAGCGCCGCCGCCACCATGTCGTCGATCAGGCGGTGCTCGTAATGGATGCCCTTCTTCTTGAAGTCGGCTTCGAACTCTTCCTCATAAACCTTTTGAAACAGGTCCTTGAAGCGGCCGTCATAGGCTTTGAGAATGGTGTTCTTGGTCGAGAGATAGACCGGCCAGCCAAGGTTCAGACCGTAATTCATCGAAGCGCGGGCGAAGTCGATGATCGACTGGTCCAGATTGTACATCGCCATGGTCACGCCGCCGCCGGGGGCCTGGAAGACCTCCTTCTCGATGACCTCGCCGTCATCGCCGGTGAACTTGATCGTCAGCGTGCCCTTGCCGGGAAAGACGAAATCGGTGGCGCGATACTGATCGCCGAAGGCGTGACGGCCGACGACGATCGGCTGGGTCCAGCCCGGCACCAGCCGCGGCACGTTCTTGCAGATGATCGGCTGGCGGAAGATCACGCCGCCGAGAATGTTGCGGATGGTGCCGTTCGGGCTCCGCCACATGCTCTTCAGGTTGAACTCCTCGACCCGCGCCTCATCGGGCGTGATGGTGGCGCATTTCACGCCGACGCCGTGCTTCTTGATGGCGTTGGCGGCGTCCACGGTGATCTGGTCGTCGGTGCGGTCGCGCTCCTCGACCCCGAGATCGTAGTAATGCAGGTCGATGTCGAGATAGGGCAGGATCAGCTTCTGCTTGATGAAATCCCAGATGATCCGGGTCATTTCATCGCCGTCGAGTTCGACGACGGGGTTGGCGACTTTGATCTTGTCCATGTTCCTGTCTCTCCGGTGGCGTTTGGCGTCGGGCGGAGGCTATACCCCGGCGAGGCGGGTCTGAATAGGGCTCGCATGCAGATGAATGCACGCGGATACAATAATATTCGGGGGCGGTGGCGATGGAGATGCCGGAAAAGGCGAGGGCGATGGCGGCGCGGACGCTCTCGGGCGAGGCGAAGGAGGGCTTCTTCATCCCCTACCGGCACGCCGGCGCCGTCGCTTCGCCCGGCCCCTATCCGGCGCTGGAGCGGTTGTTCGCGGCGGCGGAGGGCGCCTTTCGCGAGGTTCTGGCCCTGATCGAGGCCGAAGCCGGGGCCCTGCTGGCGCTTGACGGTCCGCCGCCGCGCCCGCGTTGGGGGCAGGTCTGGTTTCCCCGCGCCGACGGCGCCGCCGCCTATGCGATGCTCGCCGCCCGCCGGCCGAAACGGGTGGTGGAGGTCGGCTCCGGCCATTCGACCCGCTTCATGGCCGAGGCGGCGCGGGCCAACAGGCTGGAGACGCGGATCCTCTGCATCGACCCCGCGCCGCGCGCGGCGCTCAGGGGCCTGCCGGTCGAATGGCGGGCGGAATTGCTGTCCGAGGCTCATGAGCCGCTCTTCGCGGCGCTGGAGCCGGGCGATGTCGCCTTTTTCGATTCGAGCCATCTTCTGGTTCCGGGCTCGGATGTGGACATGATGCTGAACCGGATCATCCCCGCGCTCCGTCCCGGCGTGATCGTTCATGTTCACGATATCCTGCTGCCGGACCCCTATCCGCCGGAATGGGCCTGGCGCGGCTACGCCGAACAGAACGGGCTGGCGCCATGGCTCTTGTCAGGGGGGCTGCGACCGCTCTTTTCCTCCCGCTACGCGGTGACGCGGATGCGGGCGGCGGAGGCGGGGGCGCTGTCGCGCCTTCCGCTCGGCGAAGGCGCCGTCGAGACCAGCCTCTGGGCGGAGAAGAGCTGAACCGGCTTGCCCGGACCCTGAAACCGGGCTAGGGCCGCGCCATGCCAGAGACAGTTCCGACCCAGCCGGCGATCATCCTCGTCGAACCGCAGATGGCCGAGAATATCGGCGCCGCCGCGCGGGCGATGTGGAATTTCGGCCTCTCCTCCATGCGCCTTGTCGCGCCTCGCGACGGCTGGCCCAGCCCGAAGGCGGTGGCGATGGCCTCGGGCGCCGGGCGGCTGCTGGAGAATGCGCGCCATTTCGGCTCCACGGCGGAGGCCGTCGCCGACCTCACCCATGTCTACGCCACAACGGCGCGCCCGCGCGGCATGGCGAAAAGGGTGATCGCGCCCGAGGAGGCCGCGGCCGAGGCCGCAGGGCGCATCAAGGCCGGCGAGCGCGTCGGCTTCCTTTTCGGGCGCGAGCGCACCGGGCTGGAGACGGCGGATGTGGTGCGGGCCAACACCATCGTCACCGTGCCGGTGAACCCGGATTTTCCCTCGCTCAATCTGGGGCAATGCGTGCTGCTGATCGGCTATGAATGGCGCCGCGCGGCGGGGGCGGAGACCCGCGCCATCGCGCCGGACACGCCGATGGCGACCAGCGAAGAGGTTGGGCGGATGATCGACCATCTGGTCGAGGAGCTGGACGAGGCCGGGTTCTTCTTCCCCGAGACCAAGCGCGACTCGATGCTGGTCAATCTCGGGAACCTCTTCCGCCGCGCGCCGCTGACCGGACAGGACGCGCGCACGCTGCGCGGGGTGATCCGGGCGCTGGCGGAAAAGCGGCGGCGCTAGGCGGCCGGGTAGCGCGAGAAGATCTCCGCCCCGCCGTCGCGGCGGATCAGGATCACGTCATAGGCGTCGCGCTCGCTTTCCGGCCCCATGCCGGGGGAGCCCCAGGGCATGCCCGGAACGGAGAGGCCGATGGCGGCCGGGCTTTCCTCCAGCAGGCGCTGAATATCGGCGACGGGGACATGCCCTTCGATCAGGTAATCCCCGATCCGCGCCGTATGGCAGGAGCGGAGCCCGTCCGGCACGCCGCCGGCGCGCTTGTAGCGGGCGAGCCGGGTGGGGTCGGCCAGCTCCACCGTCACATCGAAGCCGGCGGCGCGGATGATGTCGATCCAGTCGGCGCAGCAGCCGCAATCAGGGTCCTTCAGCACATGCATGGCTTGGGCGCCCCGCGCCCCCGGCGCGGCGAGCGCGAGGCCGAGCGCGCCCGCGCTCAGGAGGAGGTCGCGTCGGGTCCGGGCGATGCTGGTCATGGCGGGCCTTTCTCTTGTCGTTTACAGGTTGGTGCCGTCGCCCGCGCCGTCAAGCCCCGCCTGTTTCGGCGGCAGGGTCGCGACGAAGGACAGCGCCATGGACATCAGCGTGGACAAAAGCGCCGGTTCCTCGGCCAGCGCCTCGGCGTGAATCCTGACGAAGCCGGACATTTTCCGCCCGCTGGGCATCCCCTGTTCGACCCCGGTCATGGCCAGCGCCGCCGCCTCGTTCGGCTTGCCGACGCGCATCATCGCCCAGCCCTTCATCGCGCCGCAGATCATGTTGCCGTTCATCATGAAACAGGTCCCGCCGAACATGCGCTTCTCGCCGATCCCGGGCAGCGCCCCGATTTCGGCGGAGATCGCCTCATAGACCGAATCCGTTCGCGTCATCGCATTCTCCCTCGCCGCCGCATTATGGCGCAGGATGCGCCGCTTGTCCGCGCCCGGACGCGGCGATAAACGGGGCGCGAAGGAGCGAGGCCCATGAGCAAGCGAACGATCTTCGAGGAGGTCGGCCAGGCGAGCGCCGCCGCAAGCCCCGCGCCGGGCGCCGCCGAGGCGAGGAAATCCGCCGCGCGCCGCGCCGTGCGCATCTGGCTGATCGCGCTCGCGGCGATGGTGGTGCTGACCGTGGTGATCGGCGGGCTGACCCGGCTGACCGACAGCGGATTGTCGATCACCGAATGGAACCTGATCATGGGCGCGCTGCCGCCGCTTTCGGAAGCGGACTGGAACGAGGCTTTCGAAGCCTACAAGACCACCGACGAGTTCAAGCAGGAGAATTCATGGATGGAGCTGGCGGATTTCCGCACCATCTTCTGGTGGGAATGGGGGCATCGCTTCATCGCCCGGTTCATCGGGGTCGCATGGCTGATCCCGCTGCTTTACTTCGCAATTCGCGGGATGATCCCGCGCGGCTGGTGGCCGCGGCTGGTCCTTGTCGGCGTCCTTGGCGGGTTGCAGGGCGCGATCGGCTGGTGGATGGTCTGGTCGGGGCTGTCGGCGCGGGTCGATGTCGCGCCCTACCGGCTGATGACGCATCTCGGCCTCGCCTTCCTGATCTTCGGCCTGATCGCCTGGTTCGTGTTCCAGCTCGGACGGGAGGAATGGGCGCTGCTTCAGGCGCGCCGCGCGCGGGTGAAGGGGCTCCGGCTCTGGGGCGGCGCGACGCTGGTCGCGCTGTTCCTCCAGATCCTCATCGGCGCGCTGGTGGCGGGGACGGATGGCTGGGCCGGCTGGAACACCTGGCCGCTGATGGACGGGGACTTCATCGCGCCGGAGGTTTCCTCCATGGCGCCGGGCTGGGTGAACCATTTCGAAAATCCGGCGATGACCCAGTTCCAGCACCGCTGGCTGGCGGCCGCGCCGCTGGTTTTCGGGCTGGTCTTCCTGATCCGCGCCCGCCGCTCCGGCCATCGGCGCAGCCGGACCTGGGCGACGGCGCTGTTTCACGGCATGTGGGTTCAGGCCGGACTGGGGATCGCGACGCTGCTGCTGCTGGCGCCGCTGGAGATGCTCTGGCTGGCGCTGCTGCACCAGCTTGGCGCGCTGGCGTTGCTGGCGCTGGCGGTGAGGGCGCAGTTCGAGGTCTCCTACCCCTCGACCCAATCGGTCAGGGGCTGAGCTCGACCATTTCGCGAATATCCGCCGGGCCGGCGCCGGCCTCGCGGAGCGCCTGAAGCGAAACATCGTCCGCCCGTTTCGCCAGCCGCCGCCCGCTTTCGTCCCGGATCAGCCGGTGATGACGCCAGACGGGGACGCGCAGGCCGAGAAGCGCCTGCAACAGCCGATGGACCGGGGTGGAGGCGAAAAGGTCCTCGCCCCGCGTCACATGGGTGATTCCCTCCGTCGCGTCGTCCACGACCACGGCCAGATGATAGGCCGCCGCCGCGTCCTTGCGCATCAGGACGACATCGCCGATGGCGCGCAGCGTCGCCCCGTCGATCGCGATCCGCCCGCTCTCTCCGCCCGGCCCGGCGCCAAGCTCGATGAAATCGAGCGGGCCGGCCAGCGCCAGCGCCGCCTCCATGTCGAGCCGGATCGCCGCCGGGCGACCCGCCGCCGCGGCGCCGCCCGTTCTCGGCCGGCAGGTTCCGGGATAGGGCGGCGGCGTCTCCGCCCCTTCCTGCGGCGCGCCGCCGGCGGCGGCGATATCGGCGCGGGTGCAGGCGCAAGGATAAGTCAGGCCCATGGCGGAGAGCCGGGCGAGGGCTTCGGCGTAGGCCGCGCCGCGCGCGGACTGGCGCATGACCGGCCCGGGCCAGGACAGGCCGAGCCAGGCGAGATCGGCGAATATGCCCGCCTCATGTTCCGGCCGGGCGCGGCCCGGGTCCAGATCCTCGATCCTGATGCGGAAAACGCCGCCGGCGGCCCTTGCCGCCTCCCATGCGGTCAGGGCGGAAAAGGCGTGGCCGAGATGCAGGCGCCCGGTGGGCGAGGGGGCGAAACGTTCGACATGCATGGGCGCGATCAACGCCGCGCCGCCGGGGCGCGTCAAGCGGGGCCAAGCAGGGGGCTGGCGCTCGCCTCCGGCTCTTGGCATAAGCAGCGCGCTTTGCGGGTTGTTAGGAGAACGCCATGTCAGTGAAAGTCGCCATCAACGGATTCGGCCGCATCGGCCGCAACGTGCTTCGCGCCATCGCCGAATCGGGCCGCACCGATATCGAGGTCGTGGCGATCAACGAACTCGGCCCGTTAGAGACCAACGCCCATCTCCTGCGCTTCGACAGCGTCCACGGCCGGTTCCCCGGCGAGGTGAAGGTCGCCGGCGACACGATCGACATCGGCCGCGGGCCGATCAAGGTGACGGCGGAGCGCAATCCGGCCGATCTCCCCTGGGCCGGCGTCGATATCGCGCTGGAATGCACCGGGATCTTCGCCGACAAGGAGAAGGCCTCCGCGCATCTGAAGAACGGCTCGAAGCGGGTGCTGGTCTCCGCCCCCGCGACCGGCGCCGACCGGACCGTCGTCTATGGCGTCAACCATCATGAGCTGACCGCGGGCGATCTCGTCGTCTCCAACGCCTCCTGCACCACCAACTGCCTTTCGCCGGTGGCCAAGGTCCTGAACGACGCGTTCGGGATCGAGGAAGGCTTCATGACCACGATCCATTCCTATACCGGCGACCAGCCGACGCTGGACGTGATGCACAAGGATCTCTATCGCGGCCGCGCCGCGGCCATGTCGATGATCCCGACCTCGACCGGCGCCGCCAAGGCGGTCGGGCTGGTGCTGCCGGCGCTGAACGGCAAGCTCGACGGCGTGGCGATCCGGGTGCCGACGCCGAATGTCTCGGTGGTGGACCTGACCTTCCGCGCCGCGAAGCCGCTCAGCGTCGAGTCGATCAACGAGGCGATCCGCGCCGCCGCCGCCGGGCCGCTGAAGGGCGTGCTCGGCTATACCGACCAGCCGAACGTCTCCGTGGATTTCAACCACGATCCGCGCTCGTCGATCTTCCATCTGGATCAGACCAAGGTGATGAAGGGCGGGCTGGCCCGCATCCTCACCTGGTATGACAACGAGTGGGGCTTTTCCAACCGTATGGGCGATGTGGCTGTGGCGATGGGCAAGCTGCTCTGAGCTTTCCGGGCGCGCGCCCGAGCGCGCTTTCGACCATTGAACGATCCGGCGCGGGGGCCGCTCCCGCGCCGTTTCAGTTTCCG
>JBKECG010000044.1:0-9775 GCA_047974395.1 Pikeienuella sp. | reverse complement strand
GGTCCCGGCGCTGGGGCTGCTCTATCGCGTGCTCGACAGCTGGGCCGCTGCGGCTGGCGCGATCCTGTTCGGGGCCGCCATCGCGGCCAATTTCTGATTTTTGGAGAAAATCCAGACTTTTCAGAAAACTGTAGAAAAACTGTAATCCAAACCCGCTACCGCTCCGTGACAAATATGTCCTGTCAACGGAGCTGTTCCAATGATCCCCAAAATCTTCCTCGCCGGCGCCGCGGCGCTGGCGCTCGCCGCGCCGGCTCAGGCCGCCACCATGTCCGACTTCAAGGGCTCTGTCTCTCTCACCGACATCAGCGGCGGGTTGAGCAATGGCGACGCCGGCGAAGCCGTCGCCGACGAGCGCGCCAGCGGCGCGGGCGCGACCAGCGTCACGCTGTCCTCCACCAGCTATGAGTCCTCCGTCGCGCTGCTGGAGATCGGCGCCAGCGCCAGCGCCCCCGGCGGCGGCTTCGGCGATGGCGAGTTGCGGATCAGTTCCGAGTTCACCGCCTCGATCGAGAATGACAGCGACCAGGCGCGGACCTATGAGCTGCTGCTGTCCTGGGATTTCTCGGGCAAATATGAAACCGACGGGCTGTCCGGCGATCTCGCCTTCACCGATTTCGGCTTCTCGCTGACCGGTTTCGGCGATGCGATCAAAAAGTCGGCGAAGCTGGATTCCACCCTCGGCGCGCCGCTGGCGGATTCGCTGAGCGGTCAGATGACGCTCTCGCTCACGCTCGGCGCCTATGACGCCACCGATATCAGCCTCTTCGCCGAGGGCTATGTCCTCGCCTCCGCAGATGAGAGCGTCGGCGCGCAGGTGCCGCTGCCGGCCAGCGCGCCGCTGCTGCTCGCTGGTCTGGCCGGCTTCGCGGCGCTGCGCCGCCGGGGCGCGCGGGTCTGATTTCATCGGCGCCGCGACGGTGGGGTCCGGCGCGGCGCCGGTAAATATATAATCTGTACTTATATACATTAATAATTTCCTGAATTGTCTTTGCCCCCCATCCTTCGGAGCGTCGCAGGAGTCTCGCAGCA
Source organism: Pikeienuella sp. (assembly GCA_047974395.1). GTDB lineage: Bacteria > Pseudomonadota > Alphaproteobacteria > Rhodobacterales > Rhodobacteraceae > Pikeienuella. The sequence continues at coordinate 8,743 of JBKECG010000044.1, read as the reverse complement.
ATCCGGATGAAGACAGCTTGCCCGTCGCGCTCATCGTCATATTCGTGGTCGTCGCGCTGGTCGCCGGATCGGCCATCGCCTATCTGATCGGCGCCTCTGCGATCCTGACATTCATCGCGGTGGACAAATCGCAATTCATGGCGGTCCTGCCGCAACGCCTGTTCAGCCAGCTTGATTCCTTCGCCTTTCTGGCCATGCCGCTGTTCATTCTGGCGGGCGATCTGATGAACCGGGGCGGCGTCGCCTCGGCGCTGATCGACCTCAGCATGTCGGTCTTCGGCCGGCTCAAGGGCGGGCTCGGCCATGTGAACGTGGTCACCTCTGTCTTTTTCGCCGGGGTTTCGGGCTCGGCCACGGCCGACGCGGCCGCGCTGGGCAATTCGCTGGTCCCGGAGATGGAGAAGCGCGGCTACAGCCGCGAATACGCCTCCGCCATCACCGGCGCGTCCTCGATCATCGGGCCGATCATCCCGCCTTCCTCGATCATGATCTTCTATGGCGCGCTGATGGAGACCAATGTCACCGCGCTTTTCGCCGCCGGGGTGCTGCCGGGGCTGCTGCTGGCGGCGATGTTGATGGCGATGAACGCCTATTTCGCCTATCGCGACGACCATCCGGGCGGCGACGGGCTGGACCTGCCGCCCTTCCTGCCGGCGCTGCTGCGGGGCGTTCCGGCGCTGCTGCTGCCGGTGATCATTCTCGGCGGCACCCTCTTCGGCTTCATGACCCCGGCCGAGGCCGCCGGGCTGGCGGTGATCGCCGCGCTGGCGATCGGCGTCGGCTATGGCGAACTCGACCTGAACGGGATCTATCAGAGCCTTCTGCGCACCGGCGTCATGCTGGGCGGGCTGTTCATCCTGCTCTGCGCCATCTCGACCTTTTCCTATATCGCCGCGCTGTTGCAATGGCCGCAGGCGATTCAGGGCCTGGTCGAGGGCTGGGGCCTCGGGCCGCTCGGCTATCTGATGCTGGTCAACCTGATCTTTCTCGGCGCCGGCATGGCGATGGACGTCAAGGCGGCGGTGGCGCTTTTCGCGCCGATCTTCGTGCCGGCGGCCATCGCCATGGGCGTCGATCCGGTTCATCTCGGCATCGTCATCTGCTTCAACATCACCGTGGGATTGCTGTCGCCGCCGCTGGGGGCGGTGCTGCTGATCCTCTCCACCGTGGTCAACCTGAACTACTGGCGGTTGATCCGGGTCACGCTGCCCTTTCTCGTCGCCGAGATCCTGCTGCTGATGGCGCTGACCTTCATGCCGCAGATATCGCTCTTTCTTCCCGGCGCGCTCGGGCTGCGCTGAGGCGGGAATGATGAAAATGACGGATCGCCAACAAGGAGGCCCAAACCGATGACCAGATTCCCGACCCTTCTCGCCGCCGGCGCGCTGGCGCTTTTCGCGGGCGCGGCGCAGGCGGCGGAAATCAAGATCGCCATGAATTCGGTGGATGATCCCGAAACCAGCGGCGAGGCCACTTTCGCGCATGGTTTCGCCGACGCGCTGGAGGGGACCGGCTTCACCGTGTCGATCTATCCTTCCGAAACGCTCGGCAAGGAGAAGGAGCGGCTCGACCAGGTTTCGAGCGGGTTGCTGGAGGTCAACCTGGCCGCCGTCTCCACGCCTTATGCGATCTCGCCGCTGCTCAAGGGCGTGACCCTGCCTTTCTTCTTCGACAGCACCGCGCAACTGGATGAGATCCTCGCGCAGGACGGGATGATGGAGAAGATCAACGCCCCGCTGCTCGACAGCGGCGTGCGCTTGGTCGCGGTGAACTATATCGGCATCCCGATGGGCATTCATAACGCCAAGAAACCGATCTCGACCGTGGCCGACATGGCCGATCTGCGCTTTCGCGCCCTCAATCCCGAACAGATCGACCTGATGGAGGCGCTTGGCTCCAACGGCACCGTGGTCGCATGGGCGGAGGTGGCCAACGCCATCCAGACCGGCGTGGCGGACGGCTATTTCAACCCGGCAAGCTCGGCCATCCGCGGGGGACACACAGGTTTTCTGGTGCATTTCACCCCGGCCGAGCTCTTTCCCGCCGCGCGGGCGATCCTGATCTCCGACGACTGGTACAACAGCCTGAGCGAGGAGGAGCAGGGCCAGATCGACGCCGCCATCGCGGCGGGGGTGGCCGCCAACCGCAAATGGCTGGCCGACTGGACCGAACTGGTCGCCGAGCGGCAGAAGGAGCTGGGCGTGACCGTCACCCCGCTGGCCGAAGGCGAGCGCGACAAGATGGTCGAAATGTCGGAGCCGGTCCGCAAGACCCAGCTTTCGGCCGAGGATTACCAGATCTGGGTCGACGCCAGGGCGGCGACGCTGAAATGATCGGATAAGCGACAGGGGGGCGCCGTGGAAGCTCTGAAAACCGCCATATGCCGGGTCAGTGCGGCCCTGGACCGGGCGGCCAGCGTGGTGACCGTCATCGCGCTGGCGCTGCTGGTCGGGGTGGTGCTGTTGCAGGTCGCGGCGCGCTACGTCATCAAGCAGCCGCCCGCCTATACCGAGGAGCTGGCGCGCTATGCGATGATCTGGGCGGGGCTGATCGGCGCCACCATGTCCTTCCGGCGCCGTTTCGATCCGGCGCTGATGAATGGAATGAAGGCCGGGCCGGGCTGGCTCCGGGCCGCCGCCGAGTTCATCCGTTCGCTGACGGTGCTGATCTATCTGGCGCCGATCCTGCTTTTCTGCTTTGTCGGCCCGAACATGAATCTCTCTCGCGGCTTTCTGTTGCGCCACAGCAAGACGCTGGCGGAATCAATGCCCTTCCACACAATCTGGATCGCGATCGCCGTGCCGATCATGATCGTGATCATCTTCGTGCACGTCCTCGCGCGGTGGTGCGGCGATGACGGCGATTCGAACGCCGCCTCTGACTGAAACCCGCCTCGCCGGGGCCAAGGGAGCCTTTGATGACCTATGATCTGATCCTGCGCGGCGGCCATGTCTGCGATCCCTGCTCGGGCGTGGACGCCGTCGCCGATATCGCCTTCGAGGCGGGCAAGGTGGCCGAGGTCGCGCCGCAGATCACGGCCCCGACGCGGGCGGAGGAGGATGTCTCCGGCCTGCATGTCCTGCCGGGGCTGGTGGATTCCCATGTCCATGTCTCCGGCTGGGTCGGCGGGGCGGCGGGGCACCGGATGCTGGCGCTGGCCGGGGTCACCACGGCGCTGGAGATGGCCGGGCCCATCGACAGCGTGATGGAGATGGCCGCGAAGACCGGCGCCGGGCTGTCGATGGCCTGCATAGATTACGTGCGCCCCGGGCATACGGTGGATACGACCGATCCCGAAACGCCGGAGCTTGAGACGGCGCTGGCCCGCGCCCGCCGGTCCGGCGCGGTGGGGCTGAAGATCCTCGGCGGGCATTTCCCGCTCACGCCGGAGGCTTCGGCCCGGGTGATCGGGATCTGCGCGCGCGAGGGCGCGCATGTCGCCTTTCACGCCGGCACGCTGGAGACGCCGCAGAACCTGCGCGGCATGCGCGAGGCCTGCGAACTGGCGGCGGGCCATCCGCTGCATCTGCCGCATGTGAACTCCTATGCGCGCGGTTTCGAGGGGCCGGCGGTGCTGGAGGCCCATGAGGCGGCGGAGATGCTCGGCGAATATCCCAATATCTGGTCGGAGAGCTATCTGGCCCCGATCAACGGCAATTCGGCGAAATGTTCGAACGGGATCCCTGAAAGCGTCGCCACGCAGCGCAATCTGCGCGCCGGCGGCTACAGCGCCGACCTCGCCGGGCTGGAGCAGGCGCTTCGCGACGGCTGGGGTCATATCCATTTCTACGAGGATGGCGTCACCCATCTCGAATGCGGCGAGCGCGCGGTGCAGGCCTGGCGCGAGGCCGAAACCGATATCGGCATGAGCTTTTACGTGAACCCCTCGGACACCACCGTCAATCTGGCGATCCTGCGCCGCAAGGGCGGACGTTTCGCCGTTGACGGGCTGGCCACCGATGGCGGCGGGTTGCCGCGCAACGATCTTTGTCAGCGGGGTCTGGCGCTGGTGCATCTCGACGCGCTGACCCTGTCCGAATTCGTATTGAAAACCGCGGCGGAGCCGGCCCGGATGATGGGGCTGCTGTCGCGCAAGGGGCATCTGGCCCCGGGCGCCGACGCCGATGTGACCGTGGTCGATCTTGAGCGCCGCGCGCCGTTGCTCAGTTACGGCGCCGGCAAGCCGATCCTGCGCCATGGGGAGGTCGTGGGCTCGGGGACGAACATGATCGTCCCGCCCGAGGGCGTGGCCGCGGCGGAGGCGCTCGGCCTCGGCGTCATCCGCGCCGAACATGGGAGCTTCCACCCGGTTCATCACGAAAGCGCGCCGGAGATCCGAGCGGCCTAAGCTCTCCGGTTCAGAACCTCGCGCAGCAGGTTCACGAAGCTCTTGAGCTGTTCCGTGTGCGGGACGCCGCGCCGGGTGAACACGCAGGCCGAGACCATCCGCTCCGGGACGAAGCGCAGCGTCGTCAGGTTGTCGAAACCATGCGACGCGGCGGAATAGGGATCGACCAGCGCCACGCCGACGCCCTGACCGGCCAGCGCCGCGGCGGTGGCGCAGAACCGCACCTCGATGCGCGGGCGATAGGCGCAGCCCTGATCGCGGAAAGCGTCGCGGATGAGCACGCCCAGCACGCTGTCGCTCGCCAGTCCGACGAAGTTCCGCCCGACCAGATCATGCGGCGCCACCTCTTTTTTCCGGGCGAGATCGCTGTCGCGCGGGGCCAGCGCCACCATGCGCGCGCGATGGAGAGGGGTGATCTGAAGATCGGTGTCGATCTGGCCTTCGAACACGCCAAGCCCCAGATCGGCCTCTCCGGTCTGCACCGCGCGGTAAACCTCGTCCAGCCGCTGAACGTCATAGGAGGCCGACAGAGTCGGGTAGAGATCGAACAGGCGCGAAAGGGCCTCGGCGGCGTGGAAATTGGCCAGGGGCGGCGTCGCGACCACCCGGAGCCTGCCGGCGACGCCCGCGGCCAGATCCTCCGCCCGCTGCGAGAAGCCGCGCAGCGAGGAAAGCACCGAGGCCACATCCCGCATCAGCATCCGCGCGGTATGCGTCGGCGTCAGCCGCCGGCCCGCCCGCTCGAACAGCGCGAGACCCAGCAGCCCCTCCAGATGACGCAGGCTCGCCGATACGGCCGGCTGGCTGACGCCCATGGCCGAGGCCACCTCGGCGGTCGTCGCCCCCGCCATCATCTTGGCGAAGATCTCCAGATGGCGAAGCGTTACGCCGGAATGGCTCAGCAAGCGCCGATGGGGGGGCTGTGCGCCGGTCAATGCATGATCTGCGATGTTGTTGACGGTTCCGGGACCTTAGCCGCGCGCATGGGCGAAGGCCAGATGGCGCGGGCGGGGGCCGCGGTTACGCCTCCGGCTCCACGACCCCGGTCTGGGAGGCGATCAGCCCGTAATGTTCGATGCGCCGATGGGCGGCGAAATCGAATATCGTGGATTTGCCGAAGGCGCATTTGTCGAAATCGGCTTCGGCGGTCAGCAATTCGTCCCCTTCGCCCTTCGCGCGGGCGATGACGAAACCGTCCGGATCGACGATGATCGAGCCGCCGATCATGTGATTGCCGTCCTCCATCCCGCATTTGGCCACGGCGATGGCGTAGGTGGAGTTCTGATAGGCGCCGGCGCAGACCGACAATTCATGATGATAGAGCCGCTTCTCCAGCCCTTCATCGGCCGAGAGATTGTTCTGCGACGGCGTATTGTAACCCACCGAGACCAGTTGCACGCCCCTGAGGCCCATCATCCGCCAGGTTTCCGGCCAGCGCCGGTCGTTGCAGATCGCCAGCCCCATGATCGCCCCCTGATTGCGCACGACGTTGAAGCCGGTGTCGCCGGGCAGGAAATAGCGCTTCTCCAGATGCTGATGGCTGCGCTCGGGTTCGAACTCGGCATGGCCCGGCAGATGGGTCTTGCGGTATTTCAGCACGATCTCCCCCTCGGGGGAGACGATGACAGAGCTGTTGAAATGCCGCCCTTCCGGCGTCAACTCGCAATAGCCGAAGGTGATGCCCATGCCATGCGCCCTGGCCCGATCGAAAAGCGGCTTGGTGGCGGCGTTGGGCATCTCGGTTTCGAACCAGTGGTCGAATTCGGCCCGGTTCTCGACATAGAAGCGCGGGAAGAAGGTGGTGAGCGTCATTTCCGGATAGGCGAGAAACCCGACTCCTTCGCCATGCGCCTGATCCATCAGCGCGATCATGCGCGCCACGACCTGCTCGCGGGATTCGTTCTTCTGGATGCCGCCGATCTGGGCCGCGCCGAGGGTGATCTTGCTCATGGTCCGCCTGTCTCGTTGTTTCCGAGACCGGAGGTTAGCCCAAAGGCCGGCGATGTACATGGAGCATGGGTAATCAAACGCATGGTTGCTCCCGGCCCGGCGTCCGCGCGCCTTTCCGCCGATGATTGCGGTTTATGCCGCATCGCCTGTTTCCTCCGCCGCATATCGGGGTTATCGTCCCCCGGAACACTATATGCGGGGGCGGCATGGCCGCTCCGGCCAGGATCAGAGACCAGAATATGCCCCTCACCCCGGAACAACAGGCCGAAATCGAGCGCGCCCGCGCCGAGACGCGCCCGACCCGCCGCGTCGCCGCCGAGGGGATCGAGGCGCGGCTCTATGAGGCGGTCCCCTGTCTCGACCATGGTTTCGTCCGGGTCATCGACTATATGGGCGACGATTCCGCCATCGTGCAGGCGGCGCGGGTCTCCTATGGCGCCGGGACCAAACAGGCGCGGGACGATCGCGGGCTGATCCGCTATCTGATGCGCCATCGCCATTCGACGCCTTTCGAGATGTGCGAGATCAAGCTGCATGTGAAGCTGCCGATCTTCGTCGCCAGGCAGTGGATCCGCCACCGCACCGCCAATGTGAACGAATATTCCGCCCGCTATTCGGTGATGGACCGGGAATTCTACATCCCCGCGCCCGAGCATCTGGCGGCGCAGGCCACCTCCAACCGCCAGGGCCGCGGCGAGACGCTGGAAGGCGAGGAGGCGGCGGAGGTCCTGCGGCTTCTGCGCGACGACGCGGCGCAGACCTATGACCATTACGAGAAGATGCTGAACCAGACCTTCGCCGGCGAGGTGATCGACCCGGGCCGCGCCGGGCTGGCGCGGGAGCTGGCGCGGATGAACCTGACCGCCAATGTCTATACGCAATGGTACTGGAAGACCGATCTCCACAATCTCTTCCATTTCCTCTCGCTCCGCGCCGACCCGCACGCCCAATACGAAATCAGGGTCTATGCCGAGGCCATGGCCGAACTGACCCGCGCCTGGGTTCCGGTCGCCCATGAGGCTTTCGAGGATTACCGGCTCGGCGGGGCGCAGCTTTCGCGCGCCGGGCTGGACGCGGTGCGCCGGATGCTGGCCGGCGAAGATATGGACGCCGAAAAGGCCGGCATGAGCCCGGCCGAATGGCGCGAGCTGATGGCCGCGATCGGCTGATGGCGGCGCCCGGCCCCCGACGGGGTTGAGGCCGGGCCGGAAAGATTCGTCGCCGCGCGGGGCCGGCCCGTTTCGGCCGCCTCGACGACACGATCCATATGCTGACTGTTACGTGTGGGCGCCGGGGCGATCTTCGACCCGGTGGACGCGGCGAAGCCCCGGCGTGAATCGCCCGAAGCAGGTGAATCGCCATTTTCCGACCCGGGCCACTATATCTTGGGGGGCGGCCCCGCCGGGACGCAAACGCGCCCGGGGGAGTCGCGTTGAAGGCGGGAATCCGCCGGGGTTTCAGGTCCCGGTGACGCTGCGGAAACCCTTGCGCCAGAGGCTGTCCTGGAAAAAAGACTCCCCATAATCATCTGATATAAAACGATAAATTAAGAAATATGACGGGAGCGCGAAAAAAACCGGAAATAGGTGTTGCGGCCCTCCGGGAATCTCTCTAGATACCCGCTCACCGGCGGCGGGGGGCCACAAACTCTTCGCCGCCGGATGCTTCTCAAGGGAAGCGCGCTCTTTGAAATCGCTGTAAGATGAAGGGATATGTGGGCGGTCCGGTCGGCAACGACGACCAAGACACGCACACGTATCGCCGGGGAGAATGAAGCCTTCGGGCCGATTTCGATGAACCGGTAACACGATGTGCGGGGTCTTATCTCGTCAAGGAAACCAGCAATGGTTTCAACTTGAGAGTTTGATCCTGGCTCAGAACGAACGCTGGCGGTAGGCCTAACACATGCAAGTCGAGCGAAGTCTTCGGACTTAGCGGCGGACGGGTGAGTAACGCGTGGGAACATGCCCAGAGGTACGGAACAACAGTTGGAAACGACTGCTAATACCGTATACGCCCTACGGGGGAAAGAATTTCGCCTTTGGATTGGCCCGCGTTGGATTAGATAGTTGGTGGGGTAACGGCCTACCAAGTCTACGATCCATAGCTGGTTTGAGAGGATGATCAGCCACACTGGGACTGAGACACGGCCCAGACTCCTACGGGAGGCAGCAGTGGGGAATCTTAGACAATGGGCGAAAGCCTGATCTAGCCATACCGCGTGAGCGACGAAGGCCTTAGGGTTGTAAAGCTCTTTCGCCAGGGATGATAATGACAGTACCTGGTAAAGAAGTCCCGGCTAACTCCGTGCCAGCAGCCGCGGTAATACGGAGGGGACTAGCGTTGTTCGGAATTACTGGGCGTAAAGCGCACGTAGGCGGATTGGAAAGTTGGGGGTGAAATCCCGGGGCTCAACCCCGGAACTGCCTTCAAAACTCCCAGTCT
>JBKECG010000482.1:0-3133 GCA_047974395.1 Pikeienuella sp. | reverse complement strand
GAGCCGGCGGAGCGGGTCGGGCGGCTCGCCGGCGTCCAGTTCGGCGGCGACGAGCCCCTTGAAAACGGTCGCGCCGGGCAGGCAGAGCACCAGCGCCGGCCCCATCGCCGACAGCGCCGGTTCGGGGTCGGGCGCGGCCAGCAGCTTCATCATCTCGGCGCCGATCCGCTCGCGGGAGATCATCTCCAGCTCCTCCGCCCCGTCGAGCGCGGCCCTGAGGCCGGGCGCGTCGAATTCGTTGATCCCGAGCGTCGCGTGAAACCGGAAATAGCGCAGCGCCCGCAGGCGATCCTCGCTGATCCGGGTCGCGGGGTCGCCGACGAAACGCAGCCGGCGCGCGCCCAGATCGGCGAGGCCGAGGCCGAGCGGGTCGAAGACCTTCCCCCCGGCGTCGGCGTAGAGCGCGTTGATGGTGAAATCGCGCCGCGCCGCGTCGGCGGCGATCTCGCTCGTATAGGCGATGACGGCGCGCCGCCCGTCCGTCGCCACGTCGCGGCGCATCGAGGCGATCTCGAAACCGCGCCCGCCGGCGGTGACGGTGACGACCCCATGCGCGATCCCGGTCGGATGCGCGCCGAGCCCGGCCGCTTCGGCGAGGCGCAGGGTCTCCTCCGGCGGGACGGCGACGGCAATGTCCACATCGCCGGCCGGCTCGCGCGCCATCAGCGCGTCGCGCACGCAGCCGCCGACGAAAAACGGGCGCGCCGGCGCCAGGGCCGCCATGACCCGCGCCGTCGCCGGCGCCCGGAGCCATGGCGGCGAGATCGCGGTCATAACCCCGGCCCCTCCGGCGAGGCGAGCCGGTCGGCGAGGCTTTTCAGCATCCCCGCCGTCGCCCCCCAGATGAAGCGCCCCCGCCAGGGGATCGCGTAATAGCGCCGCTCGCCGCCGCCCCAATGGCCGGTCTGGAGCTTCAGGTTCGCCGGGTCCATCAGAAAGTCGAGCGGGGCCTCGAAGGCCTCGTCCACCTCGCGCCGGTCGAGCCGGAGGCGCACGCCGGGATCGACGAAGCCGACCACCGGTTCGACCTGAAAGCCGGTGCCGGTGACATAGGGGTCGATCCGGCCGACCACCTCCACCGCCTCGGGGGGGATGCCGATCTCTTCTTCGGCTTCGCGCAGCGCGGCGTGAACCGGGTCGCGGTCGGTCCTTTCGATCTTGCCGCCGGGAAAGGCGATCTGGCCGGCATGCTCCTTCAGCGTGTCGGGGCGCCGGGTGAGGATCACATGCATGGCCCCGGCGCGTTCGACCAGACCGCAGAGCACCGCCGCGGGCCGGAGCGGGCGGGCCCTGACCAGCCCCTCCCCGATCTCGGGGTTGAGGTCGTAATCCGAGCGGCGGCCATGGGCGATCAGCACCGCCCGTTCGATATCGGGACGGGTCAGGATGCGCGCGGCGGCGCGGGTGTCGGGGATGGCGCTCAAAGCCCCAACTCCGCCGCCGGGCAGAAGGCGAAGAACACCCCGCCGGAGCGCAGGCCGAACATCCGCTCGGCCCCGACCGTCTCCACCGCGCCGGCCTCGACGAGGCGATAATAGCTCTTGCGGTCGATCAGCGCCTCCAGATTGCGCCGGATATGGATATAGGGCGAGGGCTCCCCGGTCTCCGGGTCGCGGGCGATGCGGATCGGGTGGTCGGGGCCGGCCTCGGCCTCGTCATCGACATTGGTGACGAAGGTCAGCACCTGATCTGCGCCGGAGCCGGAAAGGGTGAAATCGACCGCGACGAAAGGGGCGTCCTCCACCTGGATGCCGATCTTCTCCACCGGGGTGACGAGGAAATAATCGTCGCCATCCTTGCGGATCACCGAGGCGAAGAGCTCCACCAGCGGCATCCGCCCGATCGGCGAGCCGAGATAATACCAGCGCCCGTCGCGGGCGATGCGGATGTCGAGATCGCCGCAATAGGGCGGGTTCCACAGGTGGACGGGAGGCGGACCCTTCTTCCCGCTCTTCGCCGCTTTCGAGAGCGTTTTCGCCAGATCGTCCGGGGCCGGCGTGGCTGCGGGGTTCGCCTTCTCGTCGTTCATCGTCAATTCCGGGTGACTCGATTTCACTTCGTAACCATATAGGTTCATGATGGCCGAGGCGCAGGCGGCGATGCAATGGCGATGCGGGCGCGAATTCGGGTTGGGAGCGGGTTGAATGAACGATTCTGACGAGATCCTTGCGGAGATTGAAACCGTCAGCGACAAACTGCGCCGCGCGCAGGCGGAGGTCGCGAAGCGGGTCATCGGCCAGCAAAGGGTCGTGGACCTGACGCTGAACGCGCTTCTGTCCGGCGGTCACGCGCTGCTGGTCGGCGCGCCGGGCCTGGCCAAGACCCGGCTGGTGGAGACATTGGGCGTGGTCATGGGGCTGGACGCGAAGCGGATCCAGTTCACCCCGGACCTGATGCCGGCGGATATCCTCGGGGCCGAGGTGCTGGAGCAGGCCGCGAGCGGCGAGCGCAGCTTCCGCTTCATCGAGGGGCCGGTCTTCTGCCAGCTTCTGATGGCGGACGAGATCAACCGCGCCAGCCCGCGCACCCAGTCGGCGCTGTTGCAGGCGATGCAGGAGAAGGCCGTGACCATCGCCGGGCTCCGGCGCGATCTTTCCCCGCCCTTCCATGTGCTGGCGACGCAGAACCCGATCGAGCAGGAGGGGACCTATCCGCTGCCCGAAGCGCAGCTCGACCGGTTCCTGTTGCAGGTCGATATCTCCTATCCGACCCTGGCGGCGGAGCGCGATATCCTGATCGCCACCACCAGCGCCGAGGAGGCCGAGGCCGCGCCGGTCTTCACCGGGCCGGAGCTGATCGCGGCCCAGCGGCTGGTGCGGCGGATGCCGGTGGGCGAAAGCGTGCTCGAGGCGATCCTGAAACTGGTCCGCGCCGCCCGGCCCGGAGAGGCGGAGGCGCTGGATTTCGTCGAACGTTCGGTCAACTGGGGGCCGGGGCCGCGCGCGGCCCAGGCGCTGATGCTGGCGGTGCGGGCGCGGGCGCTGATGGAGGGGCGGCTGGCCCCCGATATCGACGATGTGATCGCGCTGGCGCGTCCGGCGCTGACGCATCGCATGGCGCTGACCTTCGCCGCGCGGGCCGAGGGCGAAAGCGTCGAGCGGGTGATCGACGCGCTGGCGCAAAGGGTGCTTGG
>JBKECG010000460.1:0-4024 GCA_047974395.1 Pikeienuella sp. | reverse complement strand
GCGGTCCTGACGTCGCCGTCCATCACGCCGCGCTCCCCTTCTTCTCATCGCCCGGCAGCACGTATTCGGCGCCTTCCCAGGGGCTCATGAAATCGAACTGGCGATATTCCTGCACCAGGGTCACCGGCTCGTAGACCACGCGCTTCTGCTCGTCGTCATAGCGGACCTGGACATAGCCGGTGGTCGGGAAATCCTTGCGCAGCGGATGGCCGCGAAAGCCGTAATCGGTGAGGATCCGCCTGAGGTCCGGATGACCGGAGAACATGATCCCGTACATGTCGAAGACCTCACGCTCGAACCAGTCGGCGGCGGGATAGATCTCGACGCAGGAGGGGATGAACTCATCCTCGGCGACCGGAACGCGAATGCGGATGCGCTGGTTCTGGCGCATCGACAACAGGTGATAGACCACGTCGAAACGCTTCTCCCGCCCCGGATAATCGACGCCGGTCACGTCGATCAGCGTGGTGAAGCGCATCGCGCCATTGCCTTCGAGGAACTTCAGCAACTCGATGATCGCGCCGGGCGTGGTCTCGATCGTCAACTCGCCATAGGCGACGGCGCTGGAGGATACGAGACCGCCCTTCGCCGCTTCGATCAGGTCGCTGAGCTCAAGGAGAGCGTCGCTCATGTCGTTAACTCCTAGCGGACTATTGTCCCTGTCCGCCGAATCTTCTTCTGTAGCTGCAGGATGCCGTAGAGCAGCGCCTCCGCCGTAGGGGGGCAGCCGGGAACATAGATATCGACCGGCACGATCCGGTCGCAGCCCCGCACCACCGAATAGCTGTAGTGGTAATAGCCGCCGCCATTGGCGCAGGACCCCATGGAGATCACATAGCGCGGCTCCGGCATCTGATCGTAGACCTTGCGCAGCGCAGGGGCCATCTTGTTGGTCAGCGTGCCGGCGACGATCATCACGTCGGACTGGCGCGGGCTGCCGCGCGGGGCGAAGCCGAACCGCTCCACATCGTAGCGCGGCATGGAGGACTGCATCATCTCCACCGCGCAACAGGCGAGACCGAAGGTCATCCAGAACAAGGAGCCGGTGCGCGCCCAGGCGACCAGATCCTCGGCCGAGGTGAGGATATAGCCCTTGTCCGCCAGTTCGGCGGAGATATTCGCAGTGAGCGCGTCCTTGTCGGCTCCCGCGGCGACCGCTCCTGCTGGCGAGGGCGCAAGCGCCCTGGCTTTGCCGGTCACTGCCATTCCAGCGCCCCTTTCTTCCACTCATAGGCGAAGCCGACCGTCAGCACGCCGAGGAACACCACCATGGACCAGAAGCCGAAAGCGCCGATCTCCCGAAGGCTGATCGCCCAGGGAAAGAGGAAGGCGACCTCAAGGTCGAAGATGATGAAGAGAATCGACACGAGATAAAAACGGATGTCGAATTTCATCCGCGCGTCGTCAAAGGCGTTGAAGCCGCATTCATAGGCCGAGACCTTCTCGGGGTCCGGCCGCCGCACGGCGAGAACCATCGCGGCGAGAATCAGCACCAGCCCGAGCGCGACCGCGAGGCCCAGAAAAACCAGGATCGGCAGGTATTCCCTCAGGAGATCATCCATGGCCAAACCTTTGCTTCGACGCCATCTTGCAGTGCAGCGCATCCGCCCCTGTGTCTACTCCCGCCCCCCGGTCCGGTCAACTGAACTCAGCCAGAGGCGCAGTCGCGAATCCGTGTAAATCGAGCTATATGCGGACGCCTGCGTCACCATGTTCGAGGGGGGAAAGCGCCTCCTGCCGGAGGCGGATATGGGCGATGGCGCGGTTGACGGGGCTCGAACCCGCGACCCCCGGCGTGACAGGCCGGTACTCTAACCAACTGAGCTACAACCGCTCGCCCAGCCGGCTGACGATGCCCGCCGGCGTGAGCGCGTTACTAGTGCGCGACCGGGGGCGCGTCAAGCGACGAAAATGCAAGAATGCGCTTTCAGGGCGCGAGAGGCGGGGCCGCAGGGGGCCGTCATCGCAGAAAAGAGGCTGGTGGGCGGTGACGGGTTCGAACCGCCGACATTCTCGGTGTAAACGAGACGCTCTGCCAGCTGAGCTAACCGCCCTTCGGCTTCCGTCTAGCGCATCGCCGGCGACGGGGAAAGGTCAGCCGCCGCCGCGCGCCTCCAGGGCGGGAGCGACATGGTTCTCGATCACCGAAACAGGGATGCGCCAGGCTTCGGGGTCATTGTAGTTTCCGGCGAGCACGACGACGAGCAGCCCCGCCTGCCGCAACACGGTCAGCCGCTGGCCGCCATTGCCGAAGCCGGAGGCCCAGAGAGGCGGATCGCCCCGGGGCGCGAGCCACCAGAGCCAGCCATAGCGCACCCCCTGCCCCGTATCGGCGCGCGCCTGGAAGGAAGCGTCGAGCCATTCGGCGGGAACGACCCTCCGCCCTTCCCAGACTCCATCGGCGAGGATCAGCCGGCCGATCTTCGCCAGATCGCGCGCGGTGAGGCGCAAGCCCGAAGCGGCGGAGGCGGTCCCGTCCGCGCCGCGCGCCCATTCGTAACGCTCGATCCCGAGCGGGCGGAACAGAACCTCTTCGGCGTATTCGTCGATCGGGGCGCCGACGCCGGCCTCGATCAGCCGCCCGATCAGGGCGACCGCGCCGCCGCTATAGGTCCAGACTTCGCCCGGCGGACCAATGATCGGCCGGTCGAGCGCGAAGCGATAGCGGTCATCCGCCATCTCCATCGCGATCTCGCTGTTGCGCGGGTCGGTATAGGGAAGCGTCTCGTCCCATTCGAGCCCCATCCGCATCGAGAGCGCATCGTCCACCGTGATCCGCCGCCGCGCCGGATCGGCGGCGAGATCGGCATATTCGGGGAAACCGTCGAGGAGCGCCGCCTCGGGCGGCGGAACCTTGCCTTCGGCCATCGCTATTCCATAGAGCAGGCCGACGATGGATTTCGTCACCGAACGCAGATCATGCAGCGCCTCCGGCCCATGTTCCCTCATCCCGAGCGGGCGGCCCCAGTTTTCGTCCTCGCCGGGGAAGTAGACCTCCGCCAGCCGCTCGCCGCGCTGTTCGACCAGAACGGTGTGGAGCCCCGGCAGTTCGCCGGCCTCGAAGGCGGCTTTAAGCCCGCGCTCCATATCCGTCTCCTCCGCCCCGGCAGCGCCCACCATGAGGACAGCAAGGAGGGCCGCCACTCCGAATCTCTCTCGCATTCCGCCCAACATAACCCGCCTCGCTTCCGCTTCGCGCGTGGCCTCGCCGATAAAAAGGCCGGCCCCTGCGGGCCGGCCTCCGGTTGTCGCGATCAACGCCCGGTCAATGCGTGGCGGCGCCGGTCTCTTCCGGGCCGGGGGCGGCCAGCGCCGCCTCCTCCGCCGCCGGGTCCCATTCGATCGGTTCGGGCGCGCGCAGCAGCGCCGCCTTCAGCACTTCGGAGACTGTGGAGACGGGCAGGATCTCCAGCCCGTTCTTCACATTGTCGGGGATCTCGGCCAGATCCTTCACATTGTCCTTCGGGATCAGCACCGTCTTGATCCCGCCCCGGAGCGCGGCGAGCAGCTTCTCCTTCAGCCCGCCGATGGGCAGGACATTGCCGCGCAGCGTCACCTCGCCGGTCATCGCCACATCGCGGCGCACCGGGATCGCGGTGAGCATGGAGACGATGGAGGTCACCATGCCGATGCCGGCCGAAGGGCCGTCCTTCGGGGTTGCGCCCTCGGGCACATGGACATGGATGTCGATCTTCTCGAACTCCGTCGGCTTCACGCCGAAATTCGGCGACTGGCTGCGGACATAGGACGAAGCCGCGTCGATCGATTCCTTCATCACCTCGCCAAGCTTGCCGGTGGTCTTCATCCGGCCCTTGCCCGGCAGTTTCAGCGCCTCGATGGACAGGAGATCGCCGCCGACCTCGGTCCAGGCGAGGCCGGTGACGACGCCGACCTCATCCTTCTCCTCGGCCAGACCGAACTTGAAGCGGCGCACGCCGAGCATGTCCTCGAGCATGTCGGGCGTCACCGTGACCGTCTTGTATTCGCCCTTCACGATCCGGGTGACGGCCTTGCGGCAGAGCTT
>JBKECG010000406.1:0-13150 GCA_047974395.1 Pikeienuella sp. | reverse complement strand
AGCGGCGCTCGGTCAGACAATGATGCTGGCGCCGATCCTGCTGGGACGGGATCCCGAAACGCGCGAGCTGATCTATGACGATCTCAAGCGCGAGATCCGCGCCTATGACGGGATGGGGCATGGCGCGCTCGACATCGCGCTCTGGGATCTTGTCGGGCGCAAATACGGGATCAGCGTCTCAACCATGCTCGGCGGCTACCGCAAGGCGCTGCCGGTCTACGCCTCCACCCATCACGGGCAGGAGACGCCGGGCGGGCTGGACTCGGTCGAGGCGTTCGCCGCTTACGCCGCCGCGTGCAAGGCGCGGGGTTTCGCCGGGTTCAAGATCCACGGCTGGCACGATGGCGACAAGCGGCGCGAGGCGGCCGTCATCCTCGCGGTGCGCGACGCTGTCGGCGAGGATATGGAGGTGATGGTCGATCCCGGCTGCGAGCTGCGCACCTGGGCCGACGCGCTCTATGTCGGGCGCGCCTGCGACGAGGGGAAATGCCTCTGGTTCGAAGATCCCTATCGCGATTCCTCGACCTCGATCGAGGGCCAGAAGCTCCTCCGCGCCAAGCTGGCGACGCCGCTGCTCGTCTCCGAACATATCCGCGGGCCGGAGCAGAAGGCCGCCTTCGCCCTCGCCGGGGGCTGCGACATGATCCATGCGGACCCGGAATATGACGGCGGAATCACCGGGATGATGAAGATCGCGCATATGGCGGAATCGCTTGGCATGGATGTGCAGATCCACGCCTGCGGCCCCGCGCACCGCGCCTGCGTCTCGGCGATCCGCAACACCCATTTCTACGAACTGGCGCTGATCGGGCCGGGCATGGGGAACATCACCCCGCCCTATGCCTGCGGTTATTCCGACCAGCCGGAGGGGCTGGACGCCGCAGGGCGCGCGCCGGTTCCCTCCGGCCCCGGCCTTGGCGTCGAATATGACTGGGACCAGATCCGGCGGAACGCCGTCGCCTCGCGCGTCTTCAAGATCTGAGGGCGCGCGCCCTCAGCGGAAGGTCTTTGTCGCGCTGGTCCGCTTGCGGATGTAATCCCAGTCATAGGTCACGCCGAGCCCCGGCCCCGTCGGGACCGGCACGCTGCCATCCTCGCCGATGCAGTCGAGCTGATCGCTGTAGCCGCAGGCATAGACCGGCGCGACCATGTTGGGCGTGTCCGGCCCGACCAGCGCGACCTCGTAATAATTGGAGTTCCGCATCGCCGACATCAGGTGCCGGTGCGCCGGCCCGGCGGCGTGGACCTCCACATCCAGCCCGAACGCCTCGCCAAGATGCGCGGTCTTCAACCCGCCGGTGATCCCCATGTCGTATTCCGGATCGACGCGAACGAAATCGGTGCCGCCGGCGATGATGAAATCGGCCTTCGGCTCCAGCCCGCGCACGTATTCGGTGATGAGCAGCGGGGTCTTCAGCATCTCCCGCAGCTTCTTGTGCGCAAAGGCGGATTTGCCGGCGTCGCGGAACGGGTCTTCATACCAGAAATAATTTCCCTCGTCGCAGGCCCGCCCGACATAGAGCGCGTCGGCGAAGGTGCGGAGCTGGTTGGCCGGGTCCAGCATCAGCACCATGCGGTCGCCGACCCGTTCGGCGACATGGAGCACATTCTCCGCCTCCTTCCTCGCGTCGCCCTCGTTCCAGCCATGGATCTTGAAGGCGCGATAGCCCATCTCGTAACAGGCTTCGGCGAAGTCGCCATAGGCCTCCTTGCAATCCAGCCCGCCATCGTGATCGCCGATATAGGTGGAGGCGTAGGCCGGAAGGCGCTTTCGATACCCGCCAAGCAGTTCGCTGACCGAGGCGCCGTATTTCCTGCCGGCGAGATCCCATAGCGCGATATCCAGCGGCCCCTGCCCCATGCCGGACCATTGCCTGATCTCGCGCTTCAGATCGTCATGGATCACCTCGCGCGCAAGCGGATCGCGCCCGATCAGGAACGGGGCGAGCATGTCCATCTCGCCATTGGTGCCGGGCGCGCCGCCCCAGTTGGTGACATATTCGCCCACCAGCCCGTCATCGGTGCGGATGGCGAGGGCCTGTTTGGTCACGGTCGTGACCGCGCCCTTCCTGTAGCCGACATGCTGGCCGGCGCCGATCCGACCAAGATTCTTCACCTCGAATTCGAACTGGGTGATCTCGATTTCCGTGATCTTGCTCATATTGTCCTCCTCACGCCCCGCGGCGTCAGCCCATCACCACCGACGGCAGCCAGAGCGAAACCGCCGGAATATAGGTGACCACCGCCAGCAGCAGCAGAAAGGCGACATAGAACGGGATCGACGCTTTCTGGAAATCCAGCGTCGAAACCTTGGCCACAGTGCAGGTGGTGAACATCAGAATACCGAAGGGCGGCGTGATCGTGCCGAGCAGCAGATTGGCGGTGACGATCACGCCGAAATGCGCCGGGTCCACGCCGATCGCCTTCATCAGGGGCAGAAGCATCGGCACGACGATCAGCAGGATCGCTGTCGATTCCATCACCATGCCAAGCCCCAGCAGCAGAAGATTCACCACCAGCAACACCAGCCAGGGGCTGGCCGCGATCTCGCTGGCGACGCCGAGGATCGACTGCGGCGCCTGCTCGGCCGTCAGGATCCATCCGAAAGGATAGGAGGCGGCGACAACGAACATGATCGACATCGAAGTCGTCACCGTCTCTTTCAGCGCATCCATGAGGCCCGCGAGGTCAAGCCGCCGATAGATCAGCGCCCCGACCAGCAAAGCATAGGCGACGGCGATGGCAGCGGCCTCGGTCGCGGTGAAGGCGCCGATGATGATACCGCCCAGAACCACGACCGGCATGAGCATCGCCCAGACAGCGCCGGAAAAGGCGCGCATCACATCCGCCGCCGTCGGCCGCGCCAGCGCGACGCCATAACGGTTGCGGCTGGCGATGATGAAGATCGTCGCGATCATGAACAGGCCGACAAAGAAGCCCGGAAGAGCGCCGGCGATGAAAAGCCTGTTGACGGATTCATTCGCCAGCCAGCCGAAGATGATGAACATGATGCTGGGTGGGATCAGCGGCCCCATCGTCGCCGCAAAGGCGCAGATCGCCGCCGCGAAAGGGCGCGGATAGCCGGCCCTCTCCATCTCGTCGATGGAGACCCGCGCCAGCGCAGCCGCATCCGCGATCGCCGCGCCCGATGTTCCCGCCATCAGCATCCCGACGCAGACCACGACATGGCCCAGCCCACCCGGCACCCGCCCGAGAAACGCCTCCGCGAAGCGAAAGAGCCGCGTCGTCATGCCGGTCTGGTTCATCAGATTGCCGGCGAGGATGAAGAGCGGGATGGCCAGCAGCGGGAAGGATTGCGTCGTCGCGATCACCCGCGCCACCGCGATATCCAATGGCATGCCGACAAGCCAGAAATAGAGGATGGACACCGCCAACAACGCAAAGGCCAACCGCACGCGCAGCAGCATCAGGACGGCGAATATCAGAAGGACGAGGCCAAGCATTTCAGCGCCCTTTCCCGTCCGGTCGGATCGCATGCAGCGCGTGGATCGCCAGATGCAGCGCGATCAGCAGGAAACCGGCCGGCGCCGCCGCGTTGTAGACGGCGCTGGAGATGCGGAAGATCGGCGTCATCATCGGCGCGGCGCCCATGGTGTAGCGATAGCCGACATAGGCCATCAGCAACGACACCGCCGCCCCGACCAGCGCCGCGAACCCGTCGCTGAGCCGCCCGGCCCGGCTGTCGGGATCGGGCGAGAAGAGGTCGATCAGGATATGCGCGTTCTCTCGCGCGCAGATCGCCGCGCCCAGAAACAGGAGCCAGGCGAAGGCGATCAGACTCGCCTCCTCGGTCCATGAGAGCGGCATGTTCACCACATAGCGAAAGGCGACGCTGGTGATGATGAAAACTGTGAAGAGAACGAGGGCCAGAATCGCCAGAGCGTTCTCGGCATGGGCGATGACGCGATACATGGCTGCTTTCGGATCAGTTGCGGGATCGGGGGCGCGGGCTGTGCCGCCCGCGCCCGGCCACTTCATTCGGCCGCGGCGATAGCCGTCTGAATGCTGGAATACAGTCCTTCGCTCCAGCTGTCGGCGAATGATGCGTAAACGCCGCTGGTCGCTTCGCGGAAGGCTGCGCGGTCCACATCCTCCACGATCTCGCCCCCCGCCTCCCGGATCTTCGCGACCAGGTCCTGCTCGGCCTTCATCTGCAGCTCGGTATTGTATTCACCGGCTCTGGTGATCTCCTCGTCAACGATCCGGCGCAGATCATCCGGCAGCGATTTATAGAAGGCGTCGTTGGCGATGATGATGTTGGTCTGGAGGATATGCCGCGTCATCGAGACATATTTGTTCACTTCATAGAAGCGTTGCGACCATATCGCCGGGATCGGGTTTTCCTGCCCGTCCACGACGCCCTGCTGAAGCCCCGAATAGATTTCCTGAAAGTTCAGCGTCGTCGGATTGGCGCCGAGCGCGCGGAACATCTCGACGAAGATCGGGATATTGGGCGAGCGCATCTTCAGGCCCTCCAGATCCTCGACCTTGCGGATCGGCCGACTGGCGGTCATGTCGCGCCAGCCCCAATACCAGAACGGGTCAAGCACCCTTATGCCGGTCTGCTCGGCCAGTTCCGCGAACATCTTCTCGCCGAAGGGGCCGTTCAGCACCTTCTTCGCGGTGTCCCAGTCCTCGAACAGGAAAGGCCCGTTCAGGATCAGGAAATCCGGCATCAGATTGCCGATCGCGCCGGGGCTCATGAAGGCGACCTGGACGCCGCCGATACGGACCGCCTGCATCACCTCCGGCTCGCCGCCGAGCTGTTCGGACGGGTAGACCTGAACGCCGATCCGTCCCTCGCTCCGCTCCGTCACCGCCTTGGCGAACTGCTCGGCGGCGATCGCCGCGGGCTGGTCCGGGCCGACGCTGACATGGAAGCGGATATTGTAATCGGCGGCCTCGGCGACGAAAGCCGATGCGAGGCTCGCGACGGCGAAGCCGGCCGCCATCATATATTTGCGGATCATGTTTCCTCCACTTGACAATTCGCTTGCGCGCCGCGGGGAACGATCTTTCGCCGCTCTCTCCGCCTTGATCAGGCTATGTGAAATGAGTAACGCATGCAATGTGCATTTTTGGGAGATGATGAGATGAACCGCCTTCTCATACTCGGCGCCGACTGGCCTCAGCCCCTCGTCGCCCGTTTCGAGAGCATTCTCGAAGGCTGGCGGGTGATCCGCCGGAAGGACGCGACCGAGGCCGACCTGAAGGCCGCCGCCGTGATCGTGCCCGCGCATATCCGCGTCGATCACGACCTGCTGGCGGGCGGCGCGGTGAAGCTGGTCCACCAGTTCGGGGTCGGGGTCGATAATATCGACCTTGCGGCGGCGAAGGCGCTGGGCGTCGCCGTCGCCAACGCGCCATCGGTCCGGTCGGGCATGGCCGCCTCCGTCGCCGAGGGCGCGCTCTGGCTGGTCCTCTCCTGCGCGCGCCTGCCGAGCCTGCGCGCGGAGCGGCTGGCGAGCGGCGCCTGGAACTGGACCCTGCCCCTGCTCTTCGGCCTCGCCGGACGGCGCGCCGGGCTGGTCGGTCTCGGCTCCATCGGACAGGCGGCGGCGAAGCGGCTGAAGGCCTTCGACATGAATCTTGTCGGCGTCCGCCGTTCTCCGGCCGCGCCCGGAGAGGCCGAGGCGCTCGGTCTCGACTGGATCGGCGGCATGGACCGGCTTGGGGAACTGGTGGAGACCAGCGACATGATCGTGATCACGACCCCCCTGAACGAAGGCACCCGTGGCCTGTTCGGGGCCGAGATGATCGGGCGCATGCGGCCCGACGCCTCGCTGATCAATGTCGGGCGCGGCGGAATCGTGGACGAGAATGCGCTGATCGCCGCGCTCGACGCCGGCCGGCTTCACGCGGCCGGGCTCGACACGATCGCAGCCGAGCCACCGGCGCCGGACTCCCCGCTCCTCTCGCATCCGCGCGTG
The DNA here is from genome assembly GCA_047974395.1 of Pikeienuella sp. Taxonomy (GTDB): domain Bacteria; phylum Pseudomonadota; class Alphaproteobacteria; order Rhodobacterales; family Rhodobacteraceae; genus Pikeienuella. The sequence continues at coordinate 7,199 of JBKECG010000406.1, read as the reverse complement.
GTGCTGACGCCGCATGACGCCGGGACGACGGACAAGGCGTTCGAAGGCGTGGCCGGGATGATCAAGGCCAATCTCGCGCGGCTGGAGGCCGGGGAGCCGCTGCTTGACCGGATCGTCTGATCAGTCGTCGCGGGCCATGTAGGCGGGCGGCTGATAGGGCGTCTTGCGGGTTCTCAAGGCCTCGCGCACAAACTTCACCGCCGAGCGCAGATGCGCCTCCAGCGCCTTGGCCGCAGCCTCCACATCGCCTTCGGTCAGAGGGTCGAGCACCGCCAGATGCTCTTCGATGCTCTGGCGCCTGACCTCATGGTCATGCTGCTGATTGAGCGAGAAATTCGTCGCCATCAGCGGAAGTTGACTGCGCCGGATCGCGTCCGCCATCAGTCGGCTCGGCGCATGCAGCACGATACCGAGATGCAGGTCGCGCTCCAGTCGGTCAACCAGTTCGATCCGCCTGTCCCCCGGCACGGAGAGGCACGCCCGCGCCCGCGCCCGCGCTTCCGTCACAAAATCGGCGGGCAGCGTGCGGGCGGAGGCGATCAGCGCCTGCGGCTCCAGCAGCCAGCGGATCTCGTAATGCTCGACGATATCCGTCTCCGTCATCTGCCCGGCGTACCAGCGCGAGCCGGATTGCCGAACCAGATCCATCCGCTCCAGCCGCACAAGCGCCTCATGCGCGATCGTGCGGCTGACGCCCTTGCTGGCCGCGAGTTGGGTCACGCTGATCGCAAATCTGCCGAAGGGCAGACAGGCGGCGATCTCCCGCTCAACCTCGGGGTAGAAACGGGAGCGCCAGTTCCGCTCCTGCAAGTGCCGCCTCACGCCGGGCGAGAGCTGAAGCCCCGCCTCCGCCGGATTCTCGCGAAAGGGCGCGCCGCTTCGCCCGACAATGACGCCCCGCCCTTCGCCCACGCGGGCCAGCCCGGCCTCGGCCAGCCATTGCAGCGCTTCGGTGACCGGAGTGCGGCTGAGATCAAAGAACCTTGCAAGCGGCGCCGCCTCCAGCACCAGACCGGGCGGCAGGGAGCCGTCCTCGATCTGATCCCGCAAGGTTTCGTAGATCACCTGAGAGAGCTTCGGTCGCGACATGACGATCCAGCTTATCCCCGGACAGGGGCGCACAGGTCAACGGCGGCAATCGGCGAAACCGTGGAGCGCCGATCCATTTCGACGGCGCGGACAGAGCGGGAGACATCGCGGCGGCGCAACAAGGCCACCACCGTCACAATGTGATTAACGTTACATTAATTTCCCTGAACCCCATGCTAGACGACTCCCACTTCGCATGTTGCGAACTTGTTCGACTTTGGGGGCATAAACATGAAACTTCTCAATGCAACGGCCGTTTCGGCCGCCGTTTCCATCGTGGTCTTCAGCGCGGTCGCCGCTGATGCGGCGCTGGTTTCCACCAATGGCTCGCTTTCCAGCCGCGGGGTCGCCGCTTCGATCATCGAAGCGCCCGCCGATGCGAATGACGACGCCGCGTTCAATGACGCCATTCAGGCGTTCAACGAGGTTCAGGGCTACACGCTGCTCGGCGATCTGATGGTGGATGGCGGGATCATCGCCGCCGGGACCCGGGTGGACAGCCACATGATCTTCCTCAACTCCGGCCCGGGAAACAGCCGCGCGCCGATCTCGCATGGCGCGGGGTCGAACCGGAACGCCGCCAGCTTCACCTTCGACGGGGATATTCTGGGCGTCATGTCCGCCAGCAACGGCGCGCTGGAGGTGGCGAGCAACGATTTTCTCGGGCTTGCGGCCACGCTCTACCCGGTTTCGCCCTTCTCCGCGCGGGGCATGGAGGGCAATCCGCTCGACGGGCGCATGAATGACGACTGGTACAGCGTGCTGGCCGACACGATCACGCTCGGCATGAACGTGACCGAGCCCGGCGACTGGGTGCGCGTCGTCACCGTCAGCCAGGTGCCGGTTCCGGCCGCCCTGCCGCTGTTCCTGACCGGGCTCGCCGGGCTCGGCTACGCCGCGCGGCGGCGCAAGTCGGCCTGAGCCGACGGACAAAAGACGAAAAACGAAGCGCGGCGGCCTTCCGGTCGCCGCGTTTTTTCGTACGCCTATTCCAGCGTCGCCAACATCCCGGCCATGATCCGCCCGCGCAGGGCGAGGGTCGGCACCTGGATATGCTCCTGAAGCGTATGCATCAGATCGCCCTCGACGCCGAGCCCGTCCAGCGTCGGCACGCCCATGGCCCCGGTGAAATTGCCGTCCGAACCGCCGCCGCTGCTTTCGTGATAGAAGCCGGAGCCGACCTCTTTCGCGAAACCCTCGGCCATGGCGACCAGTTTCATCACCGCCTCGTCCGGTTCCCAGACCGGACGGGTGACGCCGCGGCGGACCTCGAAAGTCACCTCGGATTCGTCATCGGCCAGCGCCAGCATCCGCTCGACCCCGCGGTCGAGATCCTCTTGCCGCTTGGCCATGGTCAGCACCTCCGCCTCGGCGAGGGAGGAGACGCAGTTGACCCATTGGCCGGCATGGATCACGCCGACGGAGAAGGTGCAGTCCTCGCCGGTCATCTCCTCGATCTGGATGATGCGCCTGGCCATCTCGCGGATCGCGGAACGCCCTTCGGAGAGACGGGCGCCGGCATGGCTCGGCTTGCCGCGGGTCGCGATGTTGAAGCGGGCGATGGCGTAGCGGCCGGAGGTCACGCCCCCGCCCTTGCGCCCCGGCTCCGGCACCAGCACATATTTCGAGCGCGCCGCCTCCGCCTCGATCACGTCGCGGACGGAGGGGGTGCCGATCTCCTCATCGGGGGTGAAGAGCACCGTCACCGGCAATTTCGTCTCGACCCCGGCGCGGGCGAGTTGGCGGATCGCCTCCAGGCTGAGGTAATTGCCGCCCTTCATGTCGCAGATGCCCGGCCCGTAGCAAAGATCGCCCTCGCGCCGATAAGGAAGTTTCTCCAGCGTGCCGACGGGATGAACCGTGTCCATATGCCCGGCGATCAGGATGCCCGGCTCATCCCGTTTCGGATGCGGAAAACGCGCCCGCACCACATCGCCGAGACCCATACGCCCCGGAATCCGCTCGATGGTCGCGCCCATCATCGCCAGATCGCGCGAGGCGAGATCCATCATCCGGTTGACCGCAGCCGCATCCCAGGTCGGGCTTTCACATTCGACCCAGGCGCGCAGACCTTCGCACATTTCATTGGCATGAAACGGCAGCCCGTTGATATCCATATGGATTTCCTCTCTGATCCTCGTTCAGGCCGCCGGCGCTTCGGAAAAAGGCCGGAAATTCGCGAAATCCCAGTGGCGGCCGGGGGCCGCCTCGATCAACTGCTTGGTGTAGGCGTCCTTCGGGTTGCTCAGCACATCGCCCGCAGGGCCGTATTCGACGACCCTGCCCTTCTGCATCACCATCACCTCATCGCAGATCTGCGCCGCGACGCCGAGATCATGGGTGATGAACAGAAGCCCGACGCCGATCCGCTGCTGGATCTCGTCCAGAAGCTCCAGCACCTGCGCCTGCACCGAGACGTCGAGCGCGGAGACCGCCTCATCCGCGATCAGCACTTCGGGATCCATAGCCAGCGCCCGCGCGATGGCGATGCGCTGGCGCTGACCGCCGGAGAACTGATGCGGGAACCGGTCCACCGCCGTTCGCGGCAGGCCGACCAGCTCCAGCAGCTCCTGCGCCCGCTCCATCGCTTCGGCGCGCGAGACGCCGAAATTGGTCGGCCCCTCGATGATCGACTCGCCGACTTCGATCCGCGGGTTCAGCGAACGCATCGGGTCCTGGAACACGATCTGCACATTGCGCCGATGAGGCTTCATCTCCCGCTGGGAAAGCCTGGCGATATCGTCGCCGGCGATGCGGATCTCGCCCGAAGTCGGGTCGATCAGCCGCACCACGCAGCGCGCCACCGTGGATTTGCCCGAACCCGACTCGCCCACGATCCCCAGCGTCCGGCCGCGCCGGAGCGTCAGCGTGACGTCATTGGCGGCGACCGTCTCGCGGACCTTGGAGCCGAAGAAGCTCTTCTCCGAATAGACCTTGCGCAGGTCCTTGGTCGAAAGAACGACCGGGGCCGATTCATCCGCCGGCCGCGGCGGGCGCGGGGTCTGGCTCGGCACCGCTTTCAGAAGCTCGCGCGAATAATCGGTCTTGGGCGAGCGCAGCAGATCCTCGACCGGGCGGGTCTCCATCACCTCGCCGAGCTTCAGCACCGTCACGTCATCGGCGATATCGGCGACGACGCCCATGTCATGGGTGATGAACAGGACCGCGGTGCCATGATCCTCGCGCAGCTCCTGGATCAGCTTCAGGATCTGCGCCTGCGTGGTCACGTCCAGCGCCGTCGTCGGCTCGTCCGCGATCAGCAGTTGCGGACGCATGACCAGCGCCATTGCGATCATGATCCGCTGGCGCTGGCCGCCGGAAAGCTGGTGCGGATAGCTGTTGGAGAGCCGCTCCGGGTCCGGCAGGTGCACCTCGTTCATGATATCGAGCGAACGGGCGCGGCGCGCGCGCGCGTCCATCTTCTCGGCATGGGCCTCCAGCACCTCCTCGATCTGGGGGCCGACCCGGGCGACCGGGTTGAGGGCGGTCATCGGTTCCTGAAAGATCATCGACATCTCGGTCGCGCGCAGATCGCGCAGCCGCTTCGCCGAAGCCCTGGTCACGTCCTCGCCCTTCAGCCGGACGGAGCCGCCGGTGACCTGAAGCACCTTCGGCAGCAGCCCCATCGTGGCCAGCGCCGAAAGCGACTTGCCCGAGCCGGACTCGCCGACGAGGCACATGGTCTGTCCGGGGTGGATCGAGAGCGAGACGCCCTTCACCACCTCATGACGCGGGTCGCCGTTCAGCGCGATGCGCAGGTTGTCGATTTCCAGCAGAGCGTCGCTCATCTGTCGATCCCCCTCTTGGCCATACGCGGGTCGAGCGCGTCGCGGACCGCGTCGCCGACCAGATTGATCGAAAGAATGGCGATGGAGAGCACCAGCCCCGGCCAGAGCACGATGCCGGGATTGATCTGGAAGTAGATCCGCCCCTCCGCCATGATATTGCCCCAGGTCGGGGTCTCCGGGCTGATCCCGGCCCCGAGGAAGGACAGGATCGCCTCCACCAGGATCGCCGAGGCGCAGATATAGGTGCCCTGCACGATCAGCGGCGCGACCGTGTTCGGCAGAAGATGCCGGATCAGGATGCGCCAGGTGGAGGACCCGGCCGAGATCGCCGCCTCGACATAGGGCTCTTCACGCGCCGAAAGCACGACCGAGCGCACCAGACGCACGACGCGGGGGATCTCCGGGATGGTGATGGCGATCAGCACCGTCCAGAGGCTCGCGCCGGAAAGCGCGACGATGGCGATGGCCAGCAGGATGCTCGGGATCGCCATCAGCCCCTCCACGATCCGCATGCTCAGCGCATCGACCGAACGGATGAAGCCCGAAACCAGACCGAGCGCCAGGCCGAGGAAGATCGAGGCGATGGCCGCGCCGATCCCGACGATCAGCGAAATCCGCGCGCCGGAGATGATGCGCGACAGGAGATCGCGCCCGAACGCATCCGTGCCCAGCAGATATTCGTCGCTCGGCGGTTTCAGCCGCGCGCCCGGGGACAGCCGCGTCGGGTCATGAGGCGTCAGCCAGGGCGCGAGAAGCGCGGCGAAGATGATCAGCACCAGCATGAAGAAGGCGATGGAGACGATCGGAGAGGATGTCGCCACCCCCCTGATCTTGGCGAATATCGACGGCGGGGCCGCCGCGGCGATGGCCTGATCGGTCATTGGTAACGGATCCTCGGGTCAAGCAGGACATAGGCGATGTCGATCATCAGGTTGATCAGCACATAGACCAGCGAGAAGATCAGGATCACCGCCTGGATCACCGGATAGTCGCGAGCCAGCACCGCATCCACGGTGAGCCGCCCGAGCCCCGGCAGGTTGAAGACGCTCTCCGTCACCACCACGCCGGAGATGATCAGCGCGAAGCCGATGCCGATGACGGTGATGATCGGAACCGAACAGTTCCTGAGCGCGTGGCGCATCAGCACCTTGCGCTCCTGCAGGCCCTTGGCGCGGGCGGTGCGGATGTAATCCTCGCCGAGGATCTCCAGCATCGAGGTCCGGGTGATGCGCGCGATCAGGGCGATGTAAAGCAGGGTCAGCGTGATCGTCGGCAGGGCGATGCGCGAGAAGAACGCGCCGATCCCGTCGCCGATCGGGCGGAAGCCCTGCACCGGGAACCATTTCAGATCCATGGCGAAGATCGAGATCAGCACATAGCCGATGACGAAGACCGGCACCGAGAAGCCGAGCACCGAAATCGCCATCACGAGTTGATCGACGATCGTGCCGTGCTTCCAGGCGGCGATGATGCCGAGCGGCACGGCGATGAGGATCGAGAGCACCATGGTCGTCAGCGCGAGACTGAGGGTCGGCTCCATCCGCTGGCCGATCATGTCGATCACCGGGGTTCCCGACAGGATCGAGGTGCCGAAATCCCCCTGAAGCAGGCTGCCGATCCAGGTCACGAACTGGATATAGAGCGGCTCGTTGAGGCCAAGCGACTCGCGGATCTGTTCAAGCTGCTCCGGCGTCGCCGTATCGCCGGCGATGATCGCAGCCGGATCGCCCGGCGTCAGCCGGAGAAGCAGGAAGACGAACAGCGCGACAAAGATCATCACCGGTATAGCGGCGAGGATGCGCTGAAGAACATATCGGAGCATTTCTGGCCCCTTTCATCAAACGGGCGGGAATAGACGCGGGCGGCGCGCCGGGGATCGGGGCGCCCGGATCGCGGGTTACTCGGATTTCGAAACGTTCCAGAACAGGGGCGCCGGCGCGGCGTTCACGCCCTCAAGCTTGCTGGACCAGACGCTCGGGCTGACGAACTGGCCGAGCGGAACATACATCACCTCGTCATAGGCCAGGATCTGCAACTCCTCGGCGATCTTCTTCTGCTCATCAAGCGATGTGGACAAGGCGTAGGCGTTGCGCAACTCCTCGGCGCGCGGCACCTCCGGCCAGCCGAACCAGCCGCCCTCCCTGCCCATGCCGTTGACCATGTTGTTCACGATCGGGTTCAGAAGATCGACGCTGACGAAATTGGTGAAGAACATGTTCCAGCCGCCATTGGCCGGGGGCTCCTGGCTGGCGCGGCGGCCGACAAGGGTCTGCCAGTCCATCGCCTGAAGATCCACCTTGAACCCCGCGTCACGAAGCGCCT
>JBKECG010000449.1:0-7388 GCA_047974395.1 Pikeienuella sp. | reverse complement strand
GATTCGGTGAAGGAGAAGGCGAAGGCGCTGGCCGCCATCGCCGGCGTGCTCGCCCCGGCGATCGCCGCGCCGCTGATCGACCTCCTCCAGATAGGCGCGGGTTGAGCCGGGGCCGGCGGCTCAGACCACGCCGAAGGCCAGCATCGCGTCGGCGACCTTCTTGAAGCCGGCGATATTCGCGCCCTTCACATAATCGACATGGCCGTCCTTCCCGCCGCCCTGCGCGACGCAGGCGGCGTGGATATCGGCCATGATCTTCTTCAGCGCGGCGCGAAGATCCTCCTCCGTCCGGTGAAGCCGCGCGGAGTTCTGGCTCATCTCCAGCCCCGACATGCCGACTCCGCCGGCGTTGGAGGCCTTGCCGGGCGCATAGAGGATCCTCGCCGCGTGAAAGGCCTCGATCGCCTCCGCCTCGCAGGGCATGTTGGCGCCTTCGGAGACGGCGATGCAGCCATTCGCCAGCAGCGTCTCGGCCTCGGCGCCGTTCATCTCGTTCTGGGTGGCGCAAGGGAGCGCCAACTGGCAGGGAACGCCCCAGGGGCGCTTTCCTTCGTGATAGGTCCCGCCGAACTTATCCGCATAGGCGGAGATGCGGGCGCCGCGCTGTTTCTTCAGCTCCTTGATCCAGTCGATCTTCTCCTGGGTGAAACCATCGGGATCATGGATGAAGCCGCCCGAATCCGACATCGTGACCGGCTTGCCGCCCCGGTGCAGGATCTTCTCCGCCGCATGGGTGGCGACATTGCCGGAGCCGGAGATGGCGGCGGTCTTGCCGTCGATCTCGTCGCCGATATGGTGAAGCATGTTCTCCAGGAAATAGACCGCGCCATAGCCGGTCGCCTCAGGCCGCATCAGCGAGCCGCCATATTCCATGCCCTTGCCGGTCAGAACCCCCTCGAAGGAGTTGGTGACGCGCTTGAACTGGCCGAACATGTAGCCGATCTCGCGCGCGCCGACGCCGATATCGCCGGCGGGCACGTCGATATTGGCGCCGATATGGCGGTAAAGCTCGGTCATGAAGCTCTGGCAGAAGCGCATGATCTCATGCTGGGAACGGCCCTTCGGGTCGAAATCGGCCCCGCCCTTGCCGCCGCCCATCGGCAGGCCGGTGAGCGAGTTCTTGAAGGTCTGCTCGAAGCCGAGGAATTTCAGCACCCCCTGATTGACCGAGGGGTGAAAACGGATGCCGCCCTTGTAGGGGCCGATCGAGTTGTTGAACTGCACCCGATAGCCGCGATTGACCTGAACCTCGCCATTGTCATCGGCCCAGGCGACGCGGAAGGAGATGATCCGGTCCGGCTCGGCCATCCGCTCCAGCACCTTGATCTTCTCGTAGACCGGGTTGTCGTTGATGAACGGGATGACGGTCTCCGCCACCTCATGCACCGCCTGATGGAATTCGGTCTCGCCCGGATTGCGGCTCACCACCCAATCCATGAAATCGCCGGGATTGATCGCCATGTCCCCCTCGCTTCCCCTGAAATGACTGCGGCGGCGCAACCGCCGCTGGAAAAGAGGGAAAGCCTGCGCGCGGCCTGACGCGACGTCAAGGCAAGAAATGTCGAAAATTCAGGCCGCCGCCTGCGCCAGATCCCGCAACCGCGCGATCATCGCCCGTAGCCCGTTCGACCGCTGCGCGGAGAGGTGCTGCTCCAGCCCCAGCGCCGCCATCCGGGCCTGCGCGTCGGTGTCGAGGATCTCCCGCGGGGTCTTTCCGCTCAGCATCAGCCGCAGGATCGCGATCAGCCCGCGCACGATCATCGCGTCGCTGTCGCCGGCGAAATGGAGCCGGCGCGCAGCGCCCTCCCCTTCGAGGCTCGGCGCGATCCAGACCTGGCTGACGCAGCCATCGACCTTGGTCAGCGCGGATTTCTGCGCCTCCGGCATCGGCGGCATCTCGCGGCCCAGTTCGATCACATAGCGATAGCGGTCCTCCCAGTCGTCAAGGAACCCGAAGGTCTCCACCACGTCATCGAAACTTTCGGCGCTCATGCGGCCTCCTTTGCCTTGCTCCGGGATAGAGATCGCGGCGGCCCGCGTCCAGCCGCCCTTCCCTTTCGGCGCTGTTTGTGCCCATTTTCCCTTCTGGTGGGATCGAGAAGGACGAAGGGGCATTGATGATGATCTCGGGGATGAGGGGGCGTTTCGCCGCGCGGATGATGGCGGCGGGACTGGCGGCGCTGGCGCTGGCCGGCTGCTCGGCTTTCGAGGATGAGGAGACGCCGCCGCCGGCCGCGCAGGAGCCGCAGGCCCAGCCGAAAGTGCCGGTGGAGATCGTGGAGAATATGGAGCTTGGCCGGCTGTACAAGGGCTACATGCTCACCGCCTACGCGCGGGCGCCGGGCGCCGGCTATTACGAGCCCGAGCTTCGCCCGCGCTATGGCGGCCGGCCCTCCGCCGACGGGTTCTACGAATTCGATTTCGTGGTCCGTCCGCCCGAGGAGGCCGTCGCCGGCTCGGACCCGGCCCGCCGCGTCAGGGGCGATGTGGAGTTGACGACCGAACAGCTTCGCGGCGTCGCCGGCGTGCGCGTCTGGGCCGCGCGCGGCTCGGTCGAGGGGCGTTTCTGAGCCAGGCCGCGAAGGCCCGTCTCAGCCGGCCGTGACGGGCTTGTAGCCGGCGACGCTGGTCGCGCAGCCGAAGAAATGCCTTCTGAAGGTCACTGACAATCCGGCGTCCCTCAGCGCCGCCTCCATATGGCGGCTGTCTCCGAAATTGCGCGTATAGGCGCCGATCATGCTGAAATCATTCGCGCCCCTGAGGAAGAACCGCTCGATCATCGGCAGCATACGATCGAGGTAGAACCGGTAGAGCGGCCGCAATATCCACCCCTTCGGATCAGAGGCTTCGATCAGGGAGAACTGGCCGCCGGGCTTCAGGATGCGGGCGATCTGGCCGGCCAGCACGGTCTGCCGGCGCGCGTCAAAGGTCTTGAGGCCGAAGGTCGAGACCACGATATCGGCCTGCTCGGTCGGCAGATCGACCCGAAGAGCGTCCGCTTCGATATGGCTGATCCGGTGGGCGTAGCGCCTGTGCAGGCGCTCCAGAGCCTCCAGATGCATGCGGTGCGAGATGTCTATCGCCGTGATCGCGCCGATATCGGGAAACCGTCGCAGCACATGGGGCCAGATCTCGCCGGTCCCGGCCATCAGATCCACAACCGCCGCGCCCGGCGCCATCGGGCGCCTGAGGCGGGAGACGCACTGGCGACGCCATAGATGGATGAAGCCGAATGAGCTGACGGCGCTCCAGCGCCGGTAATTCGCCGAGCATCTGTCGAACAGATCGGCGACAAAGGCCGGATCGTAGATATCGCCATCCGCGCTGGCGGGCGAATCATTCATGATGACGCTTCCCTCGCTGGTCGGGCGGCCGGTGCGGGTCCTGACGTTTCGGGCGGAGGCGTCCTCAGACGCTGACGATCTTCACCCCCTTGCGCCCGGCGGAAAGCGCGATCCGGCCCTGTTTCAGCCGCAGCGCGTCCTCGCCGAAGGCTTCGCGCCGCCAGCCGTTCAGCGCCCTCACATCCGGGTCGTCCTCATGGGCCAGCGCGTCGAGATCGGCGGCGGAGGCGATCAGGCGCTGCGCCACGCCCAGATCGTCGGCCTTCGCCTTCAGCAGCACGCGCAGAAGCTCAGCCAGCGCCTGCCCGCCCGGTTTCTGCTTCTGGCGCCTGGGCTGCGGCGGAACCTGCACCGGATCGGCCAGCCCCTCGGCCACTGCGGCGAGGATCGCGTCCAGCGTCTCGGACTTGCGCCCCTCGCGCTGGAGCGCGCGGCTTTCCAGCAGCTTGTCGCGCGAGCCGGGCCGGCTGGCGGCGATCTCCAGAATCGCCTCGTCCTTGAGGATGCGCCCGCGCGGCATGTCGCGTTCCTGCGCCGTCGCCTCGCGCCAGCGGGCGAGCGCGCGCACCACGCCGAGAAAGCGCGAATCGGTGGAGCGGGACTTGATCCGCAGCCAGGCCTCCTCCGGCTCGACGATATAGGTCTCCTTCGCGCGCAGCGTCTCCAGCTCGCTCGCGACCCAGCCGGCGCGCCCGGTCTCCTCCAGCCGCGCCGAGAGCTTTTCGTAGATCACCCGCAGATGCGTCACGTCGCCCGCGGCGTAGGTCAGCTGCTTCTCGTTCAGCGGCCGGCGCGCCCAGTCGGTGAAACGCGAGGATTTGTCGAGCGCGGCGCCGGCGAGGCTCCTCACCAGGGTCTCGTAGCCGGCCTGATCGCCGAAACCGCAGACCATGGCGGCGATCTGGGTGTCGAAGATCGGCGCGGGCACCTCGCCCATCAGGTTGACGAAGATCTCCACATCCTGCCGCGCGGCGTGGAAGACCTTGAGCACCTCAGGGTTGCGCATCAGTGCGAAGAGCGGCTCCAGATCGAGATCCGCCAGCGGGTCGATCAGGACCGCGTTCTCCCGCCCGTCCTCGTCCAGCGGGCGCGCCATCTGCACCAGGCAGAGCTGCGGCCAATAGGTCCGCTCGCGCATGAACTCCGTGTCCACGGTCACATAGGGCGCGCGCGCCATCTCCTCGCATACCCGTTCAAGCTCGGGTTGCGTCGCAATCAACAAATATTTATCGGTCATTTCCCGGTCACTGTCCGGCCTATTTTCGGCTGCAATGATCCTAGTAATGTGAAATCGGAGACATGTATACGCGGGGACGCTGACAGGCCGCAGGAATTCACGCTCAGGGGCCGCGCCGGAAAGACGGATCCCGCCCGTGTGTCACGGGCATGTGCAAAAAGCGACGGACCGCGGCCCTTGTCGCCTGTATGGTCTCCGACGAGGTGTGAGCACGCCGCCCGCAAGGCGGCCGAAGGAGGTTGAAATGTTCAGGAAAACCGCATGCGCGCTGGCGCTTACCGGCATGATCGTCGCCGTCGCCGGCTGCGCGAACGACCAGAGCGGCGCCAGGAGCGCCGGCGCCGGCGCATTGGGCGGCGGCGCGCTCGGCGCCGGGATCGGCGCGATCATCGGCGGGCGCAAGGGCGCGCTGATCGGGGCCGGGATCGGGGCCATAGCCGGCGCCGGGGTCGGCACCTATCTCGGCGACCAGCAGCGCGATCTGGAGCGCAATCTGGAGGGCACCGGCGCCACCGTCACCAATACCGGCGACGCGCTTCTGGTGAACCTGCCTTCGGAAATCACCTTCGCCGTCGATCAGGCCGCCATCCAGCCGCAGTTCTACGAACCGCTGGCCCGGGTCGCCCAGACGCTCAGCAAATACGAGAGCAGCACGATCGACGTGATCGGCCATACCGACAGCACCGGCGCCGAGACCTATAATTACGAGCTGAGCCAGCGCCGGGCGAACAGCGTCTCCGGCTTCCTGGTCAACCGGGGGGTCGTGCCGGCGCGCGTCGTCGCATTCGGCAGGGGCGAGACCCAGCCGATCGACAGCAACGAGACCGATTCCGGCCGGGCGCGGAACCGCCGGGTGGAGCTGGTCATCGTTCCCTATACCGAAGGCTGAGGCTTGCGCGGCGCGCTCTCCGGGGCGCGCCGCCGCTGATTCATGAACACGGATACGCTCTCCATCCCCGCGCCGAGGCGCTTGCGCCTTGCGACAGAATTCCTGCTGCTTTTCATCGGCGCGCCGGTGCTGATGAAGGTCTGTTTCGGGCTCTATCCCTTGTTTCCGGTGCTGGCCGGGCTCGGGATTCTCTCCTGCCTGCTGCTGCAGATCACGCCGGGCTGGCGCTGGCGTATGCTGCTGCGCGGGCCGCTCCTTCGCGAATGGTGGTTGATCCTGCTCTTCGCCGCGCTGACCTTCGCGATCTCCGCCGCCATCGTGCTGGAGGTCGCGCCCTGGCGCTTTCTGGACATGCCGGAAAGCCGGCCGCGTGTCTGGCTGATGATCATGGTTCTCTACCCGCTCCTTTCGGCCCTGCCGCAGGAGATCATCTTCCGCTCGCTGTTCTTCGAACGCTATGGCGCGCTTTTCCCCAATCGCTGGACGGCGATCATGGTCAATGGCGCGGCTTTCGGGCTTGGCCATCTCTTTTACGACAACTGGGTCACATGGGTGATGACCGGGATCGGCGGGGCGGTCATGGGCTGGGCCTATCTCCGGAACCGCTCCTTCGCGCTGGCGTGGGTGCTGCACGCTCTGGCCGGGCAGATCATCTTCACCGTCGGGCTCGGCATCTATTTCTATCACGGCAACGTCGCCGGCTGACCCTCGGCTTCCTTGACATGCGGCGGCGCGCATTGTGTATCCCCGGCGACCAGACCCGGAGAGACCCGATGCACGCCTATCGCAGCCGCACCTGCGCCGATCTTCGCGCCGCCCATGTCGGCGAGACCGTCCGCCTTTCGGGCTGGGTCCACCGCGTGCGCGATCATGGCGGCATTCTCTTCATCGACCTGCGCGACCATTACGGCGTGACGCAGGTGCTGGCCGACCCGGACAGCCCCGCCTTCAAGGATGTGGAGAAGGTCCGCGCCGAATGGGTGGTGCGCATCGACGGCGAGGTGAAGGCCCGCGATCCCGAGCTTGTGAACCCGAGACTGCCGACCGGCGAGGTCGAGGTTTTCGTGCGCGAACTGGAGGTGCTGGGCGCGGCCGAAGAGCTCCCCCTGCCCGTCTTCGGCGATCAGGATTACCCCGAGGAGACGCGGCTGAAATACCGTTTCCTCGATCTTCGCCGCGACAAGCTGCACCAGAATATCGTGCTGCGCTCGAAGGTGATCTCCTCGATCCGCCGGCGGATGGTCGATCTCGGCTTCATGGAGTACCAGACGCCGATCCTCACCGCGTCTTCGCCCGAAGGCGCGCGCGATTTCCTCGTGCCCTCGCGGCTCCACCCCGGCAAGTTCTACGCGCTGCCGCAGGCGCCGCAGCAGTTCAAGCAGCTGATCATGGTCGCGGGCTTCGACCGCTCTTTCCAGATCGCCCCCTGTTTCCGCGACGAGGACCCGCGCGCCGACCGCTCGCCGGGCGAATTCTACCAGCTCGACCTGGAGATGAGCTTCGTCGAACAGGAGGATGTCTTCCAGGCCATCGAGCCCTTGATGCGCGGCGTTTTCGAGGAATTCGGCGCCGGCCGGCCGGTGACGCAGGATTTCCCGCGCATTCCCTATGCGGAATCGATGCTGAAATACGGCTCCGACAAGCCTGACCTGCGCAACTCCATCGAGATGCAGGTGGTCAGCGAGCATTTCAAAGGCTCCGGCTTCAAGATCTTCGCCTCGTTGCTGGAGCAGCCGGGCAACGAGATCCGCGCCATCCCCGCCCCCGGCGGCGGCTCCCGCGCCTTTTGCGACAGGATGAACTCCTGGGCGCAGAAGGAGGGCCTCCCCGGCATGGGCTACATCTTCTGGCGCGACGAAGACGGCGGGACGGTCGGCGCCGGCCCGCTGGCGAAGAATATCGGCCCCGAGCGGACCGA
>JBKECG010000430.1:0-12380 GCA_047974395.1 Pikeienuella sp. | reverse complement strand
ACGGCGACGCCGTCGGGGCCGGTTTCGATCATCACCGGCGCCGCCTTCAGCCCTTCGCCTGATGCGCGCCCATAGAGCGCCTCGGCCGCCGCGCGCGCGCCGAGCGCGGCCTCCGCCCAGAAGGCCGCGGCGGCGGCGGCGTTTTCATCGGCCGGCGCGATCTCGATCCCGCCGGGGCCGAGGCGCAGCCAGACCAGCCCTTCGGGCGGATCGGCGGCGCGAAGCGCCTCGCAGGCGGCGTTGAAATCCTCCTCCGCCCTGGCGACGGCGGCCAGCCAATCCTCCCGCCCCTCCTCCGCGCGGGCCGGCGCGGCGAGGAGCAGGGTGGAAAGGGCGAGAGCGGTCGCGCGGCGCATGATCAGATGTTATTGCGATCCGGCGTTATGGTGAAGACGGTTTTGACGATGATGATGGTCCTGACGGCGCTGCTCGCCGCCCTGCTCGGTTTCGCCACGGCCCGGCGGCGGGGTGATCTGGCGCTGGATGAGCGCGGGACGGCCCTCGCCTCGGGCGCGCTCGGGTTGGGCGCCGGCATGGCGCTGGCCGCGACGGGGGCGCGTTACGATTTCTTTCTGCTGTTCGCGGCGCTCGCCCCGCTCGCGGTGATCGACGCGCGGCGGATGGTCCTGCCGGATGATCTGGCGCTGCCGCTGATCGCGCTCGGGCCGCTGCTGGGATTGCTGATCTGGGGGGATGGATGGGCGCGGCTCGCCGGCGCCACGCTCGGCTTTCTTTCGCTCCATCTGCTGATGCGGTTCTGGCCCGAAGGGGCGATGGGGCGCGGCGACGCCAAGCTTTTCGCCGCGCTCGGCGGGTTCTTCGGCTGGTCGGCGCTGCCGGAGATCGCCTTTCTCGGCGCGCTCGGCGGGATCGCCTTCGCGCTGATCCGGCACGGGCGCGAGGCGCATGCGCGCCCGATCCCCTTCGGCCCGGCGCTGATCGGGGCGGCGCTGCTTTGCGCGGCTTGCGGGCCGTTCTGGAGCTAGCTCTCCTCCAACTCGCGGATCCTGGCCTGCGCTTCGCCCAGATTGCGCGTGGTCTGCTCCAGCCGCTGGGCGAGAAAGCGCATGACCTGCATGGAGACTTCGGGGAATTCCTTCAGCAGCTTCAGAAAGGCGTCGCGCTCGATTCTCAGCACCTCCAGATCGGTCTTGGCGGCGATGGCGGCGGTGCGCGGGATGTCGCAAAGCACCGCCATTTCGCCAAAGACCTGTTTCGGCCCGATCTCCGCCACTTCGCGCCGCTCGCCGCCGATATTGATCAGGACCGAGGCCGCGCCCGACAGCGTGACGAAGGCGCTGTCGCCCTCCTCGCCCTGATCGAACAGCAATTCGCCGGCGCGATAGGTCAGGCTTTCGCCCATGAAGGCCAGAAGCCGCAGCCGCTTGGGGTCGACGCCGGCGAAGATCGGCGTCTCCAGCATCGTCTCCACGGCTTTGTTGAGGCTCATCCCGTCCCTCCGGTCTCGATCCGCGCCGGGTCGCCATCCTTCACGGCGCCGTCGTCGCGGATACATATCACATGATCGAACTCGCGGGCCGCCTCAATCGCGTTCAGCGCCATGATGAGCGTGCGCCCGTCCATCTCCTCGCGGATCGCGGCGCGAAGCCGCGCATCCTCCGGCCCGGACCCGCCGGACACCCCGTCGATGATCAGGATTCCGGGCCGTTTCAGCAGCGCGCGCACCAGCGCGGCCCGGCGACGCGAAGCGGCGCTGAGCCCGGCCCCGCCGGCGCCGAGCGGGGCGCCGAGCCCGACCTCCGTCACCCCTTCGCGCAGGCCGCCGCGCTCTACGCTGGCCTCCAGAAAGGCGTCGAACCGGCGCCATGCGGTCCGCCGGTCGTGGCGGCGCTTTCCGTCCAGAAGGTTCTCCGCGATCGACAGGGCCGGCGAGTAGCGGTCGCCGCCGAAGCCGACGATGGCGTCGGTCCGCATCGTCATCGCCTTGCGCCGGGCGGAGAGGATCTCCGCCTCACGCGTCTTGTCGAGCACGTCGAGCCGGTCCCTGACCGGCACGAAGGCGAGCGCGAAGGAGAGCAATATCCGCCGGGCGTCGTCCTTCGGGGCCCAGTCCGCCCTCAACCGGGAGGCTTCGACGATCTCGGTCGAGGCGAGGATGTCCTTCTTGGAATATTCGGGGAAACTGTCGAGCAGCGCGCTGTCCTCGTCCACCGCGCCCAGCAACTCGACGAATTGCTCGGCGATGGTCAGCCCGGCGGCCAGAAGCGGGCCGGTCGCGCCGGTTTCGTCCAGAAGCGCCAGCACGCCCGGATCCTCGGCGTATTCGGCGATGCCGCTCCGCGCGGCGGCGGGCATGCCGAACAGCACGTTCTCCAGCAGCGTCGCGTTGCCGTTCAGCCGCTCGGGGTCCCAGAATTCGACGATATCGGCGATCTCGCGGTCATTGGCCGCGGCTTCGCGCAGCTCCGCGCGGGCGGAGAGGATGCGCGCGGCGAGATCGGGGAAGTCGCGCGGGTTCATCCGCGCCTGAAGGCCGAGATGGTAAAGCTCCTCCGCCAGCCCCACGGCGCAGGACAGCGCGATGATCCGGCGGTTGAGTTCGGCGGCGTCCGCGACCCCCGCCGCGGCGTAATCGGTCCAGTCGCCAAAGGGGGTGGCGGGGATGTTGCCGGTCTGCTCGGCTTCCTGCATCCGCAGGCGCGCGTCGGCGCGGTCGTCATCGGACAGAAGGGCGGGCGATTTGCGCAGCGCATAGGTCAGGTTCTCGCGCAGCGTGCCGGCGAAGAAGGCGCTTTCCGGGCCGACGAAGCCCAGGCTCCGGGCGATCACCGGCATCGGCGCGCCCAGAACTGGGGCGCCGCCGATGGTGACGCGGCCCTGATCAGGCTCCACCAGCCCGGCCATCGCCCGCATCATCAGGTCGCGCCCGCCCTCGTCGCCGCCGATCACCGCCGTCGCCCGACCAGCGGGCGCGGTGCAATTGGCGGTTTTCAGCCCGCCCGCGCCGGGCCCGCAGCCGACCCCGCGCAGGACCATGTCGCCGGAAAGCCGCGCCGCGGGATCGTCGGCGCCGCCCCGAAGGCGCTCGGGCCCGTAGACCTCCTCGCCTGAGAAGCTCTCCACCACCATCTGGTAGCGGCTGTTGAGATCGTTCCAGCGCTGGAAATAGTTCAGCAGCTCCTTCCACGGGCCCGAGACGTCCTTGTAGGCCGCGAGCACCGCGACCAGCGAGCCGAGCTGAAGATCGCCGTTGATCACCTGAATCCCGCCAAAGAGGTAAAAGGCGAAGGGCGTCAGCGCGATCAGGAAATTGTTCAGCGCCTTGATCAGATATTTGCGCTTGAAGATGTCGAGCCGGATGCGGAAGCTCTCGTAAAGCCGGTCGCCGACCTGCGCCAGATGCCAGGAGGCGACGCCGGAGGTGTGGATTTCCTCGATCGCGCCGATGCTCTCGCCGATATTGTCGGCGATCCTGCGTACATTGGCCACGCGCTCCCGGTTCAGCCGCACGACCTTTTTCTGGAGCCTGGGGACGAGAAATGCCTGCGCTGGGTAGAGCGCGATCGCCGCCGCGCCCAGAAACGGGTCCTGCAGGAAGATGAACGCCATGTAGACCACCAGCATCCCGCCCTGCCAGACCGGGGTGGAGATCACCTCGCCGAAAAACCCGCTCAGGGCGTCGATCTCGCCCATCACCGACTGCACGATCTCACCCTGCTTCATGTGCTGGAAGCGCCTGATGCGAAAGCGCAGCACCGCTTCGAAGAGCGCATAGCGCAGGCGGCGCATCATCCGCTCCGAAGTCAGGCCGATCTGGGTGTTGAGCAGGAATTTCAGCCAGTTGTTCAGCACGATCATGGTGATGAACAGGAGGCAGAGCGCCAGAAGAAACGAGAACTGGTCGAGCGTGAGGCCGAGGAACTCCACCGGAAAGGCGACCGGGGTCTTGCCGGCGCCGAGCGCGTCATTGACGATGATCTTCGGGATTTCCAGCGAGACATAGATGACCGGAAAGGTCATGAAGGTCACGATCAGGGTCTTGATCGTGTCCACCTTGCCGTACTTCCATACGAAGCGGACAAGATTTTTTTCCATAACTCCCCCTGAACCCTGGCCCGATTAGTGCCGCAAGGCGCCGGGCCGATCAATGGCGTTGTCGGCAAACCGAAGCATGAATTCGAAAAATATTCGTTTGGAAGCGGCGTCGGGGCAGGCGCGATCGGGGCGCCGCGCCGGGGATGCGCGGGGTCCGGGTGGAAGCGCCGCTCCGGGGGGCGAACATGCGATGAGCCTGTCAGCCGGGCGCGCCCGGGCCGATCAGCGTGCGCAGGGCCAGCGCGATCAGCACGCCGCCCGCGACGAAGGTCGCCGCCGATTGAAAGAGCGCCAGACTGTCCGGCTGATGAAAGACCGTGCTCTGCGCGAAGGCGACGCCCATCATCGCGAGCAGGGTCGAAACAGCCGCCCCCCAGCCGATCGCGCGCGTCCATGGGATCGGGCGGCGCATGATCCGCCAGAGGACCGGCGCGACGACAAGCCAGCAGACGAGAAAGGCGACCGGCAGGCCGAAGATCGCGGCGAAGACCCAGATCCACGAAAGCGACATGAAATCCAGATAGAGCGCGGCCACCAGCAGCCAGCCGAGGATGGCCGATAGATTCACCGCATTGCACAGGTCTCGCCGCATATACGCGTGACCGGTCCCCATGCCCGTCAGGCCGCCTGGCTCTTCGCCGCCTTGAACCTCAGCTCCATCCCGTCGCGGCCGGCGAAGGCGAAGGGTTTGCGGGCCTTCATCTTGCGCTCGATCTCGGCGATCTGCGCGTCGCTGCGGGTCGGGTTGTGGTGAAAGAGCGCCAGTCGTCTGGCGCCGGCGATCTCGGCCAGCCGCGCGCCCTCGTCGGGCGTGGAATGGCCCCAGCCGACATGGTTGGGATATTCCTCGGCGGTGTAGGCGCTGTCATAGATGGCGAGATCGGCGTTCTCCATCAGCTCCAGAACGTTCTCGTCGGTCTCGCCCTCGACATGTTCGGTGTCGGAGCAATAGGCGATGACGACGCCGCGCGCCTCCACCCGGTAGCCGGTGCAGCCGCCGGGATGGTTCAGCGGGCGGGTGAGGATGCTCACATCCTCGGTCAGCTTCATCCGCCCGGAGGGCTCCGGCTGGAAATATTCGATCTCGGAGCCGAGCATCGCCTCCTCCACCGGAAAGAACGGGCGGGAGAAGAGCCGCGGCATCAGGAGGCGCATGTCGTGAGGCTCCGCCGCGCCGATGCGGAAACGCTGGCCGGGGATGAAGATCGGGGTGAAGAACGGCAGGCCGCAGACATGGTCGAAATGCGGATGGCCGAGCAGGATCACCGTCTCCCTGTCGTCCGGCTCCTCCATCATCGCGTTGCCGAGGCGGCGGATGCCGGAGCCGCAGTCGATGATCACGCGGGTCGTCGCCGTCGCGACCTCCACGCAGGGGGTGTCGCCGCCGAAGATGACGGTGTCGGGGCCGGGCGAGGGGAGAGACCCCCTCACGCCCCAGAATTTGAAGCGGACATCTGCGTCACACATGGGGCCTGCCCAGTCTCTCAAGGCGGTTTCCGACAAGCGGCGTCTCCCTCGCTGCCCCGGCCACCGGCCGTTCATTCGCCCCCCAATCCCCCAAAAGGCGACCGTCTTCCCCGATATTCATATGGGAAGCGTATTTTATATTTCGGGCGCCGTCGAGCGCGCGACCCGTGACGGAGTGTGATTTTTGTCACCATCCGGGCCCCTTTCCCTTGAGCCGATCGGCCAGGTGGTCGATGAAGACGCGCAGTTTCGGCTGCACGAAGCGCCCGGCGGGATAGACGGCGTAAATCCCGGCCGGGTCGGGGCGAAAGCGGGTCAGGATCTCCTTCAGCGCGCCGCTGGCGACATGCTCGGCGGTGATGAAGCTGGGGCCGAGCGCGATGCCGAGCCCGTCCAGCGCGGCGCGGATCAGGGCGTCGCCATTGTTGATCGAAAGCCTGCCGCCGATCCGCACCGGCCGCTCGCCGCCGCCCTGGGCTTTCAGTCGCCAGAAATTGCCGGAGGCGGAATTGGAATAATGCAGCAACTCATGTTCGCCGAGATCGTCCAGGCTCCGCGGCTCCCCCCTGCGCTCCAGATAGGCGGGGGAGGCGACAATGGCCATTTCGGTTTCGGCCAGGCGGCGCGCCCGCAGCGAACTGTCCGGCATGTCGCCGATGCGGATGGCGAGGTCATAGCCCTCCGCGACCAGTTCAACCCGCCGGTCGTCAAGCTGCAACCGGGCCGAGACATTGGGATAGAGCGCCAGGAAACTGGCCAGCGCCGGCGCTATGTGGCGCAGGCCGAAGGAAAGCGGCGCGGTGATCTTCAGCTCTCCGGTCGGCGCGTCCTGCATCGCGGTCGCCATCTGGTCGGCCTCTCGCGCCGCGGCCAGCACCTCACTCGCCTTGTCGAAATAGACCAGCCCGATTTCGGTCGGGCTGACGCGGCGCGTGGTCCGGTTCAGAAGCCGCGCGCCAAGCCGGGTCTCCAGCGCCGCGACATGTTTGGAGACCGCGGATTTCGACAGGCCGAGTTTCTTCGCGGCCTCGGTGAAGCCGCCGAACTCCACCACATGGGTGAAGGCCTCCATTTCGGTGAGGCGGTCCATGCGCCCTCCCACCCTGTGCTTCGTCTCGCGCGACGGTAGCTGGTATGCGGCGCGGCGCAAACGTTCAAGGGCGCATTTCCGTCCGGCCCCGCGCCGGGTCGTGCGGCGGTTCGTCCCGGAAATTTGCGCAAAGACTGCGCTGGCGATCCTTGTCGCGGGCGCCGTTATCGTGCTCATTTCCCTCCATCCCCGGATTGGGGCGGACAGGAGGCTTGAACACCGGATGACCTTTCGTCTGACGTCTCTTGCATTCGCGCTTCTGGCCGGCGCCGCGTCGGCGGACGCCGCCGCCTTGTGCGAGCGCGCAGACCCGACCCTGCTCTGGGCCGGTTGCGATGCGCGCGCGACGCTTCTGCTGCTGCCCGAGGACGCCGGGCCCACACCCGCCGCCGCGCTGGACGTCACCGGCGGCTACACCGCCTCCGACCGGCGCGAGGAGGGCAGGCCGAAGCCGGTCGGGCTGTTCGCGCGCGAAGGAGAGATCATCTCCCGCGAATATGCGCGCTTCGACGGCGTCCTGCTGATCGACGGCGCGGGCGCGCCGCGCATCCTCTATCGCCGCCGCGCCGAGATCGGGGGGCGGGCCTATGACCTGGACGATGTCGCCGCGCGCGAGGCCTTCATGCAGGCCGTGGCGGCGGAGAAGGGCGCGGTGATCCAGAGCCATCTTCTGATCGTGGATGGCGAGATCGACGCTTTCGAGAGCGAGGACGCGCCCGAATTCCGCCGGCGCATCCTGTTTCAGACCGAAACCGGAGAGATCGGCGTCTATGACAGCGGCCTGCGGGCGCTGACCCTCGCCGCCGCCGCCGCCGAGGTCGCGGCGAAATTCGCGCCGGCCATGGCGCTCAATCTCGACATGGGCAGCTATGATTTCTGCCGGATGGGGGAGCGGAACTGCGGGCTGCTCACCTATGAGGAGACGGGCAAGCTCTCCAACATCCTGCGTTTCACGCAGGATTAGCCGGGCTTCGCGCGGCGGCGAGCCGGCCCGAACAGTCCGAAAGCTGCATCCTGTAAAGCTCCGCCTGCGCCGCGACCTGGCTCGCCGCGTTCATCAGCCAGCCCTTTTCGCGCCAGCGCCCGCGGGTGTAGCCGGTATGACCCTCGTGATAGGCGAGGTACTGATTATAGGCGTCGGATTTCGCCAGCCCGTTCATCTGCTGGGTCTTGTTCAGGTACCAGCCGACGAAATCGACGGCGTCCGAGAAATCATCCCGCTCGGCCCCGCTTTCGCCGGTCTCCTCGCGATACCAGTCCCATGTGCCGTCCAGCGCCTGCGGGTAGCCATAGGCGGAGCTGACCCGCCCGTCCGGGATCATGCCGAGAAAGGCGTATTTCTTCGGCGGGCGCGCATCGGCGCGAAAGCTGGATTCGCGCCAGATGATCGCCATGACGATATGCGGCGGCGCCGCCCAGCGGCGCTCGGCGTCGGTCAGGGCCTCGCCCCAGTCGTCGCGCTGATCGAGGATCGAACAGGCGTTCGCCACATTGCGCGGCGGGCCGGAGGGCGTGGAGGAGCATGCGGCCGCCAACAGCATCGCCGCCGCCCAGAAAGCGGGTCGTCTGGTCTTCTTCATGTCGCGGGCCTGCTCGCAGCCTCGTTTGTTGATGCGGACCCTAGCACATGCGCGCCCGATCTCCAACAGAGCCGGGTTCGCGCGCGCGGCAAGCCTCGCCGCCGCCTATGGAAACTTTGTTAGGAGGGCTATAGTAGTTCCGCATCAGGCGTAACGGAGCGAATCGGGCGGTGATGATAAGGGCCTCGGCCAAATACAGGATCGGGCAGGTGGTGCAGCATCGGGTGCATCCGTTCCGGGGCGTCATCTTCGACGTCGATCCGGTCTTCTCGAACACCGAGGAATGGTGGGCCTCCATCCCGGAGGAGAACCGTCCGCGCAAGGACCAGCCCTTCTACCATCTCTTCGCCGAGAACGAGACCAGCTATTACATCGCCTATGTCTCGGAGCAGAATCTCCTGCCCGATGATTCCGGCGAGCCGGTCGATCACCCCGAGGTCGGGGAGATGTTCGGGGTGCTCGAAGGCGGGCAGTATCAGGTCGAGCCGACCTACCGGCACTGAACCCGCGCAGGCTATCGCGCGAACAAGCTTTGATATTTCCGCCTTGCGGCTTCGCGCCCCCGCGCGCATCTTGCGTTTGCGCTTGTCTTGAATGCTGCGCCGAAGGGGGAATAGCCATGGTTTACGCGGGGCTCGCCGACAAGAGGGCGATCGAGACCGCTCCTTATGAAGGGCGGGTGACGGCGAAGAACGTGTTCGAGCTTCTGGCCGCGACCGCCGGGAAATACGACTCGCGCCCCGCAGTCAGCTATCAGATCAGGGCCGGCGAGAAGGAAGACGCCGAAACCTATAGCTGGTCCACGCTGCTGGCGAAGACCGCGCGCACGGCCAATCTCTTCCGCGATCTGGGGATCGGGCGCGATGACGTGGTCGCCTATCTCCTCCCCAACGCCAACGAGACCGTGCTGGCGCTGCTCGGCGGCATGACCGCGGGCATCGTCAGCCCGATCAACCCACTGCTGACCGCCGGCCAGATCGGCGAGATCCTGGCCGAGACCGGGGCGAAGGTGCTGGTCACCATGGCCCCTTTCCCCAAGGCGGACATCGCCCAGAAGGCGGCGGCGGCGCTGAAACACGCGCCGAAGGTCAAACATGTGCTGACCGTCGATCTGAGGCGCTATCTGCGGCCGCCGCTTTCCTGGCTGATCCCGCTGATCCGGCCCCGGGTCTCCTGGCCCGCCGGGGTCGAGGTCCGCGACTTCATGACCGAGATGCGCAAGCGCGCGCCGACCCTCGGCTTCGCCAATGACGCGACGCATGACACGATCTGCGCCTATTTCCACACCGGCGGCACCACCGGCATGCCGAAAGTGGCGCAGCACAATCACGGCGGCGCGCTCTACAACGCTTGGGTGGCGGAGGCGGTGCTGGGCGCGCCGGATGACGTGCTGCTCTGCCCGCTGCCGCTGTTCCATGTCTTCGCGGCCTATCCGATCCTGATGTCCTGCGTGCAGCTTGGCTCTCACATGATCATGGTCACGCCGCAGGGCTATCGCGGCGATGGGGTGTTCGACAATTTCTGGAAGCTGGTGGAGCGATGGGGCGTCACCTTCATGGTGATGGTGCCGACCGCGGCGGCGGCGCTGATGCAGCGGCCGGTGAACGCGGATATCTCCTCGCTGAAAAGCGCCTTCTGCGGCTCCGCCCCCCTGCCGCAGGAACTGTTTCGCCAGTTCGAGGCCGCGGTCGGGGTGAAGATCATCGAAGGCTACGGCATGACCGAGGCGACCTGCATCGTCTCCGGCAACCCGATCGACGGGGAGAAGAAGATCGGCTCGATCGGCATCCCCATGCCCTATACCGATGTGAAGATCCTCGATTTCGCGTCCGGCGGGGCCGATGGCCGCGAATGCGCCGTCGATGAGATCGGCGAGATCTGCGTCAGCAATCCCGGCGTCTTTCCCGGCTATACCGACGAGAAGCGCAACGAGGGTCTTTTCACCGGCGCGGGGTATCTGCGCACCGGCGATCTCGGCAAGACCGACGCCGACGGCTATATCTGGATCACCGGCCGGGCGAAGGATCTGATCATTCGCGGGGGCCACAATATCGACCCGGCGATGATCGAGGAGGCGCTGATGGCGCATCCCGCCGTCGCCTTCGCCGGGGCGATCGGCCAGCCCGATATTTACGCCGGCGAGTTGCCCTGCGCCTATGTCGAGTTGAAGGAGGGCGCGAACATCACCGGAGAGGAACTCGCCGCCTTCGCCGCCGAACGCATCCCCGAGCGCGCCGCGGCGCCGAAATATGTGGAGGTGATGGGTGAATTGCCGAAAACTGCGGTCGGCAAGGTCTTCAAACCCGATCTCCGCCGCGCCGCGATCCGCCGCGTCTATGCGGAGGTGCTGAAAAACGCCGGTATTTCCGCGGTGGTGGTGGAGGTGGTGGACAGCAAGGCGACCGGCCTGACCGCCATCGTTTCGGGCGGCGACGAGGCGGAGATCAACGCCGCGCTCGGCGCGCTGCCGCGCCCCTGGGCGCGCCCGGACTGAGGCGCGCTCAGGCGTTCCAGCGTTGGCGGGCCTCTTCCGACAGGCGCGCGCTCGCCGGTTCGATCCGCCCGGTCAGCGCGGTCATGAATTCATGTGAGGAGAGCCCTTCGGGCAGGGGCTCCATAAATTCGACCACCGCGACGCCGGGTTTGCGCATGATCCCGGTTCGGGGCCAGAAATGGCCGGTGTTCACCGCCGCCGGCGCGCAGGGCAGGCCATAGCTGCGATAGATCAGATGCGCGCCGGGCTTGTAGGGCGCCTCGACCCCTGGCTTCACCCGCGTGCCCTGCGGAAAGATCACCAGTTGCCCGTCCAGATCGCGCCGGCGCGACAACTCGCTCATCATCTCCTCGACCGAGGCCCAGCCCTTGCCGCGCGTCACCGGGCTCGCGCCGATGCGGAGCGCGTAAAAGCCGAGGATCGGCGCCCAGACCAGGCTCCGCTTCATCACGAAACGCGGGCGGGGCAGGTCGCGGACCAGGATCAGCACGTCGAGGAAGCTCTGATGTTTCGCCGCCACCAGCACGTCGCCGGTGGGAACGGGGCCGCGCGTCTCCGCCCGGAGGCCGCATAGCGCCCGCATGCCCCAGAAGACGCATTTCAGATAGATCGAAATGGCGACATAGGCTCCGTCCCGCGACCAGATCGCCAGCGGCAGAAACAGCAGCCCGAGCAACCCCATCAGCCCGTAGACCCAAAGCATGAGCAGGGCCGAGCGCAGGGCGCGCATTCCGCTAGGCCCGTCTCAGCACGAAAACCGCCGCCGCCCGCGTCGCGCCGAGCGCGGTCAGCCCGGCGATCAGCGCCGCCGCCAGTGGCGACAGCAGGATCAACCGCCAATCGGCGGTCAGGGGGCCGATGGCGTCAATCTCCGGCATGCCGGCCGCGATCAGCGCCGCGGCCAGCGCCCCGATTCCGGCGCCGAGCGCGGCGCGGATCGCGAACGGGCGTTCGAAGGCGCGGGAGATGAAACGATCCTCCGCCCCGATCAGTTTCAGCGTCCTGACCACCCCGGCCCCGGACCAGAGCGAGGCCGCCGCCGCCACCGCGACCATCGCCGCCAGCGCGCCGATGGAGACCAGCACCGCCGCCGCCGCGGCGCGGCGCAGCCCCCGCGCGGCGACGATCAGCGGCGAGCGCCATTCGCGGTGATCGTCCCAGATCGCGCCCGGCGCGCCGAGCGAGAGCCGACGGCGGATCTCCTCCACATCAACGCCTTCGGGCTCCAGCGTCACGTCGATCAGCAGCGGGACGGGCAGGGCGGCGATATCGGCGTCCTCGCCGAGCCAGGGCGCGAGCAGGGCGCGGCTTTCCTCCTCCGACAGCGCCCGGGCGGCGGCGACGCCGGGGGTGGACCCGAGCACGGTGAGCGCGCCCTCCGTCACGCTCGCTTCCGCGCCAGGCTCGATCCGCACCGTGGCCACGGCGGAGAGCCGCTCCCTCGAGCGCCCGGCCAGGCTGGCGGCGGCGCAGCCGGTCCGCGCCCCGGCGGCGGGGAGAAACCCCCTCGCCGCCGCGACCAGCGCGATCAGCCCGCCGATCACCCCGGCGCGCGGCGCGATCGGCGGCGCGTTGCGCCCGAGCGCGTCGTTCAGCGTGCGCAGCGCGTTCATATCGGCGCCCCCGAGCGGAAGACGCGCCCGTCCTCCACCTTCAGCACATGCGCCTTCAACCCCTGCGCCGCGCGCATCAG
>JBKECG010000316.1:0-4517 GCA_047974395.1 Pikeienuella sp. | reverse complement strand
CGACCCCGGCGCGGCGGCCGCTGAATTCCCGCCTCGACTGCGAGGCGATCCGCGCCGCCTGCGGGATCGAGCGGCCCGACTGGCGCGCGGGGCTGAAAGATGTGCTGAGGGAGATCGGATGATGGCGCGCAAGGGAATCGTTCTCGCCGGGGGTTCGGGCACGCGGCTGCATCCGCTGACGCTTTCCGTCTCCAAGCAGTTGCTGCCGGTCTATGACAAGCCGATGATCTATTACCCGCTGACCGTGCTGATGCTGGCCGGCGCGCGGGAGGTGGCGATCATCACCACCCCGCATGACCAGGCGCAGTTCCAGCGCCTGCTGGGCGACGGGTCGCAATGGGGCATGCGCTTCGAATATATCGTCCAGCCGAGCCCGGACGGGCTGGCGCAGGCCTATATCCTGGCCGAGGATTTCCTGGCCGGCGCGGCCTCGGTCATGGTGCTGGGCGACAATATCTTCTACGGCGACGGCATGCCCTCGCTCCTGGCGCAGGCCGGCGCGGCCGAAAGCGGCGGCGCCGTCTTCGGCTATCGCGTCGCCGACCCGGAACGCTATGGCGTGGTGGATTTCGACGAGGCGGGCCGCGCCGTCTCCATCGTCGAGAAGCCGACGAACCCGCGCTCGCGCTATGCGGTCACCGGGCTCTATTTCCTCGATGGGGAGGCCCCGGCGCGGGCGAAAGCGGTCGCGCCCTCCGCCCGCGGCGAGCTGGAGATCGTGACCCTGCTGGAAAGCTATCTGAACGAGGGCGCGCTTTCGGTGGAGCGCATGGGCCGCGGCTACGCCTGGCTCGACACCGGCACCCATGACAGCCTGATCGAGGCTGCGGAGTTCGTGCGCACCATCGAGCGCCGGCAGGGGCTGAAGATCGGCTGCCCCGAAGAGGTCGCCTTCGAACAGGGCTGGATCGACGCCGGGGCGCTGCGGGCGCTGGCGGCGCCGCTGACCAAGACCGAATATGGGCGCTATCTGATGCGGCTGGCGGGCTGAGGCGGCCTATTCCGCCGCCTGCGCCCTCTCGCCCAGCACTTCCGCCGCCCAACCCGCCGGGCCGGGCGTCACCAGAATCGGCAGCGCGTTCGGCATCGGCCAGAGCCGGGGTTCGACGGCCGCAAATTCCTGCGCCGCGCGCCAGATCCCGCCATGGGCGACCACCAGCACCCCCGGCCCGGTGACCGCGCGGGTCAGCGCCGCCCAGGCGCGGGCGGCGAAATCGTCGAAAGCCTCGCCGCCGGGCGGGCTCCAGCTCTTGTCGAAATATTCCCTGACATGTTCGCCGCGCGGCTGGCCCTGCAATTCGCCGGCGTGGAACTCCATCAGCCCGGGATCGAGGCTGATCAGCGCGCCGGTCGCCGCCGCCGCCGCCGCCGCGGTGTCATGGGCGCGCGAAAGCGGGCTGGAGACGATGCGGGCGATCGGCTCCGCCGCCAGGATCGCCGCCGCCTCTTGCGCCTGCCGGCGGCCGAGATCGGAAAGCGGCGCGTCGAGCTGACCCTGCGTCTTGCCGATCGCGTTCCATGTGGTTTCGCCGTGGCGAAGGAAATAGAAGGGATATTCAAACGCCATGCCGCGCCTTTCGGTTTTTCCAGCGCAAGAGGGCGGCGCCCGGCCGCGAATCGCAAGAGGACAGATCAGCCCATGAACACGACGCCCGAGCTAACCGATATCGGCGGCTACAAGATATTCGAGCCGGTGACGCTGCGCTTTTCCGATCAGGACTCTATGGGCCATGTGAACAATGTCGCCTACGCCGCGCTGTTCGAGGCCGGGCGGCTGGCGGTCTTCGACAAATATCTGGATGGGTCAGGGGATCAGGAATTCAGCTTCGTGCTCGCGCATCTGTCGATCGACTATCGCAAGGAGATGCATTTCCCCGGCACGGTTCAGGTCGGCGGCCGGGTGCTGCGGATCGGCGAGAAATCGCTGACCACGGGTTATGGCGCCTTCCTGAACGGGATCTGCCACGCCACGTCGATTTCCGTGAATGTCTGTTTCGACCTGGCGACCCGGCGCGCGCGCCCGTTCCCGCAATGGGCGCGTGAGCGTTTCATGGTCGGGATCGAGGGATGAGCGGGTTCAGCCGAAGCGGCGCGCCTCCATCGCCCAAGCGGCGGTCAGCGCGAAAATCACATGGCCGATCAGTGCGATCCATGCGATCCCGGTGAAGTTCAGGAAGGCCGGCAGCCCGGCGAAGAGATTGGCCACGACCAGCAGCGCGAAGACCCAGAGCGCGACGCCATAGATCGCCGCCGGGATCGCCCAGCCCATCCCCGGCGCGACGCGCCGCCAGACCGGGCGCGCGATCAGCAGCCAGCCGAGCGGATAGGCGAAGAGTCCGGTCAGATAGTGGATGATCGTCGCCCCCGGCGTCCAGGTCGCGCCAAAGATCGCCTCCAGCGTCGAATTGGCGAGGCCGACAGGCGCGAGTCGCGCGAAGCCGAGGGCCGGCGACAGTCCTTGTCCGAACGCATCGAAGACGATCGTCGCCAGCGCACCGGCGAAGATCACCGACAACGCGCCGGGGCGGGTGGTTTCGCCGCTTCCATCCATCAGGCGCCCTTTCGGAACGGAACTCCGCCTGATGATAGCATATTCATGAAGATCACGCATATGTGATCTTCGCCCTGACCTCAGGCCGCCGGCTCCGCATAGCGGGCGCGCAGCGCGCGGCGCATGATCTTGCCGGTCGCGGTCATCGGCAATTCATCGACGAAATCCACCGAAACCGGCGCGAGATGCGGGCTGAGGCGCTGGCGCACATGCGCGATCAGCGCCGCCTTGACCGCATCCGAGCGTTCGATCCCGGGGGCGGGGGCGACGAAGGCGCGGATGACCTCGGTGCGCAGCTTGTCGGGGGCGCCGACCACGGCGGCGACGGTGACGGCGGGATGGCCGGCCAGGCATTCCTCGATCTCGGCCGGGCCGACCCGATAGCCGGAGGAGGTGATCACGTCATCGGCGCGCGATTCGAAGCGGAAATATCCCTCCTCGTCGCGGCTCGCCTCATCGCCGGTCAGCATCCAGAGCCGGCCCTCGGCGTCGCGGCGGAATTTCTCCTCGGTCTTCTCCGGCATGTTCCAGTAGCCGAGGAACATGCCCGCATCCGGCGCCCGGATCGCCAGTTCGCCAACCGCGCCGGGGTCGGCCTCGCGCATCCCGCCATCCAGCACCGCGGCGACATGGCCGGGCATCGCCCGCCCCATCGCGCCCGGCCTCGGGGCCATGAGGCGGGCGTTGTTGCCGATCACCATGTTGCATTCGGTCTGGCCGTAGAACTCGTTCAGGGGGACGCCGAAAGCCTCCTCGCCCCAGGCCAGCACCTCCGCTCCCATCGGCTCGCCGGCCGAGCCGGCCACGCGCAGATCATGGCCGAAGCGGCGCGGATCGGGAACGCGGCGCATCAGCTTCAGCGCCGTCGGCGGCAGAAAGGCGCAGCGCACCCGCCAGCGGGCCATGATGTCAAAGGCGCGTTCGGGGTCGAAGCGGCTCATCCGGTGCGCCAGCAGCGGCACGCCGTGATAGAGTGCCGGCGCCATCGCGTTCATCGACCCGCCAAGCCAGGCCCAGTCCGCCGGGGTCCACATCAGATCGCCCCGATGCGGCAGGAAATCATAGGCGACCCGCGCCCCGACCACATGCGCCGCCAGCACCCGCTGGCCATGCAGCGCGCCCTTTGGCGGGCCGGTGGTGCCGGAGGTGTATGAAAGCAGCGCCGGATCGTCCGGCCCGGTCGGGGCGGTCCCGGCGCTGTCGCGCGCGGGGGCGAGCGCCCGCTCCAGCCCCTCGGCGCCCTCTTCCGGCCCCTCGACGCAGATCACCGCGCCGAGCGCCGGCAGGCGCGGACGGATCGCCGCGATCTTGGCCATGTTGGCCCGGTCGGTGATCAGCGCCGCCGCGCCGCTGTCGGCCAGCCGGTATTCCAGCGCCTCCTCGCCGAAAAGCGTGAAAAGCGGCGTCACCACCGCGGCGAGCTTCGCCGCCGCCAGCCAGACCAGCAGCGCCTCCGCCGATTGCGGTAGCAGCACCGCCACCCGGTCGCCCCGCCCGATTCCCCGCGCCGCCAGCGCGTTGGCGAGTTGCGCCGCCCGGCGGGCGAGGGCGAGACAGGTCCAGCGCCGCTCCGCGCCTGCGGCGTCCAGCACGATCAGCGCGGTCCGGTCAGGCGTCGCCCGCGCCCAGCGGTCGCAGATGAGGTCGGCGATATTGTAGCGCGCCGGCAGGCGCCATTCGAACCCGGCGCCGAGCGCGTCCCAGCTCGCCTTGGGCGCGATTTCGGGAAAGGCGATCGGCTCAGTCATCGCCGAGCGGCTCCGCCGTCAGATGCGTCTCCCGGCCGGGCGCGAGGCCCAGCGCCGCGGCCGCCGCGCTGGACAGCACCGCCCCCGATTGATCCGATCCCGGATCGCGCCAGTAGAGCCTTGCGACCACGGTCCTGCCGGTCTCCGGGTCCGTCACCAGCACGCGCCGATAGGCGGGCAGATAGGGGAGCGCGACCCAGAGACCGCCGGCGGTCTCC
>JBKECG010000167.1:0-2172 GCA_047974395.1 Pikeienuella sp. | reverse complement strand
AAGCTGCTCGATGATGACGAGGCGCAGATCGCCGTATCGGTTTCGGAGACCAAGGTGCGCTTTGCCACGCCCGAGATCACCCTGACATCCAAGGTGATCGACGGCACATTCCCCGATTACGCGCGCGTCATTCCGGTGGGCAATCCGCGCAAGCTGGAGGTGGATGCGAGCGAATTCGCACGCGCGGTGGACCGCGTGGCGACGGTTTCCTCGGAGCGTTCGCGGGCGGTCAAGCTCTCTCTGGACGAGGACCGGCTGGTACTTTCCGTCAACGCGCCCGACAGCGGCGCGGCGGAGGAGGAGCTTTCCGTCGCCTATAGCGACGAGCGGCTGGAGATCGGCTTCAACGCCAAATACCTGCTGGAGATTGCCAGTCAGGTCGATCGCGAGAACGCCGTTTTCATGTTCAATTCCTCGGGCGATCCGACGCTGATGCGTGAAGGCTCGGATGCCAGCGCGGTCTATGTCGTCATGCCGATGCGCGTCTGACAGCCGCGTTGTGTGATGGGGCCAGCCGGACGGGCGGTGAATGACACCAGCGGCCACAAAGATTGACCGTTCGCAATGTCGGTACTGTGGGCAGCGCCGACATCATATGCGAAGCGTTGACAGGCCCGGAGTCAAGGCGAAGCCGCCGGGCCAGCGTCTGGCCGTCCCGGCGGTCAGGCGCTTTCTCACCCGCTCGCCCACCGTTGAGGGAGGAGTTGGGGGCACCATAAACCGCGCTGTTCAACCGTTGGAAGCGCCGGCCCACGGCCAACCGCTGGCCCGGCTACCGTTGCATTTCACGGATATCGCGATGGGCTCGAAGCCACTTTCTGCAAGGCGAATCGTAAGCCATTCTTCGAGACCATCGGCATGACACATCTGGCTGTTGGCGCGCTGATGTTGTCGCATTTCCGCTCCTACAAGACGGCGCGGCTTGAATTCGGCCCCGGGCCGGTGGCGATTTTCGGTCCCAATGGCGCCGGCAAGACCAATCTTCTGGAAGCCGTGTCGCTGCTCTCGCCCGGGCGCGGGTTGCGCCGGGCCGCCGCTCAGGACTTCGAGCGCAAGCAGGAAGCGTTCGGCTGGAAGGTCACCGCAGAAGTCAGGACGCTCGGGCGGCACCACGAGATCGCCACCTGGTCCGAGACCGGTATGCCACGGCAGGTCGCGATAGATGACAAGGCTGCCGCGCAGGTATCGCTTGGCCGGATCGTGCGGATCGTCTGGCTGATCCCGGCCATGGACCGGCTCTGGATCGAGGGAGCGGAGGGGCGGCGGCGGTTTCTCGACCGGATGGTGCTGAGTTTCGAGCCCGGCCATGCCGAAATCTCGATCACCTATGAGAAGGCGATGCGCGAACGCAACCGGCTTCTCAGGGATCAGGTCCGGGACGGGGCCTGGTTTGAGGCGCTGGAGGCGCAGATGGCCGCAGCCGGGGCGCAGATTCAGGCAAATCGCCTGATGGTTCTGGAGCGGATCGGGCGGGCGCAGCAGAGCGCGCAAACCGTCTTTCCGGCGGCGGATCTGGCACTTGCCGGGCCGGAGGGGGCCGGTTTCCCGGTGGCGGAGAGTGATCTGGCCGATGCGCTGCGCGCCGGCCGTCCGGCGGACATGGCGGCGGGCCGCACGCTCACGGGGCCGCATCGGGCGGACCTTGCGGCGCGCTATGCGGCCAAGGGGATCGAGGCAGGCGCAGCCTCCACCGGCGAACAGAAGGCGCTGCTTCTGTCGCTGATCCTGTCCAACGCGCGGGCCCTGGCGGAGGATTTCGGCGCCTCCCCGCTGCTTCTTCTTGACGAGGTCTCCGCCCATCTTGATGCCGCCCGGCGCGCGGCATTATACGACGAGATCACGGCCCTTGGCGCCCAGGCCTGGATGACCGGCACCGGCGCCGAGCTTTTCACCGATTTCGCAGGCGATGTGCAGCGGCTGGAAATCACGGAGGAAAACGGCATCTCCCGGATCCGGAGGCCCTAGCGGCGCGGGCGCCGCATGGGCGTCTGTTTTTGACACCAAATCTTGTGTCGGTGGCGTGACAATCTCCCGCTGGCACCGTATATGATGACAAAGTCAAAGAGGACGAGCCGCATGGCAGACGACGCGAACCGGGCAGAAGAATACGGCGCAAATTCCATTAAAGTTCTTAAAGGCCTGGATGCCGTTCGAAAACGGCCCGGCATGTAT
>JBKECG010000137.1:0-1573 GCA_047974395.1 Pikeienuella sp. | reverse complement strand
TTCAGATGGGTGTCGGCATAGTCCTGCGCCGGCGCGGCGTAGATCACCTCCACCTCATCCTGCATTTCGTTGAACTGCTTCGCCAGCGGCTCGTGCTGGCGGGTCAGGTGGCCGGCGTTGGTCAGGCAGGTGATCCGCACCTTCGCTTCTGCGGCGGAAGCGGCGGCCAGCGCGATCACGGCGGCGCCGGTCAGGGATTTCAGCATCGGTTTCTCCATCAGATGGCGGGTATGCGTGGTGACATCGGGAGAAACGGCGACAGATATCTGACGGAAATGAAAAAATTCCATGTCGCTCCAGCATGTTGCAAAACCTTCACAGGATTGCCCTATGCGCAGGCGCTTGCAGAAGGAGACGCAGGCCATGCTCAAGATCATCCAGATCACCGACACTCATCTGGTCCCGCCGGGGGAACGGCTTCACGGGCTGGACCCTTCGGCCCGGCTGGCGCGTATCCTCGATCATGTGCGGCTGAATCAGGCTGACGCCGATCTGGTGGCGATCACCGGCGATCTCGCCAATGACGGCGATCCGCGCGCCTATCGGGCGTTGCGCGAGATGCTGGGCGTCCTGCCGATGCCGGCGCGCCTGCTGCTGGGCAATCACGACCGGCGGGCGAATTTCCGCGCGGCCTTTCCCGAACATCCGGTCGATCAGGCGGGTTTCATCCAGTCGGTGCTGGATTCGCCTGAAAGCGCCGACCGGCTGATCTTTCTCGACTCGCTCAGCGAAGGCGAGATCGGCGGACGGTTCTGCGACGCCCGCGCCGATTGGCTGAGCCGGGTTCTGGCCGAGACGCCGGACCGGCCCGTCACCGTCTTCGTCCATCATCCGCCGGTCCCGGACGGCATGGCGCATTTCGCGAATATCGGCTTCCATGACGGCGCCCGGCTGATGGCGATCCTGCGCGCCCATCCCGGCGGCGTGCGTCACATCATCTTCGGCCATATCCATATTCCGCTGAACGGCGCCACCGCGGACGGGATCGGCTATCACGCCGGTCGCGGCGCCGGTCACCAGTTCATGCAGGAATTCGACAACCCGGCCCCCGACTGGATCGACGGCCCGGCGAATTACGACGTCATCCGCATCGGCGCCGGCGGCGTCAGCATCCATGGCTGCGACACGCTTGACGCCATCGCCGCCGCGCCGGCCCGGTTCTGCGCCGGGCCCTGAAGGCGCATTTGAAAACCCGCTGAAGAAGGGTGATGCTCGGCGCATGAAGCCCGCCGCCGAATCCGATCTCTATGAACCCGTGAAGGCCTTTCTGGAGGCGCAGGGCTATGAGGTTAAGGCGGAGATCGGCCCTTGCGACATGCTGGCGCTGCGCGGCGAGGAAGAGCCGGTGGCGGTGGAGTTGAAGCTGTCCTTTTCTCTGGCGCTGGTGATGCAGGGCGTGGCGCGGCAGACGCTCTTTGAGCAGGTCTATCTGGCGGCGCCCGTTGGCCCGCGCGGCTGGAAGCTGCGCTCCAAGGATGTGATCCGGCTCTGCCGCCGGCTCGGGCTGGGCCTGCTGGCGGTGCGTTTCGGCGACGGGCCGCCTTCGGTCGAAGCGCATCTGGACCCCGGCCCC